>DASXXW010000121.1:0-5510 GCA_036502865.1 Rhizomicrobium sp.
CTCGGGCGGTATGAAGAATTCCGGAAGCGTGTTCTCGGTGAAAAAATAAATTTGGAGAATGCGCAACGCGCATTTTCCTCCTGCAAAATGCCGGAAATGGATGCGCGACGACGCAAAGGGAGCCTCGAAGTTCGCTGCTACTTCCACCCCTACGCCGCAACGGTATAAACGCGGCGCGCGCCTAACAAATACGCAAGAAACATATCGCCGAACAGCGTGCGCACGGCACGGTCGCGCACATCGAGGCCGCCTGCATAGGCACCGAAAGCCGGCATTACCAGCCGCGTAGCATCCGACACGAAACATCTCCGTCTTAAACTGCGTCCCCGGCGCGCAATAGTCTTACAAGGATGCAGATGCCCGGCAATCTCGCCAGCTGCGCGCGATGCCGAGGGTTCATGACGGAACACAAGTCCGCCGATCGCTATTTCTTCCGCGATCCTGCCTCCGAGCCAGTCGGGTGGCGCGGGATCGTGATTGCCGGCGATCCAAATCCATTCTGCCGCGCCGGCCAATCTTGAGAGAATAGCGCGTTCCTGCGTGTCCAGACGATCCGCGGCGTTGCGGTCGTGGAAACTGTCACCTAATGCAATGACGCGCGCGGGTGTATGCCGCGCGATGAGCGCATCGATACGCGCAAGTGTCGAGCGCGTGTCGTAAGGCGGCAGCATTTGTCCGCTGCGCGCATAGGCCGAGCCTTTTTCGAAATGCAGATCGGCGAAGACAAGCGTTCGCTCCGCAGGCCAGTAGAGCGCGCCCGCCGGATCGAGCAGCAAAGTCTCGCCATTCACTTCGATCAGTACGTCGCTCAAACCCGCATTGCCTCTTTCACCAGTTCTTCTTCCGCTTCGTGCAGCAAATCCTCATGCGCCTCGCCCGCCACCATCTCCTTGCTGATTTCGAGCAGCGCGGGAACGGCCAGCGGCGATACGCGATCGAGGCGGCGCGTCACGATTCGCCCCTTCACACGCTTGAGCATTTGCGCCAGCCGCGCAATGTCGAGCAGGCCGGTTGCGGCGTCCTGATAGGTCGTCTGCAACAGGATGTGATCCGGCTCATGTTCGCGCAACACGTCATAGATGAGATCGGACGAAAACGTGACCTGGCGGCCCGTCTTTTCCGTCCCCGGCTGACGCCGCTGGATAAGCCCCGCGATGATCGCGCAATTGCGGAATGTCCGTTTGTAGAGCGCGGAATCGGCGAGCCAGGCATCGAGATCATCGCCCAGCATGTCCTCATCGAAGAGTGCATCCATGTCCGCGCCACCCATATCGCGCAATCCCCAGATCGCAAGCGCATATTCGTTCGCGGTAAAGCCAAGCGGCCGCAGGCGCAATCTTTCCAGCCGGCGCGTGATCAACATTCCGAGCGTCTGGTGTGCGAGCCGCCCCTCGAAGGGATAACAAACGAGAAATTCGCGCGATCCGCGGGGAAATGTTTCAACGAGCAATTGTCCGGCGTTTGGAATCAGCGAGCGCCAGTGCTGGATGCGCAACCAATCGCCCACGGGCGTCGGCAGTTTGCCCCAGGCGTCCGGATTGGCCAGCATTTCGCGCACGCGGCCGGCAAGAAAAGTCGAGAGCGGAAACTTGCCGCCCATATAGGACGGCACATGGGCCTCGGCATCATTGCTCTTGCTCACATAGGCGGACGTCTCGCGGATGCCGCGGAATTCAAGCACCTGACCCGCGAATACAAAAGTATCTCCGGGCACAAGCTGCTCCAGAAAATATTCTTCGAGCTGGCCGAGCGTGCGCCCTCCGCTACCCGCCGGCCGGCCCTTCGATTGAAGCCGGATATCGAGCATCGGTTCTTCGATGATAACTCCGACGTTCAGGCGATAGGTTTGCGCGAGGCGCGGATGGGCGAGCCGCCATAATCCCTCCGGCGTCTTGCGCAGTTTCGCATAGCGGTCATAGCTCTTGAGTGCGTAACCACCCGTGGCGACGAACTCCACCACCCTGTCGAAATCGGCGCGTGGCAGATCGCGATAGGCGGCGGCGGAAATTACTTCCGCGTAAAGCGCGTCGGCATTGAATGGCGCCGCGCAGGCGACACCCATGACATGCTGCGCCAGCACATCAAGTGCGCCGTTGCGCAATTGCTCGCCATCCAGTTCGCCCGCCAGAACGGCATCGCGTGCTGCTTCGCATTCCAAAACTTCGAATCGGTTGGCAGGCACCAGCAGCGCTTGCGAAGGTTCGTCCAGCCTGTGATTGGCGCGACCGATCCTTTGTACCAGCCGTGCAGCACCTTTCGGCGCGCCGATGCAGATCACGCGATCGACAGCGCCCCAATCGATTCCGAGATCGAGCGTCGATGTACAAACAACAGCGCGAAGATCGCCGCGCGCCATGGCCGCTTCGACTTTGCGGCGTTGCGCGGGAGCAAGCGAACCATGATGCAGCGCGATCGGGAGATTTTCTTCGTTCAGCTGCCAGAGATGCTGAAAGGTGCGCTCGGCCTGGCTGCGTGTATTGACGAATATGAGCGCGGTCTTTGAAGCGCGGATCGCATTCATCACATCGGGCATGGCGTGAATGGCGAGATGCCCCGCCCAGGGCACATAGGCGTCTGACGCCGTGATTGCGATTTCCGGTGCAGCACCGGGCGCACCCCGAACAAGTGCTGCGCGCACCTCTTCACCGGCTTTCTGCGGCACGAGATAGCGCTGCAAAGGCGCTGGATCGGCGACGGTGGCCGATAGACCGACGCGCCGATGTCCCGGCGCGAATTGCGCAAGACGCGCCAATCCTAACGCCAACAGATCGCCGCGCTTCGTATTATGGAACGCGTGCAATTCGTCGAGAACCACGGCGCGCAAACCGTCAAAGAATTTGTTCGCATCCCGCGAGGCCAGCAGCAACGCCAATTGTTCCGGCGTTGTCAGGAGCATATCGGGCGGAACATGCCGTTGCCGCTGACGCCGCCCAGGCGGCGTATCTCCCGTCCGGGTTTCCACACGGATAGGCAGTCCCATTTCTGCCACCGGCATTTCAAGATTGCGCGAGACATCGACCGCAAGCGCTTTGAGCGGAGAGATATAAAGTGTGTGGAGCTTCGGTCGGCGGCGTGCGGGCAATGCCGAAAGTTCGATCAGGCTGGGCAGAAAACCGGCAAGCGTCTTGCCGCCGCCAGTCGGCGCCACCAGCAGAACCGATCGCCCTTCGCGGGCGTGATCGAGCAATGCAAGCTGATGCGGCCGCGGCGCCCAGCCACGCGACGAAAACCAACCGGCGAAAGGAGCCGGCAGCAATGGCTCAAATGGATCGGCAGGGGCAAGCATCGCCGGCAATTTGTCATGGCCCATCGGGTCATGACAGCGTTTTTCATTTTCGCGGATTGGTCTTATGTTCGCGCCGTTGTTGAGGTCGGAGTATCATGTTTCTTTTCGTCAGGAATGTTTTGACGCCGGCGGAGGTCGATCAGATCCGCCAGCTTGCTCACGCGATCAAATTCGTCGACGGGCGCCAATCCAATCCCCACAATCTCGCCAAGAAAAATCTGCAGGCCGACCCGACACAGCCCGAAGCCGTGCGATCGGGACAAATCGCCGGAGCCGCCATCGCTCGCAACGAGGAAATCCGTAATTTCGCTTTCCCCAAACGTATCGCGACGCCACTGCTTTCCCGTTACGAGCCGGGGATGAATTACGGCCCGCATGCCGATGCGCCTTTTCTGCAGCTGCCGGGCAGCCCGATGCGCTCCGATATTTCGGCGACACTCTTCATCGGCGAGCCCGGCACCTATGAAGGCGGCGAACTGGTGATCCATCTCGGAAATGAACAGCACAAATTCAAGGGCGAGCCGGGATCGATGATCGTCTATCCCTCCACGACATTGCACGAAGTGGCACCCGTGACATCAGGCCAGCGGCTTTCCATGTTCACATTCATGGAAAGCAGCATACCCAACCAGATGAATCGCGAACTGCTCTACGCGCTCAATGAAGTCAGCGCGCTGGAAGGATACAACATCAGTTGGGAAAATCGCACGAGGCTGCAATTCGTGATCGCCAACTTGCATCGGATGTGGGCTGGGTAGATCGGCAGTAACAGACAAGCTTTTCCGGCACGCCCAACGCAGCTTCACATTCGTCCGAAAAAAGTCGATGCTTGTCCATGACTGAAATTCCCGACGCAGAACGCAAGTCGAAAGATGGTGGCGGATCAGAAACCGTCGCGCGTACGGTCCTTTCGGGCGAACAGGTAAGCAGGCTGCTAAATACCAATCCCGCAGAAGCTGAAGTCCGAGCCCGCGAGGCAATTGCGCAGCAGCCGGAAAATCCCGGCGCACGGTGGCTGCTCGGCGCGGCGCGGCGTCGTCAGGGCGATGCAGCGGGGGCAAAAGAAATTTTCCAGTCCCTCGTAGAATCGCATCCTCAAATGGTGGCCGCGAGGTTCGAACTGGGACTGTCGCTTCGCGACAGTGGCGCGCGGGAAGCGGCGACTGCCGTTCTTTTGGAGACGGTCGATCTTGCCCCCAATTACGCGGCCGCGTGGTACGCGCTGGGTGACCAACTGGATTTGAACGACAAAATTCCATCGAATATCAAGTTACGAGCAGACACTGCTTTTCATGCCGGGCGCTACGCCGAGGCAGAGGCAAATCTCACGCGCTGTTTTGAATCCGCTCCCGATTCCAAGACCGCCCGGTTTCAATATGCCGTGCTGCTGCTGGTTCAACGGAGAGGCAGGGAAGCGCTACAACAGATCGAGCACCTTTTGAAGGAAGACAGTTCAAATTTCATCTGCCTCCAACTCAAGGTCACCGCGCTTTCCGAAATCGAAGAATTCGAACACGCTATCCCTGACTACGAAAACATTTTGAAAGATGCAGATCGCCTGCCCGGCACATGGCTCGCCTATGGTCGCGCCTTGCGGGCCTTGGGCCGCTACGAGCAGGCCATTGCTGCGTGGCGGCGGGCCATCGAGATTTTTCCGGGCTTTGTCGACGCTTATTGGAGTCTCGCCACCATAAAGACCTTCCGCTTCGATGCGGCGTTGACCGACTTGCTTCGCGGCCTGCTTTTACGTTCCGACCTGCCGTCGAAGGACAGGGCCCAGCTCCATTTCGCCCTTGGCAAGGTGTTGGAAGACGAAAAGAAATACGCCGAATCCTTTGACAACTATCAGAAGAGCCATGCGCTTCAGCAATCGGGCTCCAGACGCACCAATGAAATGGACGCGAGTTTCGTGCGGCGCGCCAAAGCGGTGTTTTCGAAAGAATTCTTTCGCGAACGGGCGGATGCGGGATGCCCTGCGCGCGCGCCGATCTTCATCGTGGGGCTACCGCGCTCCGGCTCCACCTTGATCAGGCAGATCCTGGCGGCGCACTCGCAGGTCGATGCGACCCTCGAGTTCGCGGATATCCCCCGCCTGGCGCGGGAGCTGCAGTCGAGCGAGCCTGCGCCGCGTCTGGGCTATCCAGGTCTGTTGGGCCCATTGAGCGCCGCAATGTGCAAGGGATTCGGCGAGAAGTACCTGTTGGACACGGCCCCCTTTCGCACG
>DASXXW010000122.1:0-13125 GCA_036502865.1 Rhizomicrobium sp.
TATCTGATCGCCAACCCGCCCGGGTAGGGCATCCTGCGGAAATCGCGCGCACGCCCTCGCCCCCGAACGGGGGAGAGGGTTGGGGTGAGGGGGCCGTATTCGCGCATTACGGCTTTGCGACGCAGTGATTGCGATCTAATATCGCGGTTTCATTGGGGGTTATCACATGCGCTCATTTCGAATTCTGATCCTGTCCGCCGCGGCATTTATTCCGCTCAGCTCCGCGCTCGCAGATGTGACGATCTCAAACGCCCCTACACAAAATATCAGTTGCTCTTCCGGCGTCTGCGGCCCAACCGCTATGGATGCGGTTCTTAATAGCAACGACCTGCAGAAAATGCTCGCGGCCGGGAACGTAAGCATCTCGACAACCGGCTCCGGCGTGCAGGCGAACAATATCGTCATAGCGTCGAAGTTCGCGTGGAAGGCGAGTTATGACCTGACCCTCGACGCGTATGACTCGATTACAGTCAATGCTCCGGTCACGGTGAAGGGGAAAGCTTCCGTCACTGTGCAGACAAACGATGGCGGGACCGGCGGCGTTTTTGTCTTCGGGCCGCAGGGAAGGATGGACATCCGCAACCTGGCAACCAGCCTCGTCATTAACGGTGCGTCGTTTGTTCTGGTGAGCAGCGTTTCTTCTCTGGCTTCTGCGATCAGGGCCAATCCCTCAGGTAGCTTCGCGCTCGCAGACAATTATGACGCGTCGAATGATGGCACGTATATTGGAGCACCGGTGCCGACATGGCTGAATGGAGAGGTGCAAGGGCTTGGGAATACGATCTCGAATTTGTCAGTATATTATGCGAAGAAGAAAGATGTGGTCGGCGGTGTATTTATGCTCATATCGGACACGGGCTCGGTTCAAAACCTTCGCTTGGTAAATGAGAAACCGTCAATTGGTAATCGGGCTCAGTGGGGTGGTTTGGTCGGCCAGAATAATGGCCTTCTTTTCAATGATTCGGTGACTGGAACTTTCAAGACGAAGTGCTCTGGCTGTGGCTTTTCTGGATTGGTAACGACCAATTACAATCAAGCGATACTCTCGTCTTCCAACGTTACCATTTTGTCCCTTCGGGGGTTTGGTGCCGGATTGGCGGGTGGCAATACGGGCGAGATTTTTGCTTCTCATACGCAGGGCTCCGTCAGCGGCAAAGTGGCGGGAGGAATAGTAGCATATAACATAGGACATGTGGTCCAAAGTTACTCGTCCGCCCGAATAGAAGGGGGAGACGGAGCCGTGCTTGGCGGCTTGGTCGGTGATGAAACTACTGGTGACACAACAGACTCTTACGCGACGGGTACTGTTTCGGGTGGTAGCGGATCAACGGTCGGCGGCCTCATCGGCGAAACTGATAATCCGACGAGCACGTCTTATGCAATCGGAGCAGTGAGCGGGGGCGAGTCAAGTCTCGTCGGGGGGTTCATCGGCCAGGAGACCGCTACTTCCGTCGAGAATTGCTACTGGGATACGGATACCAGCGGAACTGACGAAGGCACTGGTGAAGGAAACGTCTCCGGACTGACCGGTTTGACGACAGAGCAACTTCAATCCGGCTTGCCGGCGGGATTCGATCCGAACATCTGGGCGGAAGACCCGAACATCAATAATGGCTTTCCCTATCTGATCGCCAACCCTCCGCCCACCAAATCGCACTGATGTCCATCGGCCCCGCGCGCGTCGCGCCTTAAAAACTCCGCTTCACCATCAGCTGTTTGATCTCGCCGATGGCGCGCGCGGGGTTGAGACCCTTGGGGCAGGTCTGCGCGCAATTCATGATGGTGTGGCAGCGATAGAGGCGGAACGGATCCTCGAGAGAATCCAGCCGCTCGCCTTTCATTTCATCGCGGCTGTCGGCGAGCCAGCGATAGGACTGCAGCAGCGCAGCGGGGCCGAGATAGCGTTCCGAATTCCACCAATAGCTCGGACAGGATGTCGAGCAGCACGCGCAAAGAATGCACTCATAAAGCCCGTCGAGCTTCGCGCGGTCCTCCGGAGATTGCCGGCGTTCCTTTTCCGGTTCGGCCGTCTTTGTCTGCAGGAAGGGTTTGATCGAGGCATATTGCGCGTAGAAGGTCGTCATGTCGGGCACGAGATCCTTCGCCACCGACATATGCGGCAGCGGATAGATGCTCGCCGAGCCGGAAATATCCGAGATGGCCTTGGTGCAGGCCAATGTGTTGCCGCCATCGATGTTCATCGCGCACGATCCGCACACGCCCTCGCGGCAGGAGCGGCGAAATGTCAGCGACGGATCGACCTCGTTTTTGATCTTGATGAGGGCGTCCAGCACCATCGGCCCGCAGGATTCCAGATCCACGCGATAGGTGTCGATCCGCGGATTGGCGTCCTCGTCCGGGTTGTAACGATAGACCTTGAAGTCCTTCGTGCGCTTCGGCTTTTTGCCGTTCTCGGTCACCGGCGATGGCCAGGTTTTTCCTTTTTTCGGCTGGCTGCCCCGGGGCAGGCTGAACTGAACCATGACGACCTCGATTTCGCGCGAATCTGAATAGCAAGCGGATGTGCGCGAGACAAACGGGAGACGCTATTCGGTTCCGATCTGCTCGAATACCCAGGGAACCGCAACCGGCTCATTCGTCACGGCGCCGCGCAGTACAAGCTGTTCGCCGTGACGAACGATATCCGTCTGCCCGGCATAGACGCTCTCTTCGATCGTTACGCCACCGGCATGGCGAAAGCGCCAGCCTTCGCCATTGGCCAGCTTCAGGAGAATGTCGCCGCTCAAGGATGGCGAAAGCCGCACGTCGGGATGGATATGAAATCGAACCGCGAATGGCACGGGCTCATCGCCGCGCGCCGGATCCGGGAACAGATGATCGCATCCCGTCAGCTTCGTTCCCCGCATCGACAAGGTGATCTCGCGGCGATGGGCGATCCGGAAATCCGGCACGTAATAGGCGTGGCTCGCCTCCACGCGCCAACCATTCTGCGTATCCTGCCTGTTTGTCTCCGGATGCTGGCTGAAGGTAAGTAGTCGCGGTCCCAGAAGCCTGCGTGCGAAGCCCTGTGCGAGCACCGGCATCATCGAGGTATCCGCGAGCGTGACCGTCGAATGCGCGGCGGTCGCGCGCAACGCTCCGTCCCAGCGTCTCGACCCGTCTTTCTCCGCTCCGCAATTCACGACAATGCGCTGGCCGGCAGAGCTGAATTCGAAGGCGAGACAGCCCGCATGCGCGCGCGTCGAATAAGCTTCGGGCGGCGGTGCTCCGCAATCCATGATGGCGAGAGATCGCGCGGCGGCAAGGCGCTGATAGCCCGAATAGGGCGCATGCATGAATGGCTGACCACGCACTTCATCGCGCGCCAGCAATGCCTCGATCGTGCGGGCATTGTTTTCGCCGCCGCCATTGAACAGCGCCAGCGCGCCGTCGCCGCAGCGGAAAAATCGCAACATCGGCGCCACGCGATCATGTGTACTGCGCAACCAGGGCGGAACGGCCATGTTCATCGCCGTCAACGCATCCTGCGCCATTACGATCTGGCGATAGGCGAGCAGCAACTCTTCCGGAGACCGGCTGACATGGCCGCCATCGGGAAGAAACTGAAGATTGATTTCGCGTTCGAGGCGCGTAAGCGCAAGCTCCAGGCGCTTCGGTTCTTCGCCCAAAGCCGCGCAGGAAAGAACACAGGCGACAGAGGCCTCGAGCCGCGGCAAACCCGCTTCCGCTTCATCGGCGATCCGGCCCAGTAGCGCCGCATGCTGACGCAACGAAACAAACAATCTCGAGCGCCACAACATGTCGGAATTGGCGATGACGAAGCGGCCATGGGCGAATATCTCGTTCATTCGCCGGGCCATGATTTCGGGGAGCCAGGAGGGCTCGCTGTATCGCGAATAGCGATCCAGCCATTCGGTTATGAGTTGCGCCGCGTAATCCCTCGCGACGGCACCACCCGCTTTGGACAAGGCCGGCAACCATTCGAACCCGTGCAGGGCAGCGAACCAGGCGGTACTTGGCGGGCGTATGTCGAAAACAGATCCCTGTTTCAGATCCACGGTTTCGTCGCCGAACCGGAAGCGGCCTTTCAAGATGGAGTCGGCGTCTTCCAGACGTCGCGGCATCGCATCGAAGGGATGATGGCGAACGCGATCCGGCATCCGGCCATGCAGGAATTGCCGGTAGACCCAACTTCCCCGCCAGGCGACACGAAACGGCGCGAGCGCGAGCCGAAGCGCCGCGCTGCAAAGTTCGGGAGCCATCGCGAATGTCGGACCTGCGCGGCCGTGCGCCGGCACTTCTGCCATTCCCCTAACCGCGTAACGCGGCGATGTTGGAGGCGTAGCGCTGAGGGCCGCCGGCGAACACAGCCGTACCCGCGACGAGCACATTAGCTCCGGCCGATATCGCCCGCCGCGCGGTTTCGGGTGTTATGCCCCCGTCGACTTCCAGCGCGATCTCCCGGCCCGTTTTTGCGATCCGCTCCGCGGCTGCTTCGATTTTTCGAAGCTGGCTGTCGATGAATATTTGTCCGCCAAATCCCGGATTCACGGACATGATCAAAACCAGATCCACGAGATCGAGCAGATTGTCGATGGCGTCGATGGGCGTTCCGGGATTGAGCACGACACCGGGTTTCTTGCCATGCGAACGGATGAGCTGCAGCGTGCGATGAATGTGCGGCCCAGCTTCCGGATGCACGGTCAACCCATCGGCGCCAGCCTCGACAAACGCTTCGATGTACGGATCGACCGGTGAAATCATCAGATGGACATCCAATGGTTTCTTCGCATGCGGCCGGAGCGCTTTCACGACGACGGGGCCGATCGTGATGTTGGGAACAAAATGCCCATCCATGACATCGACATGAATCATGTCGGCGCCGGCCTGTTCGACAGCCTCCACCTCTGCGCCAAGACGTGAAAAATCGGCGGAAAGGATAGACGGGGCGATGCGGATTCCGGCGGCCATCACGCGACCTTACCTGCCGGATTCGATCCGGCGCCGCAAGACGCGAGGACGCGCGGGTTCCCGACCATGATGGCAAGGCTCGCCAGCCAGACGAGTCGCGACTGGTAACGGTCATGCGGGCCGGAAAGAATCCCGCAGATGGCGGCATTGCCGATCAGGGCAGCCAGGACGAAACCATGAAAAGCGGCAGGCTCCGTCCGCCGCTTGAGCAGGAACCACAGGAACAACAGGCTGACACCGGTCAGCGAAACAAACCCAACCGCCACATCCAGTCTGCTGATTCCCCGAAACCTGATTTCGCCGCGTTGCTGGCGCGCCGCAAAATAGGCGCGCATTTGCGATGGTATGTAGTGCCGCAGAACCGGAGCAAGAACCCATTCCTGCGGCTCGATCTGATCGCCGGTTCCAAATTTCACAAATTGTGCGGAGGCATTCGCTGCGGCAGCGCGGATCTGAAGCAAGGGATAGCGCAGGATCGCAGCGCGCACGATCCGCGCCGATTCGGCTTCCGTACCCGCGAAATGTCCAAGAGCGACGAAGGGGCTGCGCGGCGTCCATAAAAACCCGTCCGCCGTCGCCGGCAGGGAATCCTTATAGGCACAGAGTTTGTAACCCGATTGCGGGCAGGTATCTTCCAGCAGCCGCATGACGATGCCGTCCTGCAGCATGCGGGCGAAAACGAAGGTCGGCCCGGCCCGGCTCACAAACACCGCGCCGGTGAAGAAAAAATTGGCGCAAAGCACCATCGCAAGCCCGCACAAACAAACAATGACGGGCTCGAGAAGACGGAGTTTGCTATCCGAAGTGGATTTGACGAACCGCAGCACCGCACGAATCAGAGCCACGAGAATCACAAGGAAAATTGCGAGCAGCAAATGCGATGGATGCGCCGCAACGGCCAGGGCCGCGATAGCGATGAGGATACGGGCCCGGATCGATCCGAGCGACTGCCTGTGAAACGCGAGAAGATAGAGCGGCAGGACGACCAGCACGGTGAAACAATCGGGCTCGACTTGCCCGACATACCAGGGCAATCCCGTTGCGATGACCAATAGCGCGCCGATGAGAAGGACAAAAACGAATGACAATCGCGGAACAAGAACCCGCGCCGTTTGCGTAATCGCAAAAGATACCAACGCCGATTGGATGAGAACGATGAGCCACAGGCTCAGCCCGCCACCGCCGAAACGCAGGAACAGCGAATAGACGGGAGAACGCTCCACAAGAAACTGTCCGCCCAAACCTTCGAGCACATAGGCGCCCGTGTCGTAATAGATGATCGGAAAGCCGTTCCAGAACGCCGGCGCGAGAAGCAGGGGAATCAGGCAAAGAAAACTCATCGCCTCGCCGGGCGATTCGCCCACATTCCAATTGCCGGATTGCCGCCTCGCGGGTTCCGAGCCGGTCAGGCTAGGACTCAAAGTCACGGGCGCTCCGCGGTTGACTTGAGGTGCACCGCACCTAAACTTCGCCTCGGTTCGATATTCGGTGATCCTTTCATGGCGGAACAGGCCAAAACCGGGCCGGCCGCGCGGCCCCTCTCGCCCTATCTCCAGATTTATCGCTGGCCGGTCACAATGGCCACATCGATTGCGCATCGCATCACCGGTGTCGGTCTGGCGGGGGGAACGCTGATCGTCGCGTGGTGGCTGCTCGCCATCGCTGCCGGACCGCGTTATTACGACATGTTTTCGGCCCTCGCCCGAAACCCGATAGGCCAGATCATCCTGTTCGGTTTCGTTTGGTCCCTCGCCTTCCACCTCCTGAACGGAATTCGTCATCTCGCCTGGGATATCGGCCTGGGATTTGACGTGCAGACCGCCAATAGGACCGGCGTTGCAGCGGTGGCGTTTTCGCTCCTCCTGGCGATCGCGATTTTCGCGTATGCCTATGCCGTGAAAGGGCTGCAGCCGTGACGGCGCAAACCCCTCTCGCGCGTGTCGACGGCCTGGGTGCCGCACATTCGGGAACGGTGCATTTCTGGCGACAGCGCATTGGCGCCGTGGCACTTGTTCCGCTCTCGATCTGGTTTGTCTGCGCAGCACTCGGCCTCATCGGAGCCGACCGCGATACAGCCGCCGGCTTCCTCGCCCAGCCCGTCAATGCGATTGCGATGGCGCTGTTCGTGATCGCGGCGCTCAATCACATGTCGCTGGGCATACAGGTCGTCATCGAAGACTATGTTCACGACGAAGGTCCGAAAATCCTGCTGTTGATACTCAACAATTTCTTCGTGTGGATCGTCGGCGCCGCCTGTCTCTTTGCCCTGGTGAAAATCGCGATATGAAGATCAAACATGTTTTCCTCCTCCGTTTGCGGAGAAGGTGCTGCAATCCCCCACCGGCCCTGCGGGCCACCTCCCCCGAAATCGGGGGAGGAAAGGCCGGACGATAATATGCCGTCTTATCCGATCACGGATCATACGTTTGACGTTGTGGTTGTCGGCGCCGGCGGCGCGGGATTGCGCGCCACGCTCGAATGCGCTGCGAAGGGCTTGCGCACGGCCTGCATCACCAAAGTCTTTCCGACACGAAGCCATACCGTGTCCGCGCAAGGCGGGATTTCCGCGGCGCTCGGAAATATGGGCGAAGACGATTGGCGCTGGCACATGTACGACACGGTCAAAGGGTCGGACTGGCTCGGCGATCAGGATGCCATCGAGTATCTCTGCAAGAATGCGCCCGCGGCCGTATATGAACTCGAGCATATGGGCGTGCCGTTCAGCCGCACGGAAGAAGGCAAAATCTATCAGCGCGCCTTTGGCGGCATGACTTCGCATTACGGCAAAGGCATTGCGCAACGCACCGCCGCTGCTGCCGACCGCACGGGACACGCGATCCTGCACACGCTGTACGGCCAATGCGTCAAGCATGAGGTCAATTTCTTCATCGAATATTTTGCCCTCGACCTGATCGTCGAGGAAGGCGCCGTCCGGGGCCTCCTCGCCTGGAATCTCGACGACGGCTCAATCCATCGCTTCCGCGCGCAACGCGTGATCATCGCGACCGGCGGTTATGGACGTATCTATTTCTCCTGCACGGGCGCGCACACCCAAACCGGAGACGGCAATGGCATGGTGCTCCGTGCGGGATTGCCGCTGCAGGACATGGAATTTGTTCAGTTTCATCCCACCGGCATTTACGGCGTAGGCGTTCTGATCACCGAAGGCGTACGCGGCGAAGGCGGCTATCTCACAAATTCCGAAGGCGAGCGTTTCATGGAACGCTATGCGCCGCATGCCAAGGATCTTGCTTCACGCGATGTCGTGAGCCGCGCGATGACCATCGAGATTCGCGAAGGGCGCGGCGTAGGTCCTAAGAAAGATCACATCCATCTGCATCTCTCGCATCTCGACCCGAAGATCATTCATGAACGCCTGCCCGGCATCACGGAATCGGCACGCATATTCGCGGGCGTGGATGTCACCAAAGAGCCGATCCCGGTGCTCCCGACCGTGCACTACAACATGGGCGGCATTCCTACCAATCACATGGGCGAAGCCGTGACGCTGAGGGACGGCAATCCCGACACGATCGTTCCGGGCCTGATGGCCGTGGGTGAAGCCGCCTGTGTCTCGGTACATGGCGCCAACCGGCTCGGCTCGAATTCGCTCATCGACCTCGTCGTGTTCGGAAAAGCCGCCGGCGTGCGCGCGGCAGAAGCCATCAAACCGGGTGAACGGCAGCCGGACCTGCCGAAGGACGCAGGCGATCAGTCGCTCGCCCGCTTCGACCGCCTCCGCTACGCAAAGGGAAGCACTCCGACGGCACGCATTCGTCTCGCGATGCAAATGGCCATGCAGGAGGATGCTGCCGTCTTCCGCACGGGCGACACGCTCAAGAAGGGCCGCTCGCGCATCGACGAAATCTACAAACAATTAGCCGATGTCGGCGTCTCCGACCGGTCGCTGATCTGGAACACGGATCTGGTGGAGACTCTGGAGCTAGAGAACCTGCTCCAGCAATCCGTCGTTACGATCGAAGGCGCCGTTGCAAGAACCGAGAGCCGCGGCGCGCATGCGCGGGAAGATTATCCGGAGCGCGACGACGTCAATTGGATGAAGCACACACTCTCCTGGCTGGATCCCCAAACCGGATGGGCCCGCCTCGCCTACCGCCCGGTTCATGATTACACGCTCTCCAATGACGTCGAATACATCCCGCCCAAGGCCAGAGTTTACTGAAACCGGGGCGTCTATCACCGCTTGTGCAAGCTTTGAGTAACCATTCTCCGGTTAATTTCGCTCCCTGAAGCCTGTGGAAGCGAGCCTTGAATGGCGGGCTCCTGGATGATCAGCGCTGCGGGGCGGAGTTACGGGCCCTACAGCAAAGAGCAGTTGCGTGCGTTCGCGGCGGAAGGCCGGCTTGCGCGCCAGTCCCTTGTTGCCCGCTCGGGAGAAACAGAATTCCACAAGGCGTTTGAAGATCCCGAGCTTGCGGAATTCTTTGGTCCACCAAAGAGCGTGCACAACGAGGAAATCACGCAGGCGTTGCGCCGCGAACCGGTGGCCAGTTTCGGCCGCAGCGATGAAGCCACGCGCGGTGAAACGTCTCATTTCATAATTGCCGCCGAATTGAAATCGGGCTCCATCGCAAGGCTTGAAGAAGCGATTGCAACGCTCGGTCACAGCTACGCCGTTCTTCCACAAACATGGCTGCTGTCGAGTTCCGAAACGGTCAATATGATTCGCAATACGCTGACGCCCCACCTTGGAAAGCTCGACATGCTATTTGTCGTTGACGCGGGGAACGATAAGGCTGCCTGGTTCAATTTCGGCCCCGAAGCCGATGCGCGCATACGCCGTCTGTGGCGGACCGAACCCAAACTGCGCGCAGCCGGTTAAGTCAGTCGCAGACCTTGAGTTCAGCGCGAAACCGCCGATAATTATTCACATATATTTCCGCTGATTTCAGGACGAGCAACCGCTGCGTTTCGTCCAACTCTCTTATCACACGCGCGGGCTGTCCGACGACGAGTGAATTCGCCGGAATTTGTTTGTTCTCGGTGATCAGTGCATTTGCGCCGACAATACAATTCGGACCGATCCTGGCTCCGCTCAGAATGGTCGAGCCCATCCCGATCAGCGTAGTGTCGCCGATGGTCGCGGAATGAACGATCACATTGTGACCGATCGTGACGTTGGAGCCTATGATAGCCGGCAGCCCGGGATCGGTGTGGATGACACTGTTGTCCTGCACATTGGAATTTTCTCCGATTTCGATCCACTCATTATCTCCGCGCAGTACCGCGCCGAACCAGACGCTGGCGTGCGAGCGGAGCCTGACGCGGCCGATGATCGTGGCGTTAGGCGCTACCCAATATTCGCCGTCCGCCGGAAATTCAGGCCTGGCGCCGTCAAGCTCGTAAATTGACATTCCCGTTCTCCTTGCAGATGCCGCAGGATTCACGCAGCGGGGACCGCGACGCAAAACCGGATTCACGCTAATCTTACTCTCACAGACTGAGTCGCGACCGGGGGTTTAGCGTGCGGCGCCGTTCGATACCGCGATATTACGAACGCAGGTACACCCCACGTGTGTTGTCACGCGGTTGTTACTTTCTCAGTTTCTTATCTGCTCATGATGCGTCAGTAACAAGGAGCTTGCATGGCCAAGCGTTCCGCGCGTCGCAGAGATCGCGATGTCAATCACTCCGACTCCGCTACCATCCACCCACTCTTTCCACCCCGATACGGTTATGACCCGCTCGAATCCCAATCGCGCGACCGCAAATATGTAAAGAACGTCAGGGCGATGAGCCCGACGCAGCAACGATTGATGGACGCAATCGATGCGCACAGCGTAGTCGCGGCACTGGGGCCGGCAGGAACCGGAAAAACCTATCTCGCCATCGCCAAGGCCGTCGAATCGCTGGAGCAGAATCGGGTCGGGCGAATCGTTCTTTCGCGGCCGGCCGTGGAAGCCGGAGAAAGTCTCGGCTTTCTTCCCGGCGATCTGCAGGACAAGCTCGCGCCCTATCTGCGCCCGCTCTACGACGCATTGACCGAAAGGCTCGGCACCAAGCGCCTCAAAGCTCTTCTCGCCGAGGGAACAATAGAGATCGCGCCCGTCGCCTATATGCGCGGACGCACGCTCAATGATTGTTTCGTGGTGATCGACGAAGCGCAGAACTGCACCTATGGCCAGCTCAAGATGTTGCTGACCAGGTTAGGCTGGCGTTCCACAATGGTGCTGACGGGCGATCCGGACCAGACGGATCTGCTCAGTGGCCTTTCCGGTCTCGGCGATATTGCGACCAGGCTGGAACGCGTGCCCGAGATTCAGGTGATCCGGCTCGGGGACGGCGACATCGTGCGCCATCCATTGGTCGCAAGCATGCTCACGGTGCTTTGAGGGCAAGCCCAAGCTGGATGACCAGCAGGCCGAGCGCCATGCTCCAATAGCCTGACAGTGCTGCGGCCAGCCAGAATGCGACGCCGGAGCAGGATTTCTCGCGCCACGCGCGCGCCGCGTTCTCGAACAGGACGGTGGGGCCGGCGAAAATCATCACAGCCACATAGATCGTCCGGCCGAGCGATGATCCCGTGTCCTTCGCCAATAATCGATACAGGCTCGAGATGATGCCCGAGGCCGTGAACCCGGCTGCCATGGCAAAAATCGCCACCAACGTATCGTGCACGCCGACCTCCTGAAATGATCCCATGTGCCCGATGCAGTGCGCGTGCCTGACCGGGCGGCTCTTTTGCAGGTTGAATGTCTCTTTTTGAGGCAGAAATTCCCGGGCCTGTCGAGGTCCGGTGACGATTTGCCCGGAAAAGCGCCTGGCCCATCGTGCTAAGGCCCTCACCGGAAAGATTTGCGATGTCCCAACAAGGCCCGTCCGGCAACGTCGAAGCGGCAGTTCGGAGACACTCCGGCTGGCTGGTCCCCCTTGCGTTGCTCGCACTTACCACCGCGCTCGGCGCCCTGATCCTGTTCTATTACCTCGCACCGAACCCTGGCTCGCTGACCGAAGAACATGCCTCGCCCAGCGCCCGGACTAATCGCGTCCTGCTCAAGGTCGGCAACCTTTCTTTCTTTGCGCCCGCCAATTACCTGCCTTACGCGAGTGAGCGCAGCGGCGGTCCGCGTCGCGAAATTGCGTTCCGTGCGATCCTGCCGGATTTCCGCGGCTTCACCGATTTGACGGCAGGCGAATTCGCCGGCAATGGGCCGAATTCGCGCGTCATTCATATTCTGATCACGCGGGAAGATTTCGATGTCGGCGAGAGTGCCCGGCTGGAACGTATTTACCTGAACGAGGTCGTGAACCGGCTTGGGAAGCCGGCACCGGCGGGTCTCGTGGGATATGCGTTCAAAAATGATTCCGGCTATCGCGGCGAAGATCTGTTTGTAGGGAAAGATTCGCAGGGCACCGTGGTTATGCGCTGCACGCGCCAGATTGTGGACGTGCCCAGCCCGAATTGCATGAGAGAAGTCGCGCTCGCGCCGGGCGTATTGTTAAGCTATCGCTTCAAGCGTTCGCGAATTGGACAATGGCGCCTCATCGCAGCCGGCGTGGAACAGCTCGTCCACTCGTTTATCTCGCATTCCGGCGCGACGTGAGCCGGATGTTACGACCGGCTTGCGGGCGCCTCAGGAAGATCCATTTCCAGAATGGCCATCTGGAACGCGTACGAAACCTCGCCGTCCTCGTCGTCCCGGAAAATCACTCCGATGAACTCACCGCCGACATGGACTTCAACAGAATCCTGCTGCTTGGGACGTTCCAGGACAGTGATTGTATCGAGCCGAAAAAGACTTCGAAGATATTTCTCGAGGCGCCAAATTTCTGTTCGGGTCAAGCGAGCGGCTCCGTTGGAGGCCGCCTGCACTCGCATGGCAATTGGGCGCGGTCAAGCCGGGTGAGTATGGGAGCTTGACCCGTCCGCCCCGTTGTTGTCGCAATTGCGCATGAATGAACCGTCGCCACAGGGCTACTACGCGGCAAGCGCCGGCGCGGCACCGCTTCGCCCCTGTCTCTCGGCGAAGCTGAAAACCGATATCTGTATCATCGGCGCCGGTTACACCGGCCTTGCGGCCGCCATCGAGGCGGCCAAAAGCGGTGCGCGCGTCCTCGTGCTTGAGGCGAAGTCCGTCGGATTCGGCGCATCGGGGCGGAATGGCGGACAGATACATACGGGATGGCGCAAGGATCAGCAGGATCTGGAAGCCTGGCTCGGTCGCGCCCATG
>DASXXW010000123.1:0-3588 GCA_036502865.1 Rhizomicrobium sp.
GACCCGGTCAGTGGCTGCCCGCTCGCGTCGTAGATCATTTCCGACAAGACCGCGCCGCCAATGCCATCCGCGACGGCGCCGACGACCTGCCCGTCGACAATCATGCGATGGAGCGCTCGTCCGGCGTCGTGAGTGACCAGATAATCCTCGATGCGAAAGAATCCGGTGTGGGGATCGAGTCGGATTTTCGCAACCTGCACGGAAAAGCCGCTGGTGAGAGGATGCTTCGCCTCGTAGACGAAGGACGCTTCCAGCGCGGCTTCTCCCGCAAACAGCGGGCCGCCGGGCCCCACGGCACGCGCGATCTTCGCGATGCTCAGATCGGTCGAACCGCCATCGCAGCGCGTGATCTCCCCATTGTGGATGTCAAGCGCCGAGGCGGGACATTGGAGGAGAGTGGCCGCGTACTCGATCACCTTCGTGCGCAGCCGTTGCGTTGCCCCCAGCACGGCATTGGCGCCCATGACTGCACCGCGGGCGGCGAATGCGCCGCGTCCGAACGGAATAAGATCGGTATCGCCGAGACGAACCGCAACGCTTTGGAAGGGCACGCCGAGCGCCTTCGCGCAGACCTGCGCGTAGGTGGTGAACTGACCCTGGCCTTGGGACGACATCCCTGATGTGACCGCTACGCTGCCGTCGGGATCCGCCCGTACACGGGCCGATTCAAAATTGACCAGACCTCCGGTCTCCACCCCGCAGCCGATGCCGTAGGCGACGCGCTCGCCGCTTGCGGCAATCTCGACCTCGTCCGTATATCCGCTCTCTCGCAGCGCAGTTGCAAAGGTTCCCGGAAAATCGCTGTTCTCGTAAACCAGGTCATGGCCGAGCAGCGAAGTACCAACGCGGTAAGGCATCTCCTGCGGGTGCACCAGATTGCGCGCACGCAGGTCCGCGGCACTCATTCTGATTTCCTTGGCGAGCACCTCGAGGAGACACTCCAATGCGAATGCGGCTTCCGGCTGCCCCGCCCCGCGATAGGTTCCCATCGGGGTCTTGTTGGTGCCGATGCAACGCACGGCAACCGCGATATTCGGAAACCGATAGGCGCCTGCGATATGCGCGGCGGCAACTTCGGCGGTGGCTATCCCACTGGTAAAAACATAGGCGCCGATATCGGCCGAGATCTCAGCTTTCAGTGCGGTGAGACCGCCCTGCTCGTCGCAGCCGATCTCGAGCGTGACATTCATCGCGCGCGAGTGCGTAGTCGCCTGTAAATTCTCCAATCGATCCTCGATCCACTTCACCGGCCGATTCAGAATGCGGCTTGCATGGGCGACGATGATCTCCTCGGCATAGGGACGCGATTTTGAGCCGAATCCTCCGCCGACGTCCTCGGCGATGACGCGCACGTTCTCTTCCGGCAGCTCGAGCAGGGTCGAGAGATTTTGACGCACGTTGTAGTGCGGCTGCGTAGAGAGCCGGATCGTCAACGCGTCCCGCCCCACATCGAACTCCGCAACGACGCCGCGTGTCTCGAGCGGAACAGGTGCCTGACGGGGAAACCGAAATTGCCGCCGCGCGCGGCTTACCGAACCTGCAAGAGCGCGCGCAGGATCGCCATGTAGATGCTCGAACGTGGCGGCGATGTTTCCGATCCATTCGGAGTGCAGGAGCTGCGATCCTGCAGCGATCGCATCATCGATGGTCGCGATCGCCGGCAGCGGCCGATAGCCCACGTCGACAAGCCGGGCGAAGTCCTCCGCGCGATAGCGATCAGTCGCAACGACAAAGGCGACGGGCTCGCCGACAAAACGGACGCGATCCAATGCAAGAAATTTCGGCAGCCCATTGCGGATGCTCGAATGCCAATAGCGCACGATCCAGGGCTGGTCGTTGAAGGGCAGATCCCGAGCGGTCAGAACGGCAATGGCGCAGGCGGCCATCGCGCGGGACGCATCGATCGCAACCACCTCCGCATGCGGCAAGGGGCTGCGCACGAAGGCGCCATGAGCCATCCGGTCAAGCTGAACGTTGTCTACGAAGCGGGCGCGCCCGCGCAGAAGGCGAGCGTCTTCCTTGCGCAACATCAATGCATCGGCGAGGAAAGCGGTAGCCGCTGCCGCCCGGATTCGTCGAAATTCTCCGGCGCGAGCCACCGCTCGAATCTCGCGCGGCGCTGCGGCCATTCGTCATCGACCATCGCATACCACGCGGTATCGCGACTGCGCCCCTTCTGGATCATGTGCCGGCGAAACACGCCCTCGAAGGAAAATCCGAGCCGCAGCGCCGCGCGTCGGGAAGGCTCGTTCAGCGCGTTGCATTTCCATTCGTAGCGCCGGTAACCGAGATCCTCGAACACATGCCTGGCCATCAAATACATGGCCTCGGTGGCCCCCGTCGAGCGGGCAATTGCGGGCGAATAGAAGATGTTGCCCACCTCGATCACGCGATGCTCCGGCGTGATGCGCATATAGGCGGCGTGTCCGAGAGCCTTCCCCGACGCGTTTTGCACAATCGCAAAGGACAGCGGATCGTCCGACTTGGCGCGTTTTTCAAGATAGCCGCGAAACGCGCCACGATTGGCGAATGGCCCTTCACCCAGATAAAGCCAAAGTTTCTGCTTCTCCGGCCCGTGCGTGCCTGCAAAAAGACTCTCCTCGTGCTTGCTCGGATCGAGCGGAGCGACCGTCACCACTCGGCCGCGCAGAACAATGCGCTCTGGCCGTCTCGCAGGCGAGACGTCGACGGGCGGACCGATGGGGAGGCCGGAAGCCGGGTCGGTAATACTGTCAGCAGGCAATTGCTTCCCTCCTTTCAATCGGAATTGGCGATGAAAAACACCGACTCGGCTAGAACGCGTGCTCCGTCAGCGGCATCTTCCTGCCGGACGCTTTCGGCGGGGCTATGGCTGATACCATCCTTGCAGGGAATGAAGATCATCCCGGTGGGGCATAGGTAGTGCAGATAGCGCGAATCATGGCCGGCGCCTGATGGAATATCCATCCAGGCGATGCCCAGATCGGTTGCAATCGATCTGATCGTGCGGCGGATCGAAAGCGGGAATTCGAGCGGCGGGTCATGCAGGAATTCCTTGGCCATTACCTTGCACCGCCCCGCAGCCTGCTGGCAGATTGTCGGGATTGTGTCTCCTATTCTTTGCAGCGTTTTCGCTTCCGGGTGTCTCAGATCAATGGAGAAGACAACACGCCCGGGTACAACAGAGGGTGCATTGGGACTGACGGTGAACATGCCAATGGTGAAGCGTACAGCGTCCTCGCGATCCCATATCGCGTTCTGCAGCGCGCGCACGATGTCTACGGCAGAGACAAGCGCATCGCGCCGGGCACCCCGCGGCGATGTCCCGGCATGATTTTCTGCCCCATCGACCTGCACTCGAAAGGTGCGTTTGCCTTGCATTCCGGTAACTACCCCGATGGTCTTTTTTTCAAGCTCCAGAACAGGGCCTTGCTCGATGTGGGCCTCGAGAAAGGCCGCCGGCTTTGCTCCGAAGGGGCGCTCGGACAAGCGTGGTTCAGCTGAAAGAACCTTGCGGAGCTCTGCCTCCACGGTAATCCCGGCCTTGTCGCGTATGCTCAGAATATCCTGGAGTTGCCGCGCACCAGAAAAGACAGCGGATCCCATCAT
>DASXXW010000124.1:0-5121 GCA_036502865.1 Rhizomicrobium sp.
CGCACCTGTGCCTCATAGCCATTCGGTAAAGCGATGGCGATGCCGCAAGGTATCGCCGCGCGGGCAGCCGGAAATAGCTCCAGCTCACCTTGGATGGCGGCAAGCAGATCGAGACCTGCGGCACCCTCCGTCGCATAAGCCGGCAGGGGCAGATCGTGCGCATGCGGAAGGCGCAGCACCGGAAGCTTCATGCCGAACCTCCTGTGAGGAATTCGGCGATACGCGCAACAAGCCGACGCGCAACTTCAATTTTGTCCATCAGCGGCCAGTCTTCTACTTCGGATGCTGTTATCAGGTTCACGCGATTCTGTGTTCCGCCCATGATGCCGCTTTCAGCACTAACATCATTGGCTACAATCCAGTCGCAGCCTTTGCGGATACGTTTCGCCTGAGCAAATTCTACGACGTGATCTGTTTCTGCCGCAAAACCGATCACGAGGCGAGGGCGATTTTTTCCTTTTGAAATTGTGGCGAGAATATCAGGATTGCGTGTAAGTTCAAATTTTGGGGCACTGTCTGTTTCGGTCTTTTTCAGTTTGTGGTCCGATTGGATTTCCGGCCGCCAATCCGCGACCGCCGCAGCGCACACCGCAACATCTGCCGGCAGTGCTGCTTCGCACGCGGACAGCATCTCGCGCGCTGTCTCCACTTTTATGAGTTTCACGCGCGGCGGCGGCGAAAGCGCGACCGGACCGGAAACAAGGACGGTTTCTGCACCCGCTTCCGCGAGTGCCTGCGCAATTGCATAGCCCTGCCTTCCGGAAGAATGATTGGAGAGATAGCGCACGGGATCGAACGGTTCGCGTGTAGGCCCCGCCGTTACCAACACTTTGCGGCCGGCGAGAGACTGATTTCTTCCAAGTAGGGATTCGATCGCACCGGCTATCTGCTCGGGCTCCGCCATGCGGCCGGGTCCGAATTCGCCACAGGCCATTTCGCCGTCGCCGGGGCCGACAAACGTCACCCCGTCCGTTTCGAGGCGTGCGCGATTGCGTTGCGTAGCCGGATGATTCCACATTCGTACATTCATGGCCGGCGCCATGAGAACCGGCTTGTCGGTCGCAAGCAGCGCCGTCGAGGCGAGATCATTTGCGATGCCTTGCGCGAATTTTGCCATCAGGTCCG
Organism: Rhizomicrobium sp.; assembly: GCA_036502865.1. Classification (GTDB taxonomy): domain Bacteria; phylum Pseudomonadota; class Alphaproteobacteria; order Micropepsales; family Micropepsaceae; genus Rhizomicrobium. Next base: position 1,126 of record DASXXW010000124.1, read on the forward strand.
CTGTCGCCGGCGCTACCACCACGAGATCGGCCGACCGCGAAAGCTGGATATGGCCCATCTCTGCTTCGTCGGTCAGGCTGAACAGATCCTGATAGGTCCGCTCGCCGCTTAATGCCGAAACCGACAGCGGCGTCACAAACTGCGCACCGGCGCTGGTGAGGATCGCCCGCGCGGCGATATTCCGTTCGTGCAGACGCCGGATCAGCTCAAGGGACTTATAGGCGGCGATACCCCCGCCGATGATGAGAAGAACCGATTTGCCGTGCATTGCCATTGTCTCTGATCGCCTAGTCTATAGCGAACAGGCTTACCGAAGGGTAGTTTCGAACCATGTCCGGAGGAGAACTGTCATGCAGGTTAGGGCGGCTGCCGGTCGCGATGTAGAAGCTTGTGTCGATCTCGTAGAGGCCAGGCGGCGGCGGTATGCCGAATTCGAACCCCGATTCTGGAAAAAATCCGCGAGTTCGGCGGCATTGAGCCGCAAATGGTTTGCCCACCTCATCACACAGACAGATGTCGTCGCATTTGTCGCAGAGGAAGACGGGCGGGTGATCGGCTTCATTATTGGAACGAATTTCCCGCCACCACCCGTGATCGATCTCCAAGGAGGAAAGAACGCAGTCATCGACGACTTCGCCGTTGTGTCGGACGATCGCTGGTCGGATGTTGGCCCGATGCTGTTCGATGCCTGCAAGGACCGGCTGAAAGAATTGGGGTACACACAGATTGTGGTTATAGGCGCAGATAAAGATAACGCCAAGACGGCGTTTCTGAAGACCACGCAATTATCGCTCGCGTCTACATGGTGGACGGCGGGCCTCTGAGTAGGCGAGGCTACTTCGCTCGCCAACGCAACGACATGCAGGAAAGTCCGGCATCCAGCTTGGCGATTTCAGTCACGGGCAGCGGCACAACATGGAAACCCTCCTGCGCCAAAAGTTCGAGCGTGCGTTCATAGCGGTCGCCGATGAATACCGTGTCGTTAATACGGATTGCATTGGCGGCAACGCTTTCGTCGTCCGGAACGATGATCATTCTGAAACCGGCGAATAGACCCGTACGTTCCATGCGCGCCGTGGTGAGGAGTGTTTCTTCATCCAGAAGTGCTGCGCAGCTTTTCAGATGAAGCATGTCTTCCGGGACTGGTACGGTCCGTGCTGCACGGCCAACGTCCGCAAGGACTCGCGAGAGCGCTTCGGCGCCCACTGCACAGGTGCGAGCCGACAGGCCGATCATGACGGCTTGGGGAGTCACCAGAATGTCGCCGCCATCGACGAATTGTATGCCTTCGAGTTCGATCACTGTTTGAAAATGACGTTTCAGCACCGGACGCATTTCATCTGTTTCGCCCAGCCGCGACGATGCACCCGGGCGTAGCAGGATCGCCGCTTCGGGAAAAACGAGCGCCGGATCTTCGACAAACATGGAATCCGGATAAGGCTCAAGTGGCGGAAGGACGTCGACGGCCAGCCCGGCAACCCTCAATGCCGCAATATACGTGGAATGCTCACGAACAACTCCGTCGTAGTCCGGTATCGCATTCTGGTCGCTACGCAACCCGTCGATCACACTGCGCGAGGGTTCGCGCACGATGGCGTGATCAAAATCAAATACACGCATCCCGCCAAAGCTCCTTGTGAAACCGATATCTCATCTTGAAAGCAGTCCCTTGCAACAATGCATCGGGCTTCCGCAATCGACGACGCGCGCAGCTTTACGGCAGGGATGCAGAATTGGCGAGCGAGCGGGCTTCTCGCATGGCGTCCGACTCGTCTGCATATTCTGGCGTGGAGAATTCCTGCTTTTCGGCCCGCGCCACAACGAACGGCTTATTGTCGCGCCGTCTTATTCTCGCGACAAAGCCCTCCGCAACTTGCTCCGACGTGATGACAAAATCCTTGTAGTTCTCGATCATTGTTCAACCTCCGGGGAATGGGCAAAAAAGAAACACCGGACACGAACCGCATTTCCCGTTACGCGCGGAAAACTTGGTCCATGCCCGGTCAATTTATCAACCTGTCTTTTGGATCGTAAGCTTCGATGACTCAGTTGGAGGCTTTCGCGGCCTTCTCGATCAGCGCGGCCACTTCGGCCGGATGGGAGAGAAAGATTGCGTGACTTCCCGGCAATTCGATCGTCTGGGTGTGAGAACGCTTGTACAGGAAGCGTTCCAGATCGGGGTTGATCATGCGGTCCTGCTGCGCCACCACGCCATAGCTTGGCTTGTTCTTCCACGCGGCGACGGTCACGCCGGCACCAAGCGCTTCGGCGGAGACCGGAACCTGCGAAATCGCCATGAAGCGGGCCTCCGGTCTCGGCAGGTCGGCGGCGAAGTCGTCAGGAAATGCGGCTTGATTGACCGCGAGAAATCCACCGCCTATCGGCGCGATGCTATGCGCAGCCGCGGGCATCTTTGCATTCAACGAGCCGGCACTCTCTCCAACATCGGGCTGATAGGCCGCCACATAGACGAGGCTTTTGACGTTGGGATGATTTCCGGCTTCCGTGATGATCATGCCGCCGTAGCTATGCCCCACGAGCACACAAGGTCCGGCTTTATCCAGAATGAGTTTCGTCGCCGCGACGTCGTCCTTGAATGTCGTTTCCGGCTCCTGGACGATCTGCACAGTATAGCCGTCACGTTCCAGCATTTTTGCGACCGGCTTCCAGCCGGAGCCGTCGGCGAAGGCGCCGTGGACGAGCACCACCGTTTTGACTTCGGCCTGCGCCGAAGCCGCCGTGCAGATGAGCGTAGCCGCCGTAAGTGCAAGACGGAGAACTTTCATGGCAATACTCCCCTCGAAGATGCCGCCAATTCGCGGTAAGTGATAAGCGACCTGGATCTAAACCAGGCGACCCCAGTTTGATCCTTTATGCGTGTTCTGTCACCACGAGAGGATATGAAACCGATGCTCCCGCGAAGAAGACTTGGACCTCACGGCCTCGAAGTTTCGGCTCTGGGGCTGGGATGCATGGGGATGAGCCAATCCTATGGCGCCGGCGACGACGTAGAATCGATCGCCACGATCCACCGCGCGTTGGAACTCGGGCTTGATTTCTTCGACACGGCGGAAGTCTATGGTCCGTTCATCAATGAGGAACTGCTCGGCCAAGCGTTGAAGGACCGGCGCGACCGGGCGGTCATCGCGACGAAATTCGGCTTCAACATCACGGACGGCAAAAGCCACGGCGTGAACAGCAGGCCCGATCATATCCGCACTGTTGTCGAGGCGTCGTTGCGGCGACTCGGTACGGATCACATCGATCTTCTCTATCAGCACCGCGTCGATCCGGCCGTGCCGATGGAAGATGTTGCGGGCGCAGTGGGCACTCTGGTTCGCGAGGGCAAAGTCCGTTTCTTCGGGCTTTCGGAGGCCGGGATTGCAAATATCCGCAAAGCTCATTCCGTCCATCCGGTCAGCGCGCTGCAAAGCGAATATTCGCTCTGGGAGCGTAATCTGGAGTCGGAAATCATCCCATTCTTGCGCGAAGCGGGTATCGGTCTGGTGCCTTTCAGCCCGCTCGGCCGCGGGTTCCTCACGGGAACTGCCAAGCCCGCGGAGGACTATCCGGAAAGTGATTTCCGCCGGCGCGATCCGCGTTTCCAGCGCGAAAATTTCGAGGCGAATATGCGTGCAGCGGAAGTGGTGCGCGCGGTTGCTCTGGAGTGGGGCGCAACGCCGGGACAAGTCGCACTCGCCTGGCTGTTGCATAAGGGCGATGACATCGTCCCGATCCCCGGCACCAAACGCCGGAAATATCTGGAAGAGAACGTCGCCGCGGCGGACATCAATTTGAGCGACGACGATATGGTGCGGATTGATGCTGGCCTACGTCCCGAAGCCATTTCCGGTCCTCGTTACACACCGCAGATGATGGCAATGATTGATCGGTGATTAGTTGATAAGTTATGACAAAGCGACGAAGATTTTGAGATCGTCGCGCCAGCCAACCGAAGCCTAAATCTCAAACTAGGCGCTACTTGTCATTCCCGCT
>DASXXW010000125.1:0-2275 GCA_036502865.1 Rhizomicrobium sp.
TACTGCTGCGGCGTTTTGCCGGCCGCCTGGGCCGCCCGCTCAATCTTCTGGCCGTGCTCGTCGGTGCCGGTGAGAAAAAAGGTGTCGGCGCCCAGCAGTCGTTGTCGCCGTGCGATCGTGTCGCAGGCGATCGTGGTATAGGCGTGGCCAATGTGCGGCCGCGCGTTCACGTAATAAATCGGAGTCGTGATGTAGAACTTTCTGGTCATTCGGATGTCGTCTTCGTTGTTGGTTTCTGCGCAAAAATGTAAGCTCGCCGGCCCTGAAACTCTACGTCATAGCTAGACTCATGTTTTCGGATCATCTTGTCCTGTAACTCGAAGCTACTTTCGGACGCCGCTCGTGTACGCTAAAGCTGCCTCTTGCATCACCATCTTTAAGGGTACGTGATGCTCAGCGGCAATCCGCCGGCAATCCTCATATTCCGGAGCGTAGTTGGTAACAGTTCCATTCATGCTGGCAATCTTGATGCGGACATCGCCCCATTGGGTGCGAACGTTCTCCCAGCGCCGCGCCAGAGTCTGCCGCGTCTCATCTCGCCGCCGCACGCCCAGGGTGGTGCTCTCGGTAAAAATCAACTGGGTAAGTTTGTCGGCACCTTCGGGCTTGCAAAGCACTGTGAGCATCATTCCTGGACGATTCTTCTTCATCTGCACCGGCATGCCGAATGCGTCGAGCGCGCCTTCTTCCAACAGTCGATCCATTACGTATCCGAATACTTGCGGATTTAAATCATCCAGATTGGCTTCAAGCACGCTGATCGTTTCCGACGCTGTCTTGCCGGCGAGGGTTGATGCCGCCTCGCCGATCGTCAAGCGGACGACATTTGGATGTCCGGTAAAATCGCGGAATCCGGCGCCGTATCCTGACTTTTCAATCTTCATTTCAGGGAACGGTCCGAACCGGCGAGCCAGCGTCTTCACGATTGCTGCTCCCGTGGGCGTGACCAATTCTGCCTGCACGCCCGACGAATAGACGGGCGCATCCCTCAACAACTCGACGGTGGCCGGCGCGGGAACGGGAAACGTGCCATGTGCGCACTTCACCGATCCACCGCCGACATTCAACGGAGAACAGACGATTTCATCCACTCCCAGAGCCTCACCTCCAACCGCCGAGCAAACGATATCGACCATCGCATCCACCGCGCCGACTTCGTGGAAATGAATTTCTTCGACAGGCTTGTCATGAATCTTGGCTTCGGCCGCCGCAAGCGCCTCGAAGATTGAGATGGCAGTGGTTTTGGCCGCGTCGCTAATGGCGGCCTTGCGGATGATCGCGCGAATCTCGGTTAGCCCGCGGCCGTGATCATGGGAGTGAGTGTGTGGGGGGGCCGCCGCCCGCGATGCTTCGAACTCCCGGGCAGGGTCGTGGTGGTGAGGGCGATTGTGGTCATCGTCATGGTCACGTGCATGATCGTGGTGAGCTTTCGCGGGCAAGAGTGCCCGCGCCACATCTTTCTTCGCCCAATAATCCTCGCGGGGCATATCTTTTTCACCATCGACCCAGACGTCGACCTTGGTTGCCGAAATTCCACTTCGTACGACTCGCGAAATTTCCAGATGCGCACCCACGGCAAGCGCAGCCACGGCTTCTTCAAATACCCGCGGCTGGACTCCAGCATCAATGAGCGCGCCCAGAAACATGTCGCCGCTCATGCCGGAAAAACACTCTAGGTAGGCGATGCGCATAGGAAAAACGTCATTGGTCGACGAAGTTTCATCATAGGGAAGCTCACCACCTCCGTCAAACGTCCGGCCCGCGCAGCGTCTGATAAAATCACGCTTTCTTCAACAGCTTAGGGGACTTCTTGTATCGTCATCTGGAACATCGCCTTGCCCAGCGCGTGCTGCAATTTCTGCAGCGGCGATATCCCGGCGTAACCCTGCCCGCTGTCGTCATCGAACAGCCTCCAAAAGTCGACCTCGGGGATTTCGCGATTCCCATTTTTCCGTTCGCCAAGCCGCTGCGATCGGCGCCGCTTAAAATCGCCGAGGCCATAAGCGCCGAGATCGGCGACATCGAAGGCATCGCCGAAATGCTGGTAGCGCCTCCCGGATATTTGAACGTCAAAATCGACCGGGCGTGGATGGCGGCTGCGCTGGCGGCCGATGCAAAGCCGTCTGGCCAGATTCCCGACGGCAAGATTCTGGTCGAGCACTCGAGCATCAATCCCAATAAGGCTGCCCACATCGGACACCTGCGCAACGCGATTCTGGGTGACACGTTCGTCCGCTTGCTGCGCTATGCGGGAAAAGAAGTCGATGTTCAGAAC
>DASXXW010000126.1:0-6189 GCA_036502865.1 Rhizomicrobium sp.
TGCTTTTTCGGCGCGGTCCAGCCTTTCCATTCTCGCGGCAGGCCCGGAATTCGTATCGCCGGTCAACCGCTGATGGCCTTTTTATGGCCGTATCGCGCAGTGTCCTCCCTCTGTTCCCTATATTTCCTGCGACACCGGGCCGCTTCTAAACGCGGACGGGCGGCATTTTTTCCAATTGTTTTCTTCGAAGGCTGTCGCGGCCCACGCTCTTGGCGAGGAATTTGCGCGACCAGCCTCCGAAGGCGTTTCCCATGGGTGTTATATCAAGAAAGACGCACGACGCCGCGCCCACCCGCGTAACAAGAGCGTGAAGGGCCCGCATCGCTGCGAAAGATGAAACGAGAGGCTTAGTGGTCGATCGTTACGGCCGCAGAGTTTTGCGGCGCGTAGAGCAAAGAACAGTCCGGGCTATCCTGCGGAGATTTCTATCATACCTTCTGTGCGCGTCAGCATCAGCTCCGTGTTCAGCAGGCAAGCCAGCTTGTGGGTGAGGCAAGGCTGGATGCTGCGACCGTCGAGCGCGCTGACCGGTTCGCCGCGCAGTGCCTTGTCAACATCTTCGTGAACACGCGCGCCCTGTCCCGTGGCGCGAACCAGAAAACCGGGAGCCGACGAGTTTGTTGTTGTAGTTACGCGCACGCGACCGCCGCGTGGAAGACAATCCGCCGCAAGCAGAGCGGAATTCATGAGCAGTTTCGCCCAATCCTTGGGCCAGTTCTCCGCTGCAGCTTCCCAGGCCATTTCCGTCTTGCTGCCCTCGAGCAATCCGCACACGGTCCGTCCGACTTCATTGAGATCGAGCTCAGCGCCGGCAGATCCAGCGGCGCCGAATGCGATCCGGGCAAATTGAAGACGGGCTGCGGCAAGCGCTGCGCTGGATGTCACGAGCTTGAGCGCGTCGGCCCGCATTGCGGCATCACGCTCCTCTTCGAGGACTTCGAGCCCGTTGACCACTGCGCCCACAGGGCTCACAAGGTCGTGGCATACGCGCGAGACAAGCAGGGCGGCGAAATCGAGATCGCTCATCGTTAAAAGTCTCTCCGGCTTGTCTTGGTTTCCATTTCCTCACGTTGCGCAGATCGGCTTAAGGAAGGCTTAAGGTGACACAACCCATGGCTTCAACACCAACATCTTCCGCTCTGGAACTTGCCTCCATCGCCTGGAAGGCCGGCGAGATTCTCCTCCGCCATTATGCCACGGGAGATGTGGAAGCGCGGCGCAAAGACGACCATTCCCCGGTCACGGATGCGGACGAAGAGGCCGAAGCCTTTATTCTCGCCGAACTCGCCCGCGTGGCGCCCGGCGTGGCGGCAGTCGCCGAAGAGGAGGCAGCCCAGGGCCGTACGCAGCAAATCGGCCGGCATTTCTTTCTGGTGGATCCGCTCGATGGGACGAAAGAGTTCCTGAGCCGCAATGGGGAGTTCACCGTCAACATCGGCGAAATCGTCGATGGCCGTCCGGTGCGCGGAGTCGTTTTCACGCCCGCGAAGAACCGTCTCTTCCTTGGCGAAGAGGAAACCGGTGCGTACGAATTGGTCACTCAACCTGGCGTTGCGCCGGATTTCGCACAACTGCGCCCAATCGAGGCCCGCCGCGCGCCCGCCGACGGCCTTGTTGCGGTCGCGAGCCGTTCCCACCGCGACTACAACACGGAAGAATATCTGGCCAAGTTTCCCGTGAAGGAGTTTGTGAGCGCCGGATCGTCGCTCAAATTCTGTCTCGTCGCGGCAGGGGAAGCCGATATCTACCCCCGGCTTGGACGAACGATGGAATGGGACACGGCTGCCGGCCATGCGGTGCTCGCGGCAGCCGGGGGAAGCGTATTGACGATTGACGGCAGGCCGTTCGTGTATGGCAAGACCGAAGAGAAATTCGCCAACCCGTTCTTCGTCGCGCGCGGACGCGGCTGAGCGGATTTCGCTGTCAGAAATCCTTGCCTTCACGGCTTGAGTAGAAAAGCAGCGCCATCAGGCCGCCGCCCACCAGAATAGTCACAACCACGCCTAGCGTGAGGAAAACCCAACCGGCGGGTGAAATTCCAGAACCGCCAACCTCGCCCCAGGCATGTATGCAATACCAGATCGCCACGGCGAGCAGCACAAACAACACGATGAGGGTGAACCAGCCCCACCCAGTGAGACGGGTCGAATTCTTCGTGTTCGGCTGATCGCCCTCGGGGTTCTGCATCCTGCCTTCTTTCGGTCACCAATAGCGGGTCGACTGAGAATCAATCCGGTGCACGATCCGGATTCCGCTTCGCCCAATAAACCGATGCCGGCACTTTGAGGAGGGTCTCATGAACTTGCCGCGAAGAATTCCGGCGTTTCTTTTCACCGTCATGACACTGGCATTTCTGGCCGTGCCTGCGCAGGCGCAGAATGACGAGACCTTCACGCAAAACGAGATCGTGCAGGCGGCGTCGGATTTCTTTGGAACGACGACGGCTGCCGTCGCGAAAGCTGTCGAACGCATCTTTGCCGAACAGGGGCTTCCCGATGGTTACATCAAGGGCGACGAAGGTTCCGGCGCGTTTGTAGTCGGATTGCGTTACGGTTCGGGCTGGCTCGTGCGCAAGGGCCAGCCGCCGATCAAGGTATATTGGCAGGGACCGTCGGTCGGATTCGACGTCGGCGCAAACGCGTCGAAATGCTTCACGCTGATCTATAATCTGCGTCGGGCGGACCGTCTATTCCAGAAATTCCCCGGCGTCGAGGGCAGCTATTATTTCATCGCGGGGATCGGCGTGAACTATCAGCGGGCCGACGGCATTACCCTGGCGCCGATGCGAACAGGCGTCGGTCTCCGCGCTGGCGTGAATGCCGGTTATCTGACCTATACGCGCCAGCAAACCCTGAACCCGTTCTGAGGGTCAGGTCGTCGCTGCTGCCTGTTCCTCGCGGGTGCCACTACCGCCGAGTGGAGGCAGATAGAGCAGCAATGCCGCGGCCACATAAGTCGAGGAGAAAGTGCCGACCAGGATACCGAACAGGATCGCGGCGCTGAATCCAAACAGCTCCGGGCCGCCGAAGAACAATAACGGCACCATGGTGAGAGCCGTTGCGGCAGATACGAGTGTCGTTCGCGTCGCGATCTGATTGGTCGACAGATTTATCATTTCCGGCAGTGGCATGCGTTTGTACTTACGCCTGTTCTCGCGAATTCTGTCGAACACTACGACCGTGTCGTTGATCGAATAGCCGGCGAGCAACAGCAGCGCCGCCACCGAGTTCAGCGAAAATTCCATATGGGTAAAAGAAAACAGTCCGGCCGTGACGAACACATCATGCCCCGTCGCAATGAGGGCGCCGACGCCATATTGCCATTCGAAGCGCACGGCGACGTAGAACGAGATGAGCACGATGGCGAGAATGGTTGCTTTGACGCCGTCGGAAAACAGTTCCTGGCTGACTTTCGGGCCCACAACTTCGGCGCGCCGGAAACTATATTCGTTGCCGAGTTTGGATTTGATCAGACTGACCGCCGTTTCGCCGGGATGCGCCGCATCGGGCTGAAAGCGGATCAACACGCAGGAGTCAGCCGGCTTGTCGCATTCGCCGCCGCCGAAAAATTGGAGCTGCGCGGTGGGAATTCCGAGGTGGTCAATTTCCCCGCGGACCTTGCCGATGTCGATCGCGTGCGCTGCCTTCGCTTCGAGCAGCACGCCGCCGGTGAAATCGATGCCGAGGTTGAATCCCTGCACTGCGATGGAAACGATCGCGGCGAGGAGCAGGAGACCGTCGACGGCGAAGGCGTAATAGCGCCAGCCGATGAAGTTGATGTTGGTCTCGTCGGGCAGGAATTTCAGATGTCGCATGGAATCCAGGGTCGGTAATCGCGGGGGGCACACATAGCGGCTACCTCTCCCGCGGACAAGCGAGAGGGTGGATCTGGCCTATGCCCGGATCAGGTCTTGGAGACCGGTTATTACTGCGGCGGCTCGGGCAGATACCATCTTGTGCTGATGATGGCGGAGAGCGGCCCCGCGAAGGTGATCGCGGCCCAGAATGCCGTGGGGGGTATTCTCACGACGTCGCCTGGATGGATCTTGGTTGTCGCGTCTGCGGGAAGCTCGACTTCGTCCTTGCGGCCGTCGCGCCGCACATACACCGTGGAATCGCTCGCTTTGACCGTATAGCCGCCACCGAGCGCCACCGCGTTGAGCGCGGTCATTTCATTCACATAGGCATACTGGCCGGGCTTGTTGACCTCTCCGATAATGTAGAAAGGCCGGTAATCAGTGACTTCGACATTGACCCGGGGTGCGTTGAGATAGCCATCGGCAAGCGCCGAGGCGATTTGCGTTTCGAGTTCCCGCGGCGAAAGCCCAGCCGCCTTCAGCTGCCCGATGAGCGGCAGGCGAATGAATCCGCTGTCGTCGATCTGGAACTGGCCGCCGAGATCGTCTTCGCCGAAGACGATGACACGCACCTTGTCGCCCGTGCCGAGCTGATAGGCCATATCGCCGCCCGCCGGCGCCATGTCATCGCGCAACGCGGGAGCCGCCGCCACGCCCGACAAGGGCAAAAAGCCCGGCATGCAGAGAAACGCAGCTGCCAGCGCAATCAAGCACAGCACGCGTCGCAGTAAGGTCGTCTTCGCCGCCATGACGGCAATCTAGTTTCAGCGGGTTGACGAATTGCTACCGGGTAGGGGAGCGAGGCGCGACAATTCCGTAGCCGATGCGAAGTTGCCGCGCCTTGGGGGTGGAGGGCCAGTCGAAAGCTTCAACGCCGAGGAGGTGTAGCCCCGGAATCTGGGCGAGCGGTGCCGGCGGGTTGTCGTTGTCGCGAATGCGCCAGACCACCAATGCTCCCTGCTGCGCCACCCGCGCCTGCGTGATCCATGGCGATTTGACGAAGCTTGCATCGGTCCAGACGGAAGGACGCGGTTTCGCGTCCATCGCGATCAGTCCGCCGAGCCAGCCGTCACCGGCAACGATCTGCAGCGGCTCATGCTCGCGGCTTTCCCAGTCAGCAGAAAATCGCTCCGCCATTTCTCGCGCCGGCCATTGAATGCGCGATGGCTTGCTCTGCCATTCCGGCACAAAAACATTGGCGAGCAGATAGCCGCCGAGCCCGATGGCAAATAACGCCGAAATACAAAATGCGAGCCTCGGGAAAGACATCAGATCGCGGCGTTCGCCGGCCAGCATCACGATGACAAGGCCGATGAAATTCCACATCGGCGCGCCCCACATGTCACGTGTGCCGAATCCCGTCACGAGTGAAAGCAGAAATGTAATGAGCGGCGGCCCAAGCGTGAGCCAGAGAAGAAAGTTCAAATTCTCGTCGCGCTGCAGCTTCAACGCATTGCGAGAGAGCAAACCGGCAATTCCGGCGGCCACGAAAGCCGGCGCGATATCGATCAATTGTGCCAGAAGAAATTTGTACGGTGCTACTATGCGTACGGCTGCGGATGTGGCGTTTCCAGCGCGGCCAACCGCATAGTGCAACGTCGGAAAGCCGCTGCGTATAAGCCATGCGAGATGGGGCGAGATGATCGCAATGCAAACGCCTATCGCGACATAAGGGCCCGCTGTGCCCAGTTTGGCACGCGCGCTGCGTGTGCACAGGCAATGTACGATGATGGTAGCCAGAAGAAGTGCGGTGGAATATTTCGCCAGGATTCCAAGTGCGGCTGCGACTCCGAGACCGATCCACCAATAGATCTGCCCGGACTTCCAGCCTTTGTAATAGAAATAACCTGCCGCCGCCCAAATCGGCATCTGGGCGACGTTATGATTGAACTCCGGCGTGGGGATCGAGAAATAATAAACACCGGTTTGCAGCAGCGCGCCCACCGCGGCCCATCGTGCCGGAAGAAATGCGCGTCCCAACAGAAAGACAAAGATGTAGGTAGTTACGATTGCGATCTGGCTGAGCAGATAGGGCCCGATCTGCCCGAACGCGTCGAAGAAAATCTCGGCCGCCCACGACGGCAATGGCGGATGCTTGAAATAGCCCCATTGCCATTCATGCCCCCAGGCCAGGCCGTCACTGACGACGTCGAGCGGAAGGCTTGAGGAAAACAGCCACGGGATGGCAGTCCAAAAAACCAGTTGCGCGCAAAGAAGGGTGGCGAGCCAGATTTCCGGCGCGGTTAGCGGCGCTGGTTTCTCGAATTTCATTTCGCTGCCGATGACTGACGGTGGGCGCATGTGCTCGCTCAATTTCCGTCCTGCCGGCAGGC
>DASXXW010000127.1:0-3161 GCA_036502865.1 Rhizomicrobium sp.
CCATCCTAGCGGTGCGTCGGCCAATCAAAGCCTCTCTGGGGTGCCGGCGCCAGTCCGTTAGGTGCTGGCCTACGTCGGATTCTGTGGCATTGCGGGTGCCGCAGCAGGGCAGAGGCTGAAAAAAAATCGCGCGCTCGCCCATTCTCGGCCCAGCCGCGGGTTCAGTTGCGGGCCCAACCACGGCGTGCGCTATAACTATCTGATTTAAAAGGAATTTACCTACCCGTTGGATTCGTCATTGTTGCCAGAAAATGTTAGACTGGGCGGTCATAAAATAGGATTCATCATGGCCGATAGCGACGTCTACGATTCCAGCAAAATCAAGGTCTTACGAGGGCTAGACGCAGTTCGCAAGCGGCCCGGAATGTATATCGGCGACACCGACGACGGTAGTGGTCTGCACCACATGGTGTTCGAAGTGGTCGACAACGCCATCGACGAGGCGCTGGCCGGCCATTGCGATCGGGTAGTGGTCACCATTCACGCCGACGAATCAGTGACGGTGTCGGACAACGGGCGCGGCATCCCTGTGGATATTCACGCCGAGGAGGGCCGCTCCGCAGCCGAAGTCATCATGACCGTGCTGCACTCCGGCGGCAAGTTCGATGACACGTCCTACAAGGTCTCCGGCGGATTGCACGGCGTGGGAATCTCGGTCGTCAACGCACTCTCGGATTATTTGGAACTGAATATCCGGCGCGACGGTAAATTGCATCGCCAGGAATATCGGCTCGGCGAGCCGCAGGCTCCGTTGGCCGCCATCAGCGACACCGACGAGAAGGGCACGACCCTGCGATTCAAACCGAGCGCGCAGATATTCACCAACATCTCGTTCAATTACGACACGCTCGCGAAACGTTTGCGCGAACTGTCGTTCCTCAATTCGGGCGTGCGCATCGAGTTGAACGACGAGCGCGACGAGAAGACCGAGGTGTTTCAGCATGAAGGCGGCCTGAAGGCATTCGTCACTCATCTGAATCGCAGCAAGACGGCGGTACACCCGACGGTGCTCTGGTTTCAAACCCGCGACGGCAATACCCAGGTGGAAGTCGCGATGCAGTGGAATGACTCCTACCAGGAAAGCATGTACTGCTACACGAATAACATTCCGCAGAAGGACGGCGGCACGCATCTCGCCGGCTATCGCGCCGCGCTGACGCGCACTCTCAACAATTACATCGAAAAAGAGCTCGCCGCCAAGAAGGAGAAAATTCAGACGACGGGTGATGACTCGCGCGAAGGTCTCACCGCGATTTTGTCGGTGAAGCTGCCGGATCCGAAATTCTCGTCGCAGACGAAGGACAAATTGGTGTCGTCAGAAGTCAAAGGCGTGGTCGAGTCTGCGGTTGCGGGACGCTTGGAGGAATTCCTGATGGAGCACCCGCAGGAAGCGCGCGCGATCGTCAACAAAATCCTCGAGGCTGCCTATGCGCGCGAAGCCGCGCGCAAGGCGCGCGAAATGACGCGGCGGAAGGGCGCGCTCGATATCGCGGGCCTGCCCGGCAAGCTCGCCGATTGCCAGGAAAAGGATCCTGCGCTCTCGGAAATGTTCCTGGTGGAAGGCGATTCCGCCGGCGGTTCAGCGAAGCAGGGCCGCGACCGGCGGACACAAGCGATCCTGCCGCTCAAGGGAAAAATCCTCAACGTCGAGAAGGCACGCTTCGACAAGATGTTGGCGTCCGCCGAAGTCGGCACGCTCATCACCGCGTTGGGCTGCGGCATCGGGCGCGACGATTTCAACGTCGACAAGCTGCGATATCACCGCATCATCATCATGACCGATGCGGACGTCGACGGCTCGCACATCCGGACGCTGCTGCTGACGTTCTTCTACCGCCAGATGCCCATCCTCATCGAGCGCGGACACGTGTATATCGCGCAACCGCCGCTTTACAAGGTGAAGAAGGGCAAACAAGAAACCTACGTCAAGGATGATCTGGAATTGAACGCTCTGCTGCTCAGCACCGCCGTCGATGGGGCGGCGTTGCACGTCAGCGCCGACGCGCCTCCGTTGTCGGGCTTGGGCCTCGAGTCGCTCGCCCGAAAATACGTCGAGGTGCAAGCCATCGTGCGGCGCTGGGCGCGCCGTTATGACGAGCGTTTTCTCGAGCAGCTGCTGTACGTACCCGTATTGAACACGGAATCATTCGATCGCATCGATACCCTGCGCGATTGGTGCCGGAATTTAGAGCAGCGGCTCAACACGCTCGACGATGTGTCGCGGCGCTATCGGGTCACGGTGGAGACCATGGCCGCCGGCGGTCATCGCGTCAATCTGCGGCGCTTGGAGCATGGCCTCACCTCGGAGAAGCACATACCGCGCGAATTTTTCGAGTCGGCGGAATACTTGCGGATCGCCGAACTCGCGCAGACCTTGAGCGATTTGATGGGACCGGGCGCCTTCATCCAGCGCGGCGACGATCGTCAGGACGTGGCCAGTTTCAAGGTCGCCATGAATTGGTTGTTCGAACAGGCCAAGAAGGGTCAGAGCATCCAGCGCTACAAGGGGTTGGGCGAAATGAACGCCAGCCAATTGTGGGACACGACCATCAATCCGGAAACACGACGGCTCATGCAAGTGCGCATCGAGGACGTGGTGGCTGCGGACGATATATTCACGACGCTGATGGGCGATGCGGTGGAACCGCGCCGCGAATTCATCGAAAAGAACGCGCTGCAGGTTTCTAACCTGGATATTTAGGTCGGCGGCCATTCGGGGCGCATACTGCCGTGGCCACACCGGGCAGCCTAATGAAGGGTGAAATGGGCAATGCGAGCGATATATCGGACGTACTGCCACCAATACGTGGCTTAGCTCCACGTATGCGGGGTCGCAACAACGTGCAGCTCCTCCCAGAATTTGCCGCAATGGCGAAGAAAGTCCGAAAAAAATCATCGCGTGTTTGCCTGGCGTCGAATCTGCGCGCCGCCCGCTCGTTGTTTCGGTGGTCCCAGGAGGAATTGGGCTTCCAGTGCGGGCTGAAGAGAACCTACATCGGCGCACTGGAGCGGAAGGAAGTGAATCCGGGCATTGATAACCTTGACAAATTGGCCATCGGCGTCGGGGTGCTTGCGCACGTTTTGTTGCTCAGCCCGGAACTTGCCTATGCCGAGATCTACGGCGCCTTTTTGTCGACGTCGGACGCGGCGCACTGAGAACG
>DASXXW010000128.1:0-1948 GCA_036502865.1 Rhizomicrobium sp.
CCGCAGCCATGGAGGCGCCTTCTGCAATAACGCTTCGAAGCAGGCGATGCCGCTGTGACCCGAGCGCCAGCCGAATGCCGAATTCCCGCGTCCGTGCGCTCACAGAGAACGCTAGCACTCCCGCGACACCAACCACCGCGATCGCCAAGGCGACAGCAGAAAAGATGCCAATCACAAGCGAATTCAAACGCTGCGGGGTGAGCACTTCAGCCCGAGAGTCTTCGAGGGTAGCGGCGTGCTCGATAGGTTGATCGGCAGACATGTCGCGAATAATGCGCGTGACCGGTGTGACGAGCTTATAGGGATCTGCACTGGTGTGGACGAAAAGGCGGCCCCCGAAAAGCGGACCTTGTTCAAAGGTGTTGTAGATGGTGAGGGTGGGCTCAGGAACAAGATGCTGGTCATCAATATCGGCAACGACGCCAACAATGCGTTGTGGTGGCTCAACGCTTGAATTCCGGCTCGTTTTCAAGACAGGATCGGTCCAGTACACGTGGCGGTTGATGGGATCCTGATTGGGGAACATGCGCTGCGCCAGGGTTTCACTGATGATGGCGACGGTCTCTTTGTCTTTTGTGTCGAGTTCGTTGAAATCGCGGCCCGCGATAAAGGGAACGCCGAGAGCCGCAAAGAACCCGGAAGAGACTGTACGATACTGCGCACGGGGATCCTCTTCGCCCGGGGGATGAACGTAACCATCGGCGGAGAATTGCAGGCGCGGACCGGAGCCGGCATCGCGCCAGGGGGCGATCATCCCGTAGGCCGTCTTATTGACACCTGGAAGCGCCTCAACGCGACGAATCATTTCCTTGTAGAAATCGGTGACTTGCTGGTGCGTCTTTCCGTAAGACAAGGCCGGAACGTTGATGGCAAGGACGTTCCGCATGTCCATACCTGTCTGCGTCCTTTGCAGGGCGAGGAGCGCAGTGATCAACATACTTGCGCCCACCAGCAGCACGAATGACGCCGCGATTTGCGTTATGACGAAGGTTCGCTGGCGGCGGCTCGCGCCGCCAGTCGTGCGGGCTCCGCTTGAAAGATGCAAGCCGATGGAGGCCTCGGCCGATGGCAGACGCGGGACGAAAGCGAGAATTACCGCCGCGACAAGGGCGAGAGCCGCACCCACCCACAGCAGACTGGAGTCGATGGTGAGATCAAGCGCGCGTAGAGAAAAGCGCGAGGCGTAACGTGCCAGAACGGCCACCATCGGCTGCGCGCTCATCACGCCGAGCGCGGCACCGGCGCCACAGAGTAGAAGGCTTTCAGCGAGCAGCATGCGGCGAAGGGCGGCTCTGCTTGCGCCAAGAGCAGTACGGACCGCCAACTCGCTTTCACGACGAACCGTGCGTGCCAGAATGAGATTCGCGACATTGGAACACGCGATGACAAAGACTAGGGCTGACGCCGCGAGCAGGACGAGCAGCACTGTCCTTGCGCCCGACGTGATCTGGTCACGAAACGGCTTGGCCGAGATCTGAAAATCAGCCTGTTTCGAATAGGCTTCGGGATGATCTTCTTTCATCGTGGCATACACAGAGCGCAATTCTGCGCGAACCTGCTCAAGCGTGGCCCCTGGAGCAAGGCGCGCAAAAAGCTCCGTCATGCGATGAGTACGCCCGGTGACCATGGTTGCGGAAAGATGGTGTGGGCTGGTCACAACGTTGGCGATGATTTCTGTGTCCTGGGGATATGGGACGCAGGGCTCGAGTACGCCGATGATGGTAGCAGAGCGACCGGACATACCAAGGCGAACAGTTTTGCCGAGGATAGACGGGTCTCTCTTGAGAGCGTTCGACCAGAAACGGTGAGTGAGGACGACGACGCCGGCAGCTGCCGGGCCGTCGTCTCCAGGCCCGATGAGGCGCCCGAGCACGGGATGAAGGCCCATCACTTCGAAATAAGAGCCGCCGACTACCCCAGCGCTGACTTCGCGCGGCTCGCCGAGGCC
>DASXXW010000129.1:0-33989 GCA_036502865.1 Rhizomicrobium sp.
CCTTCCGCGATGATGTCGCATTTCATAATGCCGCCGAAAATATTGACCAGGATTCCCTTCACATGCGGATCCGAGACGATGATCTTGAACGCGGCTGTTACCTTCTCGCGCGATGCACCGCCACCCACATCGAGAAAATTAGCAGGCTCCTCGCCAAACAGTTTGATGATGTCCATGGTGGCCATTGCGAGGCCGGCGCCGTTCACCATGCAGCCGATTGAGCCGTCGAGCTTGACATAGGAGAGATCGTATTTCGCCGCTTCGCGTTCCGCCGGGTCTTCTTCATCGGGATCGCGTAGCGCCATCACATCGGCATGGCGAAACAGCGCATTGTCATCGAAGTTGATCTTCGCATCCAGACAGATCAGCCGGCCCTCTTTGGTAATGACCAGCGGATTGATTTCGAGCAGGCTCATATCCTTGGCGGCAAATGCGCCATAAAGACCTTCGACGAGCTTGCCGCATTGTTTGACGGCATCGCCCTCGAGCTTGAGTGCCGCTGCTATGTCGCGTCCCACATAGGGTTGATATCCGGCCGCGGGCTCGATGGCGAAAGTCAGGATCTTATCGGGGCTGTGCTTTGCCACCTCCTCGATATCCATGCCGCCTTCCGTCGAGGCGATGAACGCAACGCGGCCGACGGAACGATCGACGAGGGCGGAAAGGTAGAGCTCGCGCTCGATCGCCGAACCATCCTCGATGTAGAGCCGGCGTACGATGCGGCCTTCCCTGCCCGTCTGATGCGTCACGAGCGTCATGCCCAGCATCCGCGCGGCCTCGGTGCGGACGTCCTCGATCGAGCGCACGACCTTGACACCGCCGCCCTTACCGCGGCCGCCGGCATGAATCTGGGCTTTCACCACCCAGACCGGACCGCCCAGCTTTTCCGCAGCCGCAACGGCTTCCTCAACGCTGAAGGCGGCAATTCCCTTCGGCACGGGAACGCCGAAGCCGCGCAAAATCTCTTTCGCCTGATATTCGTGAATGTTCATTGTGGGGAAATCCGGCTTTCGCTGCGGGGCAACATATCAGCGCGATCCGGCTATTCAAGTCTGTGCCAAAATGAAACGCGGGCGCGAAAACCGCGCCCGCGTCATCAAAAATTCAGACCGTTAGGCGCCTCGCGATCAGTAACCGACGCCGCCTTCGAGAGTGATGCCCGAAACATTGGTGTCGTGCATCGACACTTCCTGTGCCGGTGCCGCGCAGACTTGGGCGCGATAGGCGAAAAAGAAATCGCTGCTGCCATAACGGCGCAGATTGGTGCGCTCGGTACAATCGGGAACGCGCACCGCGGGCGCGCATTTCAACATTCCGTCTTTGTAGTGCCGAAGCGCTTCGCCTGCGTGACACATCAGGACTTGACCGTGCTCGTAAGTGCCCGCCATGCCCTGGTCGGATTGCAGAACGTCTCCGATGACAACTTTCAGCGTGGAACCGGCGATGCAGCGCGCAACCTCGCCTTCATAAGCGGATTCGATCCAGCTCTGAGCGACCATATGAGACGCCGGAAATTCTTCGCCCTCGGCCGCGATGCAAATGGCGTGAATCGCCTTTACCACCGTTGCCTGTTGCGCTTCGCAGGTTTCCTCGGCCTGGAAATTTCCGACTTCGCCCGTGGCGTGATTGACCGCCATCTCTTCCACATAGGAGCCGCCATAAATATTCGTCGCAGCTGCCGCGCCTGCAGAAGCGCTTGCTTCGGCCCCGGCAATTGAAACCGACACACCGCCCTTGTTGATGACGATCGACTTGTTGATGTCGATGCTCTTGTTGATCGTGACCGGTTTGTTGATGTTGATCTGCTTCCAGATATTGATCTGTTTCCAGATGTTGATGTTGTGGCAGTGCCCGCCGCAGCAGCCGCCTCCGCCACCACCACCGCCCGGCGTGCTCAGGGACGGACTTGCAAAAACGCCCGCTGACAGGGCCGGACCAGAGGTCTGCGCGATAAGCACAAAAGCCCCGATAAAACAGGAGAGATATTTCCGGTGCGTCATGACGCGGGTCCCTTCAAGACAAGCCATGCTAAACACGATCGGGTCTGTGCGGGATGGAAAGGTGCACAAAACCTTAATGGCAGGGTCCACTCGTTCAGAAATTGTGCCAGCGCGCAGGCTGCAGACGGGATCTTTTCTGTGCCGGAATGACACTATTCGCGGTGATTCATACTGCGGTAACCAAACAGCATGATCCCGATCTCGGACGACAATCCGGCACGGCTCGTACCGGTTGCAACCTGGCTCGTCATCGCGCTCTGCACGATTGTCTATCTGTGGGAGTTGTCGCTCGGACATAGGATGACAGCGGTCATCGCCGAACTCGGCTTTTCGCCCGCGAAGTTCATGGAACACAGCCCCGCAGCGTTTGGGCTACCACCGCTTCCGCCCGGGGCCACGCTTTTGACATCCATGTTCCTGCATGGCGGATTGCTCCACCTCGCCGGCAACATGCTTTACCTCTGGATTTTCGGAAATAACGTGGAAGACGCGATGGGGCATGGCCGCTTCATCGTGTTTTACCTGCTCTGCGGCGTGGTCGCCGCCCTTACGCTGGCGATGATCGATCCTCAGTCACAGGTGCCGACAATCGGCGCGTCGGGCGCGATTTCCGGTGTGCTCTCGGCTTATATGCTGCTGTTTCCCCGTGCCCGCGTCACTGTCGTCGTGCCCTTGGGAATTATCTTTTATCCCTTCGCACTACGGGCGTTCTGGGTTGTGGGTTTCTGGTTCCTGCTGCAATTGGTGAGTGCGACTCTTAGCCATCCCGGTCAGCCCGGCATTGCCTGGTGGGCGCATGTCGGCGGATTTGCGGCCGGCCTTGTCCTGACGCCGATCTTCAAATCCACAGGTTTTCCGCTGTTTGGGCGCCTGCGCCGCGGTCCCTGGGCGCGCTGACCCGTCTTACTGGCACAGCTTTCGCTCTTCGATTGAGAACCGTGACGTGCAGCTTTGCGAAGTGGCGCAAACAGGCACAATCGGCGCCGGAGCACATATTATGAAACATCGAAACAGTCATTTGCTGATCGGATATTGGAGCAGATTGCGGGCCGGCCGGGCCGTTCCCGATCAGTCCGACATAGATCCGCGCGCGCTCAAGCGGATGCTGTCGCAAGTTTTTATTCTCGACGCGCGCGATCCGACACGCCCCTTCTACCGGCTGGCCGGCACGACATTATGCGACCGCTTCGGCTTCGAATTACGCGGCACAAATTTCTTCGCTCACTGGGAAGCGCAAGCGCGAGACCGGCTGATTTCGCTGCTCGGACAATCGCTGAAGGCAAAACAACCGGTCTGGCTGTCGGCAATCGGTACCACATCGCACTGCGCGATGGCGGAAATGGAAACGGTGCTCGCGCCGCTGACTTTCGGTGCCGGTGCTCCACAACGTTTTCTCGGTATCGCTCAATTCCTGGGCGATACGAACCAGTTGGGCGGACATGCCATCGCCTATGAGCGGTTGATCGATTCACGGTTGATCTGCGAGCAGGAGCCGATGGACCGTCCACTGGATCCGCCGGCCGCGCCACCGCCTTTCGAATCCTATCGTCCTACCAAAGTGCCTCATCTCAGGCTGGTCGTGTCGCAGGAAATCCCTTCTGCGTCCGCGCAGCAGCATCGGATGGACCGTGATATGCGCGACCTTGTAACCGCGCTCGAAATTCTGCGTCCCGCGGGGCAGGCCCGGTAGAACCTGTCAGAAAGCGCCTAATGGCCCGCGGGCGGCTGGTCTGCCTGAGGGTCGGACGGAAGCGTCGGATGATCGACGGGGTCGTTGTGAATGATGACCTGATTCAGCGTCTGCTGGTGCTGCTTGTCTTTCAGATAGGGAATTTCATAGTTCTCGATCTTGTTGGTGTACGCCTGAAACGCGGCGTCGTCGTCCGGCAACCGCTTGTCGCAGCGTGACGGCGGCAGGTGCTGCTGCTCCTGGCACCACATGTCGAAGTTCATCTCTTGGAGGGCGTAGGGTTGAACGCTTTGCGCGATCGCCTGGACCGCACTGAACCCCAACGCGAAGGCCGTGGCGGTAAATCCGAAGATCCTCACGTCTGTTCTCCGCTTTAACGGCCTCAACCCTATAACGCACAAGTCTGCCCCGGAAGCGCATTTCCGTTCCACCATCCACGCATGGCTGGGCGGACATGGCTAAAAAACCACAAAGCCAAACCACCGCGCCGCCGATTTATCCGCATTGGCGCCGGATTTTTGGGCCCGCTGACAGGAATTTTCATTCTCGGCACAAATAGCCCGGCCTTGCTAACCGCTTGTTGACCTTCGAGCGCCTAGATTGGCGACGTCCATCTGGGGAGCCGGCTCGGAGCCGTCTGATAGGTTTTTATGATCGTGAATCGCGAGGCGGCGATTGCCAAAGCGATCGCCGAACGCCGGCGCCATGAACGGGTGCAGGTCGATCTGGGCGGGCGTCTTTTCCTGCCCGGAGACGGCCGTGAGGCCCAATGCCGGATTGTGGAGATGTCCGCCGAGGGCGCCCAGGTGGTCTGCGAGATCGTGCCCGAGAGCGGCGCTTTCGCAATTCTCTACATTGAAGGATTTGGCCGGTTCGAGACCCAGGTGCTGCGCTCGGAATGGGACCGGTTCGCCGTGGTCCTGAACTGTTCGTCGCTCAAGCAGACTCGCGTAGCGGAGCTGTTGCAGCAGGTCACCCACGGCGGGAATGTGAACCAGCCCGCCTTGCGCCGCCACGAACGCGTCGATGGCGAAGGTATTGCGCATTTCACCCGCAGCAGCGGACAGACCATCGCCTGCGAAGTAATCGATCTTTCGCTGAGCGGCGTTTCGCTCAAAACCGAAACCAAACCGGCGCTCGGCGAAGTCGTCATGATCGGACAGATGTCGGGCAAAGTGGTGCGGCATCATGAAAGCGGCGTTGCCGTGGAATTCACCAATGCACCGTCAACGCTTGTGAAGCGTTCGCGACCCCATTTGTGACGCGTTAGACGCGCCTTTCCGGCGCGACTGTTCCCTTTGACGAGCCAAGTGTTCTAAGACGACCCGCTTGCGGGTCTCGTCTGAAGGAAACACTCATGGATCTCAATTCATCCGTCTCTGCGGTCGTAACGGGCGGTGCATCCGGCCTCGGCGAGGCCACCGCACGCGCTTTGGCCAATCATGGTGTGAAAGTCGCCATTTTCGATCTGCAGAAGGACAGGGGGGAAAGCGTCGCGAACGAAATTCGCGGTCTCTTCTGCCAGGTTGACGTCACACGCGACGACAGCGTGGCAGACGGATTTGCACGCGCGCGAAGCGCGCACGGCCAGGAGAGAATTCTCGTCAATTGCGCAGGTACCGGCAACGCGATCAGGACCGCGTCGCGCGATCGCAAGACGGGAGAGATAAAGTTCTTTCAGCCTGTGGAATTCGACCGGATCATCCAGATCAATCTGGTCGGTACGTTCCGTTGTATCGCGCAGGCCGCCGCAGGAATGCTCTCCGCCGAACCCATCGGCAATGAGCGCGGAGTTATCATCAATACGGCTTCGATTGCAGCCGAGGATGGCCAGATCGGGCAAGCTGCCTATTCCGCCTCCAAAGGTGGAATTGTGGGATTGACGCTGGTCGTTGCGCGCGATCTTTCCCAGGAGGGAGTTCGCTGCAACACGATCATGCCCGGCCTTTTCAATACGCCGTTGCTGCAGGGCATGCCCGAAAATGTGAGACAGGCACTCGGCGCACAGGTGCCGTTCCCGGCGCGGCTGGGCGACCCGGTGGAATATGCTTCGCTTGCACTCGAGATGATCCGGAATGGCTATTTTAACGGCGAATGCGTGCGCCTCGACGGCGCTATCCGCATGGCGCCCAGATAATCCTTACGCCCCGATCAGATGCAGGAGCACCTCGCGGCGATGCGGCGCGTCGCGGTGCTCGAAAACATAAAGATCCTGCCAGGTGCCGAGGGCAGGCGTTCCCTCGCGCACCGGAATGGACAGGCTGCTGGTCGTGAGCGCCGCGCGTATATGGCTCGGCATGTCGTCCGGACCTTCCGCTGTGTGGCGATAAAGATCGGGATTGCGTGACACAATCCGGCGCATGAAGTCTTCGAGATCGGCGAGTACATCCGGATCGGCGTTCTCCTGAATAAGAAGAGACGCCGATGTATGACGAATGAAACAGGTGAGAAGCCCCTCGGCGATTCCGGAGTTCCGCACGAATTGCTCTGCGCCTTCGCCAAACGCATAAAGGCCAGGCCCGCGCGTTGCGACCACGAGTGTTTCGAATTGTTGTTTCAAGTCTTGCCGCCGTGTTTGCGCAAATACACGTAAAGCGCGCCCGCGCCGCCGTGACGCGTATGTGCCTCTCTCACATCGGCAATAGCATCCGAAAGTCCCGGTTCCCGAAGCCAGCGCGGCGTCATAAGCCTCAAAATACCGCGTGACTGTATATTCAGTCCGAGGTCGAACGGGGCGTCATCGCTGCGGCGTCCGTCTTTCAGCCCACCCTTGCCTGTTACAATCAGGATGAGACGAAGTTTACGCGCGCGGGCACTCCGCACGAATGTCACAAGCGCGCAATGCGCGTCGCGTTCCGACAGGCCGTGGAGATCGAGACGCGCCTGCGGTGCAAGTAATCCTTTTCGGAGCCGGTCAGCCGTATTTCCATCAATTCCAACCGTGGGCGGCCGGACTATTTTGGCTGGACGGGGTTCGGGTTTCACAGGTTTTTGCGCCGGTGTTGAAGGTGCGGTTTTCTTTTTCTTCTTTGGACGACGCGGCGATTTCTTGAGAGGCCTGGCATCCGCGAGCGTAGCCTCGAACAACTCGCGCTCTTCCTCGGTGAGCTCGCGTTTTCTGCGCATTACGATCTCGCCAGCAAGCCGGCAGGTATGCGAGCAATCAGCGTTTTCGGCAATAGAACAAACATTCGGCCCGTGGATTTCATCCGACCCGCAACCGACTCGGCTTCGTCTCCATAACCCCAGAAAATATCGGCCCGAAGATTGCCGTTGATTGCACCGCCCGTGTCCTGGGCAATACTAAGTCTCGCAAAGTCCTGTAGCGGTTTTGTGGGATCGGCCGCAGGCGCCTGCGTCGCAATAAATATCGGCACGCCGAGAGGATGAATATTTGTATCGACGGCGATGCTGGCTTGGGGCGTCAACGGAACACCTTCGCTTCCGGGGCTGCCGAGTGCGGGATCTCCCAGCGGCAGTTCGCGAAAAAACACGTATGATTGATCGTTTTCCATGATCCGCTGCGCTTGGGCGGGATGCGATAAAAGCCAGGTTCTGATCGCCTGCATCGACATATGTTGTCGGTCGAGTTCGCCACTCGCGATCAGCACGCGGCCTATGGGCGTATAGGAACGGCCGTTCTGACCCGCATAAGCGAGCCGCAACACGGTGTTGTCCTCGAAACGAACGCGTCCCGAACCCTGGATATGGAGGAAGAATACCGAAACCGGATCCCGCGCATAAAGCAGTACAGGGGCATCGTTGAGCCCGCGCGTATCGATCTCTGCACGATCGGGCAATGGCACGAGTTTATTATCTATGATCCGTCCCGCAATACGGACACCTGAAAGCTCGGGGCGGAACAGGCCTAGATCGACCGTGACCAGACCGCGTGGAAGACCATAGACAGGTGTTACATAGTTGTCGTGCCGGGTCCGGCTCGCGGCAATCTCCGGTTCGTAATATCCCGTGAACAGTGCATCATGGGCAAAGCCAGCGCGAAGTTCGAACGCTGCAAACCGGTTCTCAAACCAGGCGCGGGGATCGCCGATTCCGGGGCCACTGGCGACCGCCTCGTTACAAACCTGCCTCCAGTCTCCAGCCTGTCCCGCATAGCCAACACCGCCCATCCCGTGCGTAGGCGGTTGGTGAAGGATAACTCCGCAGGAACGGCGAAACGCAGCCAGCGCCAGGTGAGAATCACTGTTTGTCCATCCCGGCAATGTTTCGAACCCGACGGGAACAAGCATGAGCTTGCCGGGAGTTGCAGGACGCAGCCACAGCCAAAGACCGGCGCAAGCAACAATCGCCAGAACAAATAAGACGAGAAGAATATTCCGGCGCTGCCGCGCTGGCTTTTTGCGTTTCAACTTCCGCCCGACGTCGCGACAAGCACCCAATTCGGATCGTTCGAGCGCGTGTCGCGCGCAAAGGTCCAGACATCGATCACGTCCCGCACGATCTCGGGATCGCCGTCGATCACTGTGCCGGAAGCATCGATTGTCGAAGAAACAAACCGGGCTGCGAATTCGACCGTGACGTCGGCAAAGCGCCCCTTCATCTCCGCATGCGTGATTTGAACGCTTCGGAATCCTTCGAAGGCATAGCGCACCGTTTCGTTGCGGTCTTCATGTCCATGCATTACGGAATCGAACGCCGCATAAACTTCATCGCTCAGAAGCGGCTTCAGGGCGTTCCTGTCGCGGGCGGCGAACGCCGTCACGATCATCTCATAGGCCTGGCGCGCGCCATCGAGAAAATGTTCGGTTTCAAAGCTGCGGTCAGCAAGCTTGACGTCGACCAATCCTTTGTCGGCCGGCGCGGTCGGGCGGTCGGCAACCGCAGCGGATCGATCGGGAAGAGCGACGACCTTATCGGAACTTCCGGAAGGCGCTCCGCCAAACGGTCGGAATCGCTCCTGCGGCTCCCGTTCGTTACCGGTGCGGCGGCCCAATACCGTGTAGAGCCGGAAAAGGATGACTCCGGCGATCATTGCAATCAGGAGGATTCCCAACAGTTGTGAATCTCCCATATCAAGAGGCCTCTTTCAAAATAGCGTATCGGAAGCCTGCAGACTAGCTCACGAAGGCAGCCCCGGTCCATCAGCCAGTGCGCGGCACTCCATGATTCAAACATAGATCGTGGATCGCAATTTGCGAGGCATTGGGGTCAGCCTTGTCAGCCTTCGCCATCCGTGGTAGCCCCGCGCGCTTTTTCCGGGAAGATTTAGTTCATGAGCGATATGGGCGTTGGGCCGAATGGCAATCCTATGGGTGGACCCGATGGGCCGCCTCTCCGCATTCAGATCATCGGGCAATATGTGAAGGATCTGTCCTTCGAGAACCCCGGTGCGCCCGGAAACATGACCGCTCGGCCGCAGATCGACCTGGGCGTGGACCTTCAGGCACGCCGGCTCGACGCCGAGCGTTTCGAGGTTGAGCTGAAGCTTAGGGTTTCGGCAAAATCCGAGGACAAGTCATTGTTCCTGCTTGAACTGGCCTATGGCGGCCTGTTCGCAATTCAGAATGCGCCGGAAGAAATCCTCCAGCAGATCCTGCTGATCGACGGCCCTCATCTCCTGTTCCCCTTCGCACGCCGCATTGTTGCCGATGCAATCCGCGATGGTGGAATGCCGCCGCTGATGATCGAGCCGATCGATTTCGCGTCTCTGTATCGCGCCAGAATGGCGGAAGGACAGGCGCGGGCAGGTCAGCCGTCGTAGCGCGGCCTATTGCCAGTTCCAGACGGCGTCGTTTCCAAGTTCCTGGGCGACAAATTCCGCGTGCGCTACGGCTTCGGTCAAGCTGATCCGGGGCGGCAGCGGCTCGGGCCGCGGGCGCGCGGCCACCGTTCCAGCAATTGTCGCTTCAACGGAATCGCGAGGTGCGAGCCGAAGCTTCGTTTGCCGGCCGCCGACAAGCTCTAGATAGACGCGCGCGGTCAGTTCCGCATCGATCAGCGCGCCATGTTTTCCGCGTCCCGACAGGTCAATGCCAAACCGCTTGCAAAGCTCGTCGAGCGAATAGCGCGCGCCCGGAAGCTTCGCCTTGGCAATCTCGATTGTATCGATGGCGCGCGCGGCCGATAGTAGAGGTTTGGACAGCCGGGAGAATTCGGCGTTCATGAATTTCAGATCGAACGCTGCGTTGTGAATCACGAGCGGCGCATCGCCGAAAAACTCGATCAGTTCGTCGGCGATCGCAGCGAATAAAGGTTTTTCCGCAAGAAACTCGTCGGTCAATCCATGCACGCGCTGGGCTTCAAGCGGAATGAGGCGCTGGGGATTGAGATAATGATGAAATGTACGGCCCGTGGGCACGTGGCCGAAAAGTTCGACGCAACCGATCTCGATGACGCGATGACCATCCGCCGGATCAAGCCCTGTCGTTTCCGTATCGACTACGATCTCACGCATTTCCGGCACTCTTTCTTGCGCGAAGCTGAGACACGATAGTTCTCACCTGATCGAAAGCATGAGCCAAGCCCTTGTCGGACTCCACGATGAAATGGGCCCGCGCGCGCTTATCCACATCCGGCATCTGGCGCGCGAGAATCTGTTCGTACAAATCGGCGTTCATACCCGGACGTGCAAGTACACGCGCGCGCTGGACATCTTCAGGAGCCGTTACAACGACAATGGCATCCAGGCCTGCTTCGGCGCCCGTCTCGAACAACAGCGGAATATCCAGAACAACCATATCCGCGCCGTCTGCCGCCGCTTGCACAATGAAATTTTCGCGATCTTGGGCGACCAGCGGATGCATGATGGCCTCAAGCCGGGCGAGGGCTGTACCGTCGGCACGGATTTTCTCGGAAAGACACGCCCGATCGACCATCCCTGATCGCACGCACTCGGGAAAGACGCGTTCGATCGCCGGGACCGCTTCTCCCCGCGATGCATAGAGCTTGTGGACTACCGCATCGGAGTCGTGAACGGGAATACCGAGACGCGAGAACATTTTTGCGGTCTCCGTTTTACCCATACCGATGGAGCCGGTCAGTCCGACAAGCAAAGGCCGCGTCATCTCAACAAGGCCTTTTCGAGTTCGATACGAAGCGCGGATGTCACCTGTGGGCGAAGGCCGTAAAACGCCTCGAACGAAGGGACAGCCTGATGCATCAGCATACCGAGGCCATCAATTCCGCGCAGGCCAAGCTGGCGCGCACGCCACAACAAGGCTGTTTCAAGCGGTCGATAGACGAGATCGCAGATAAAAGCGTTGGCGGGCAGGAACGTCAGATCAAGATCCAGCGAAGCCGAGCCATCCATTCCAGCACTAGTCGCATGGACTACCAGCGTCGTCTCCGGCGCAATGCGGGCCCAATCCTCAAAGCCATGTGAATGGATTGATGCTGCGACAAATCCCGAAAGGTTATGGACAAGTCCGTTTGCTCTTTGTCCCGTCCGGTTGAGAACGGAAATTTTGCGGGACTTCAGCCGATCGCAGGCGAGCACGGCTGCGCGCGCCGCGCCGCCCGCTCCAAGAATGACAACGGACTTCCCATCAAGACCATCGAGCCCAAGTTCTTCCACAAGGCTGGCCTCAAGCCCGGCGACGTCTGTGTTGCGGGCTTCGATTCGATCATTGCGGAAAACGAGCAGATTGGCGGCGCCTGCGGCGCGCGCGACAGCGTCGCTTTCATGCGCAATCGCGAATGCCGCCTGTTTATGGGGGATTGTGATATTCGCACCCGCAAAACCAGCGAGACGTATCCCCAGAAGCGCTCGTGAAAAATCGATTTCAGGGATCGCCAGAGAAACATAGCTGCCGTCGATACCATATTCGCGAAGCCAGTAGCCGTGCAGCCGCGGCGACAGAGACTGGCGGGCAGGCCAGCCGATCACGCCGGCAAGGCGGCTGCCAGCACTCATCGTGCAATCACATCGTAGTCGCGCAACGCAGCAAGCAAGGGCAGGAGGGGCAATCCCAGGACCGAGAAGAAATCGCCTTCAACGGAATCAAAAAGCTGCGCGCCCAATCCTTCCAATGCATAGCAGCCGACATTCTGCAGCAAAGCCGGACCAGCTCGCGATAGATAGTCGCGCAAAAACGCATCGGAGAAATTCCCCATCGTCAATCGGCATGTCTCGACATGTTTCCAGACACAGCCTTCATCCACACATAAGGTCGCGGCCGTTATCAATTCATGTGTGCGGCCCCTCAATCGCTGCAAAAGCGAAAATGCCTCTTCTTCGCTATGGCATTTGCTGACAATCTCGCCTTCGAAGCTCAAAATCTGGTCTGCGCCCAGAACAATCGCACCGGGCCGACGTTCCGCGACTGCAGATGCTTTCGCTGCCGCCAGCCTGGACGCGATGAATGCAACGTCCTCCATCGCGCAATCTTGCTTCAGCGCAGTCTCGTCCACATCTGCCGGCAATACTTCAAAGCAGAGGCCTGCTGCGGTCAGCAACTTGGCCCGCGTCGGGCTGGCTGAAGCGAGGACGAACGGCTTCATGCTCCCGCGGTTTCCCGGCGCTCTGCAAGAAGGTTCAACACGGAGGCCGCGGTCTCTTCGACCGACCGGCGAGACACATCGATAGCGGGCCAGCCCTGCCGTTCGAACAGCAGCCGCGTAGCGGTAACCTCCGCACGCACACTGTCGATATCGACATAGGTCGTCGACCGGATCTCTCCGAGAGAATTAAGCCGGTTGCGCCGCACCTGGATCAGACGATCCGGCGATGCCCAGAGGCCAACAACCAATGGCCTCGTGGCGGCTAGCAGTTCAGGAGGCAAAGGAATTCCCGGAACGATCGGGACATTGGCAGCACACACACCGCGGATCGCCAGATAGACACAGGTCGGAGTCTTCGAGGTACGGCTCGCGCCGACGAGAACGACTTCCGCCTGGTCGAGAAATTTGAGCGCCTGTCCATCATCATGCGCAATCGCAAAATTCAGCGCCTCGATACGATTCAGATAGCGCTGGTCGACCTCATGCTGGCCGCCTGGCCGATGTGTTTCGGCTGCGCCGAGAAACTGGCGCAGCATGGCGATCGGTCCGTCGAGAACTCCAAGACAGGGCAACCCAAGTTGCGCGCAGTGGGTTTCAAGGGCGCGCCGCAAATCGGGATTGACGAGTGTAAAAAATACAAGACCGGGCTCCTCCTTGATGTGAGCGATAACTCGGTCGAGCTGCTTCTCGCTTCGTACCAGCGCGTAAAAATGTTCTTCGACCTGAACCCCTTCAAACTGCGCACTCGCTGCCTTGGCTACCGCGTTCAGCGTTTCGCCGGTCGCATCGGAAACGAGGTGCAGATGAAGTTCCCCTGATCTATCCAATTTCATCCCCAGCTTCGCACAAACCCGTTCGCAACATTTTCAATCCACCGCAGTTTACCACAGAGGAGTTCCCTATCCCCGGCACGATCAACCGTTCTTCCCCGGTTCACAGGCCACACGGCCCCGGCTTGAACGCCGCAAAATCGCGGCCTAAAACACATTGTCCACCGAAGTTTCCACGCATTCACAGGGCAATCATCATTAGCATCATTTCAAGAGTCTTTTTGAATTGAAGAAGGAGTGGAAGGATATTTCTGGCGACGGAAAAACGGAAGTGTGCGCCGGAGCGTCCAAGCCATGAAACTCGCTGTGGTTCTGTTCAATCTGGGAGGACCGGACTCGCTCGAGGCGGTTGAACCGTTTCTGCAGAAACTGTTCTCGGATCCGGCGATCATTTCCCTGCCGTTCTGGATCAGGAAACCTTTGGCGCGGCGTATTGCCAGGCGGCGCGCGCCGATAGCGCGGGAAATCTACAAACATATTGGGGGCCGTTCGCCGATTCTGGAGCAAACGCTGGCACAGGCCGGCGCGCTCGAAGCCGTTCTTGCGAGCAGGGGGAGTAGAGCGAAAGTCTTTGTCGCCATGCGGACATGGAAACCCATGAGCGACGAGACAGCACGAAATGTTGCGGCCTATGGTCCGGATATGATCGTGCTTCTGCCGCTCTATCCACAATATTCGGCAACCACGACGGCATCGTCTGTCTTGGCATGGCGTGAGGCTGCAGCCAAAGTCGGACTCAAGGCGATTGAACGGCGTGTTTGTTGTTATCCATCGGAAGCTGGTTTCGTTGCGGCGATCCGCGACGGCCTTCAGGCGGCGCTTGCGCGGCGAAGGCCTGACGTAAACTATCGTATTCTTTTCTCAGCCCATGGATTGCCGCAACGGATGATCGCAGCCGGTGATCCATATCAGTGGCAGGTCGAACAAACCGTAGAAGCCGTCGCGCGGGGATTTGGCGCCAGCGGGTTCGATT
Source organism: Rhizomicrobium sp. (assembly GCA_036502865.1). Taxonomy (GTDB): domain Bacteria; phylum Pseudomonadota; class Alphaproteobacteria; order Micropepsales; family Micropepsaceae; genus Rhizomicrobium. Next base: position 13,954 of record DASXXW010000129.1, read on the forward strand.
GGCGGATTAGTTATCAGAGCCGTGTCGGGCCGCTTAAATGGCTGCAACCGGCTACGGACGCGGAAATTCGGCGCGCGGGAGAAGAGCAAAAAGGCTTGATTATTGTGCCGGTCGCTTTTGTGTCCGAGCATTCGGAAACGCTGGTCGAGCTGGACATAGAATATGCACGGCTCGCCCGAGAATCCGGCGTGGCGGATTATATTCGCGTGCCGGCGGTTGGCGTCGCGCACTCCTTCATTGACGGATTGGCCAATCTCGTGATGAAGGCCGTATCGGTCGACAATCCTGTTTCCAGCGGCGACGGGAGGATTTGTCCGGCATCCTTCGCGAAATGCGGGATGGGAAGGAGCCTCGCGTGAGTTTCTGGGACTCGACGGATTTCTATCTGTGGATCAAGGCGTTCCATATCATTGCGGTCATCTCCTGGATGGCCGGCATGCTCTATCTGCCTCGGCTGTTCGTATATCATTGCGAGACAGCGCCGGGCTCTGCGGATTCGGAACGGTTCAAGCGAATGGAGAAGCGCTTGCTCCGGGTGATCATCAATCCTGCAATGATCGGCGTCTGGATATTTGGGCTCACCTTAAGTTTCCTGCCGATCACGGGCGCTTGGCATCAGGGTTGGTTCCACGCGAAGTTTGCCCTGGTTGTGGTTATGAGCGGCATCCACGGGGTCTACGCGCGATGGGTGAGATTGTTCGCGGCCGAGCGTAATCTCCATAGCGCACGGTTCTATCGGCTATGGAACGAGGTCCCGGCGCTGTTGATGATCGCCATCGTGATCCTGGTGGTGGTTAAACCTTTCTGAATCCGCCGATGTGCCGGAAAAGAAAAGACTATTTGCATCGGCACGAAATCGGGGTATAAGGCGTTAGTTCCCCAATCACACCACAGGGCAACGCGTGCCGTTGGCGCGAAGTTGAGGCCGGACCAGACCGGTGGGTGTGCGATCAAATTTCCGCCGCATTCCTTTTTTGACGCCGAAGGCGGCGGAACAACCCCCCAAGGACTACCGTTCAGGTGCAATTCCCATGACAGTGCAATCCGGCCTGCAAGCCATGAAGCTGCAGGATTTGAAGGCCAAATCCCCCACCGATCTGCTTGCTTTTGCCGAAGAACTCGAGATCGAGAATGCCTCGGCGATGCGCAAGCAGGACATGCTGTTCGCGATCCTCAAGGAACTCGCGGAGCGCAATGTCGAGATTACCGGCAGCGGGGTCCTGGAGACATTGCAGGACGGTTTTGGCTTCCTGCGTTCGCCGGAGTCGAATTATCTCGCGGGTCCGGACGACATTTACGTGTCCCCGTCGCAGATCCGGCGGTTCGGACTCCGTACCGGGGATACGGTGGATGGACCCATCCGTGGTCCCAAAGATGGCGAGCGCTATTTCGCGCTTCTCAAGGTCTCGACGATCAATTTTGAGGACCCTGAGAAGATCAAACACAAGGTGCATTTCGACAATCTGACGCCGCTCTATCCGACCAAATGGCTCGAGATGGAGATCGAAGATCCGACCCTCAAGGACAAAACAGGCCGAGTCATCGATATCGTGGCGCCGCAGGGCAAAGGTCAGCGTGCGCTCATCACGGCCCAGCCTCGCACCGGCAAGACCGTCATCCTGCAGAACATCGCCAAGGCGATCGCGGCCAATCACCCGGAATGCTATCTGATTGTGCTTCTGATCGACGAACGTCCGGAAGAAGTCACCGACATGCAGCGCTCGGTGAAGGGCGAAGTAATTTCCTCAACCTTCGATGAACCCGCGACGCGGCATGTGCAGGTGGCGGAGATGGTGATCGAAAAGGCCAAGCGCCTTGTCGAACATAAGCGCGATGTGGTGATCCTGCTCGACTCGATCACACGTCTCGGCCGCGCCTATAACACGGTCGTGCCGTCCTCCGGCAAGGTGTTGACGGGCGGTGTGGACGCCAACGCACTCCAGCGGCCGAAGCGTTTCTTCGGCGCGGCGCGCAATATCGAAGAAGGCGGCTCGCTGACGATCATCGCCACGGCGCTGATCGATACCGGCAGCCGCATGGACGAAGTGATTTTCGAAGAATTCAAAGGCACGGGCAATTCGGAAATCATTCTGGACCGCAAGGTAGCAGACAAGCGGGTCTTCCCTGCGATCGACATTCTGCGCTCGGGCACACGTAAGGACGAGCTGCTTGTCGATAAGGGTACGCTCGCCAAAATGTACGTGTTACGTCGCATTCTGGCGCCCATGGGCACGATCGATGCCATCGAGTTCCTGCTCGACAAACTGCGGTCATCGAAGAGCAATTCGGACTTCTTCGACAGCATGAATACGTAGAAGTTCTACGCCAGTAGTTTCAGTCCGCAATATTTGGCGAAATGGCGGAAATCGCCGGCCTTGGCGATGAGCGGAATATCGTGTTCGATGCAGGATTGAGCACTCAGCGTATCTGGTAGGCGCGCGCGGAGTTTTCGAGCCAGCAGTTTGGCGCGTGACTGGGCCGCGCGAGCCCAAAAGCCATCTTTGATATCAAGCAATGGAAGGGCCTGAATAAGGGCGATATGTTTGGGCGGCAGTCGCGGGTCCGACAGGACTTCCGTTAAAACGACGACAGGCAGAACCAACTCGTTGGTATCGATACTTTCTTTGAGACGTTGGACATCCGGGCCAGCGTCACCTTGTATAAAGGCAATTAATGGTTGAGGAATCGACCGCGATCATTTGCGGTCTTCGCGCAGCTCATTCAAGTCGATTGAGAATTTGAACGTTCCACGCAGACTGCGCAGTTCCTGTTGCGCGCGGATGGAGGCGAGCTTTTTAAGACCGGCGCGCACAGTTTCGGTTACGCCCGCGCCGGTTTCAGCCTGAGCCAGCGCCAGCGTGTCCTCCGGCACCTCCACGGTAATTTTCCGCATCGCACCCATACAGTAGCAGCACCATAAGGCGCGCTGGGCTTCAAGCTGGTGATCAGAACCAGCGTTTAAGCTGGCTTTTTAGGGAATAAGAATCGTCGCGCCGGTTGTGGCCCGTGAATGCAGAGCTTCGTGAGCTTGCGCCGCCTGTGCGAGCGGGAAGCGCTGGTTGACGGCGATCTTCACGGCACCCGACTGGATAACAGCAAACAAATCATTGGCGCCGTCCTGCAATTCCTTCGCCGTGCGCATGTAATGCATCAGCGAAGGACGCGTCAGATAGAGCGAGCCCTTTGCGCTGAGGATGCCGGGCTCGAAAGCGGGCACCGCGCCGCTTGAATTGCCGAAGCTGACCATCATGCCGCGCACCGCGAGGCAATCCAGCGAGCCCGTGAACGTATCCTTGCCGATGGAATCATAGACCACCGGCACGCCCTCGCCATTTGTGAGTTCGCGGACGCGTTTGCTCCAGTCTTCGGTTTTCAGATTCAGCACATGCGCGCAGCCATTCTCTTTGGCCAAAGGAACTTTCTCATCTGCACCAACAGTGCCGATCACGGTTACGCCAAGCTGCTTCGCCCATTGGCAGGCGATGAGCCCAACGCCGCCGGCCGCGGAATGAATGACAATCGCCTGGCCAGGCTGGACTTCATAGGTACGTTTCAGGAGGTAATGCACCGTCAGGCCCTTGAGGAGCGCCGCCGCCGCAATCTCATCCGGTATGTCATGCGGCATCTTCACCACGCGATCCGACGGAACATTATTGGCTTCGGCATAGGCGCCGATTGGGCCGGTGCAATAGGCCACGCGGTCGCCGGGCTTCACATTTGTAACGCCGTCCCCGACGGCCTCCACCGTGCCGGCGGCTTCAAGCCCGAGACCCGAGGGCAGCTTCACGGGATAGAGGCCGCACCGATGATAGGTGTCGATGAAGTTCACGCCGATGGCGGTGTGATGCACACGGACCTGGCCCGCGGCGGGCGCGGGCAGATCGATATCCTCCAGGTGAAGTACTTCAGGCCCGCCGGTCTTTTCGAATCGGATGGCTTTCATGGTCCTGCTCCCGGTTGACTGTCAGCTCAGATTCTGGCGGAAAAACGTAGCTGTGCGGCCGTTGGCGAGCTCCGCATTTGCCTGATCGTAATGCGCACCGCCGATGCGCGAAAACGCGTGATTCATTTCTGGGTAGCTGTGGATCGTGACATTGGCATTGTCCTTCAATCCCTCGACGATCTGCTCTTGCGCGGCCGGCGGCACATATTCGTCTTTTTCCGCAATGTGCAGCAGCAGGGGTTTGCGGATGTTTTTCGCCTCACCCAACATCTTCTGAATGTTGACGCCGTAATAACCGGCGGACGCATCCACATCCGTGCGGGCGGCGGTGAGATAGGCGAGCAGACCACCGAGGCAATAACCGACAGCACCCACTTTCACACATTTCTCTTCGCCACGCAGGTGATCGATCGTGGCTTGGATGTCGTTGATGCCGAGATCGATATCGAACGCGTTCATCAGCGCGAAGGCGCGCTTCCACTCTGCGTCGCTCTTATCTGTCAGTTGCACGCCTGGCTCGATACGCCAGAACAGATCCGGCGCGAGCGCGTAATAGCCACGCGCTGCGTAACTATCGGCAACTGCGCGGACAAATCCGTTTAAGCCGAAGATTTCCTGGATGATGACGATGCCTGCGCCATTCGCCGTGCCGGGCACAGCGAGATATCCGCCCATTGCACCATCGGCCGTGGGAATGGTGACGTCTTTGGAGCTCATCGCTGTTCCTTTGCTACGCTTGGCCCTGCGCCGCGCGCGGCGGGAGCTGCAACACCTGAGATAACGTCACGGGATTGGCGATGGGTGCAGAGCAGGTCTGGCGCTGACAGACATAGGCCGTCGGCTGGCCGTTCTGCATTGTTTTGCCCGCTGCAGGATGCCCGGCCGGCAGGCTCTCGCGCGGATCGACAACGATCAGCGTCCGGTTCGGCAGCGCGCGGCCCAGCACGGCGTTGGCAAGCTCATGCGTCTTGGGATTGTCCATCTGCCCGACAATGACGATCTGAAGGGCCGTCATCGCGACGTCGAGACCGTTCAAATAGGAGCCCATCGACAGGAAAGCGCGCGTCACCTCGCCCGAGAAGGACTGAAGCAGCGCGTTGGCGCGGTCGCGATAGACATTGTCCGCCGTGATGAAATGAAGCCGCGACAGCACATTTAGCATGATGCCATTGGCGGCCGGCGTCGACTGGTCGAACACGACGCGCGTGCGCACGATCAGCGGATCGGAATCGTCCGACGTGTAGAAATAGCCGCCATTCTGTGCATCCCAGAAATGTTCGTTGAGAACATGCACCCAGGCTTGCGCGCGATTGAGGAAGCGCTTGTCGCCTGAGGTTTCCCAGATCGCGAGCGCCGCGCGCGCCATGTGCGCGTAATCATCGGCAAAGCCCGTGTGATGGCGCGTGCCGTTGCACCAGGAGTGATAGAGCCTGTCGCCATCGCCCAAGGCTGTTTCGACGAACGCGAAAGCGCGTATGGCTGCCGCGGTCCACGGCGCCTTGCGGAAGACCATGCCTGCATTGGCGAGCGCTGCAATCGCGAGCCCGTTCCAATCGGCGAGAACCTTGTCGTCGCGCATGGGCGGCGTGCGTTTGAGACGTGTCGCGAGCAGCAATTCGCGTTGCTTCTTCAGCAGGGCTTCATCGGCTTCGGGCAGTGGATAGGGCGGATTGCCGAGGCGCTGGAGTATGTTGCGGCCCTGATAATTACCTTCGCGGCGCACACCATAGGCTTCCTTGAACTTCTGAACGAAAGTTCCCATCAGTGCGGCGTCGATTTCCGCTTCCGTCCAAAGATAATATTTGCCCTCTTCGCCGTCCTGATCGGCATCGAGGCTCGACGCGAAAGCCTGCTCCACCATCATTTCGCGCAGCAGCCAGTTGCAGGTTTCCTCGACGCGATCGCGATAAACGGCGGAACGATTGTGCTGCCAGGCCAGCGAATACAGATCGATCAGCAGCGCATTGTCGTTCAGCATCTTCTCGAAATGCGGAACCATCCAGCGTTCGTCGGTGGCATAGCGCGCGAAACCGCCGCCGACATGATCGTACATGCCGCCAAGCGCCATATGTTCGAGCGAAGTGAGAACGAGCTGCAGGAATTGCGGTACGCCGGTGCGCAGATGCGCGCGGAACAACAATTCAACGAGGCCAGTCGACGGGAATTTCGGCGCGCCCGTGAGACCGCCATAGAAAATATCGAAGCGCTGCGCGGTGCGGATCGCGCATTGATCGACAATCGACGCTTCGAGCGTGCCGCGCAGGTCGCGGGCCCAGAGATTGGCGAAGGTTTGCTGCACGCGCGCCGCCGTGTTGGCTACAGGTTCGGGCTGCTCATGAAACAGCCGCGCGACTTCCGGCAGCACGCGCTTGAACGCAGGCTGGCCTGAGCGCTCTTCCTTCGGAAAATAGGATCCCGCGAAGTAAGGCTCGCCCTGCGGCGTTAGAAACATGGTCAGCGGCCAGCCGCCCGTATGCCCGAGTGCGTTCGCGGCCGCCTGATAGACCTGGTCGATATCCGGCCGTTCCTCGCGATCCACTTTGATATTGATGAAATGCTCGTTCATCAGCGCCGCGGTTTCGGCGTCCTGAAAACTTTCGGCGTTCATCACATGGCACCAATGGCAGGCCGTGTAGCCGATGGAGAGCAGGATCGGCCTGTTGGCCGCTTCGGCTTCCGCGAGCGCCTCCTGCCCCCATTTGCGCCAATGGACCGGGTTGTCCTTGTGGAGAAGCAGATAGGGGCTGGTCTCGGTGCCGAGCTGGTTTTCGCTCATGATGATTTCCTGCTGAGGATAGGAGCCTTGCGCGCCGTTGCGGCTTGCGGCCATTGGTTCTAGCCTCCTCTAGCGCGGCCTGATGGCCGCTCACAAGCCGGGAAGCGCCATGAAACTCCATATCGATCTCGATCTGACGCCGGACGAGGCGCGCCGCGTCATGGGCCTGCCAGATGTCACGAAATTGCAGGAAAGGCTCACCGCCGAACTGGAGAAGCGTATGATGGCGGCGCTCGACACGGCGAGCGATCCCGAAGCGATGCTGAAAACCTGGTTCTCCTGGGGTAGCCAGGGCATGGACCAGTTCCAGCGTTTCATGCAGGACAGCGGCCGGCGGACGGGGAGCCGCGAGCGCGGCCCCCGCTAAACCGGCATGGCGGACTCCGCCCGCGACACGATCTACGCCGTTTCGACCGCGCCGGGACGCGCCGCCATTGCAGTGGTCCGTGTCTCGGGACCTCAAGCCCCCAATGCGTTGCGCGCGCTGGGCGGGGATCGACTTCCCCAACCGCGCAAAGCAGCGTTGCGAAACCTGCGAACCCTCGCGGGCGAATGGATCGACCAGGCATTGGTCTTGTGGTTTCCGGCGCCGGCCAGCGAAACGGGCGAAGATATCGTCGAATTTCATCTGCATGGCGGGCGGGCGATCAGCGAGGCCGCGCTGGCCGCATTGGCCGCGGTGCCGGGCCTGCGTGCGGCCGAACCCGGCGAGTTCACGCGGCGTGCGGTCGAGAACGGCAAGCTCGATCTCACCCGGGCGGAAGCGCTCGCCGATCTGATCGACGCCGAGGCGCCGGCACAGGCGCGCCAGGCGTTGCGGCAATATCAGGGCGCGCTCGCCGATTTGTACGAGGGCTGGCGCGCACGATTGATGGCGGTGCTCGCCTGGGCGGAAGCAGCGATCGATTTCTCCGAGGAGGAATTGCCGGAGGATATCGAGGACCGGTTGCGCGCGCCGATGGCGGAGCTGCATGCGGAAATGATCCGTCATCTCGACGATTCGCGCCGCGGCGAGATCACGCGTGAGGGTTTGTTTCTGACCATTATTGGCGCGCCGAATGCCGGCAAGAGCTCGCTGGTCAATGCGCTGGCGCAACGCGATGTGGCGATCGTGTCGGATATTGCCGGCACGACGCGCGATATTGTCGAAACACGGCTCGATCTGGGCGGCTATGTGGTGCATCTGGCGGATACGGCGGGGCTGCGCAGCACGGGCGATGTGATTGAGCGCGAAGGCGTGCGCCGTGCGCTCGACCGCGCTGCGCAAAGCGACATGACTTTGCTTGTGCTTGATGGCACCGCGAAGGATCCGCTTTCGGGGATCGACACAGAAACATCCACGCGCGCGAGCGTGACGGTCTGGAACAAATGCGACCTGCCCTGGCCTGGGCCGCGCGATGGCTTGCGCATCTCTGCACGCACCGGTGAGGGAATCGATACGCTCTTGCAGCTATTGAAGGAATACGTGCGCGAACGGCTGGAAACGCGGCGTGAATCGCCGCCCATGACGCGCGCACGCCATCGCGAATGTGTCGTCGATGCGGCCGAAGCGCTGGCGCGCGCGCTTCAACAACGCGAAAGCGAACTTGCTGCCGAGGATCTGCGGCTTGCGCTCCGCGCCATCGGCCGCCTTACCGGCCGCGTCGACATCGAGGAATTATTGGACGTCGTCTTCCGCGATTTCTGTATCGGGAAGTAATTTGGGGGGCGGAGCGCTACGTATGGAAAAATGGACTCACGCAGAGGCGCGGAGCCGCAGAGAAAAAGCAGGCACCACTAAGCACACAAAGAACGCGAAGAAGAACTGCACGCCGTAGGCGTGCGGAACTGCTTCGTGGACCTTCGTGCCTTTAGTGTTCTTGGTGGTTTATATCCTCAGTGGCTCCGCGCCTCTGCGTGAGAAAACTACTTCAAGAAATCCGGGCCGCGCAGAACCGACAGCAGCCGGATCCCCTCTTTTGCCAGCATCTCGCTGGCGCCTTCTTGGCGATCGACAAGGACCAGCGCGCAATCGACGATGGCGCCCGCCGCGCGAGCGGCCTGCGCGGCGATCAGCGCAGAACTACCGGTCGTCGCCACATCGTCGACGATCATTACGCGCGCGCCGGCGAGTGTTTCATCGGGCGCGAGGCCTTCGATCAGCTCCTGCGTGCCATGTGTCTTGGGTTTCTTGCGCACAAAAAAAGTGCGCACCGGATGGTTCAACATCTCGCTGAGCGCGGCGAGGCTGCCCAGCATCGGCACGGCGCCCATTTCGAGGCCGCCCACATAGGCGGTTTTTTCCGTCACGATGATCTTCATGAACATAGCCGCGCTCAGAAAGGCGCCGCGCGGATCGAGCATGGTCGGCTTGAGATTGAAATACATCTCGCTTTCCACGCCCGACGAAAGGATGAAATGCCCGCGGCGGAACGAGCGCGCGCGCACCAACTCGAACAATTCGCGTTCCTCGGCGGGAGAGTCGGTGGCGGGTTGTGCGGAGGCGTCTGTTTTCATGGCGAGCCCTTTCGTTCTCCGGCCTCATGCGGGGAGATGGCCGCCCGGTCAAGAGCGGGCGCGGCGGCTGGCGGATGACGCGCGCTATTTCAGCAGCGAGCTGATGGGCTTGAGGCCGCCGCGTTTTCGGATATGCGCGCCGGTTTCGACCGTATAGGTGATGGGCCCCGCGAGATTCTGGCTGATCCCGTTGGTCGTGTAATAGATGGTGACCGTGCCGCCCGTGGTGAAAGGCTCGGTGAAGACGAGATCGTTGGCGGCGCCGCGCGCATCGGCGGAGGTCCAGCCGAAACCATAAGTTTTTCCGAGGCCCATGATTTTCGATGCCGTGCCCGTACCGATATTCTCGTCGCAGCCATCGCCGGTCTCGAGTATCGAGGCGCCGCCACCCGACAGCGTGATTGTCTCGACATTGCAATAGCCGTCGAAGCTGATGGTCACCGTTTTCTTGCCCCGCCGGTTCGGCGCAAATCTCAAGTCGGTGATGGGTGCAGCGGATTGTTGGCTGGCGTTCGGATCGCCGGCCACCGAATAGGTGCCGCTGGTCATCGTCGATGTTTTGCCGTCGGCCGATTTGGCGAGGCTCCAGGTGCCGCCGGTCGCGATGGGCGTGGACAGAACGAGATAATAACCGGCCGTATCGCCGAGGAAGCGCACGCCGAGACCGACGGATTTTCCGCTTCCGAAGCTGCCCGCAAATCCGGTGGCCACGCCTTGCGGGCATTGTTTGCCGCCAAATATCGCGCTGCGCGATGTATGATAGGCGGACAGGGTCAGCGCATTGCAGGCGCCATCGAAGGTGATTTTCACCGCGTCGGAGGCTTGCGCTGCCGGCGTCGATAGTACCGCCGCCGCAATGCAAATGGGAAACATCATTGTCCGCATCATGCGATTCCTCTGTCTCACATCTTCACTGCTGCGCGTAGTTTCATTGGCCGAAAACGCCGAATGAAAGCTGCGGGATCTGATAGCCCGCATAGGCCCAACCGGAGCCGGAATTCTCGGCGATCGGAAGGCCATAGATTTCATCGGTTGTATTATCCGCCCACACCGCGAACGTATCCGACGCGGGCGTGGTGACGGCGACCCAATAGGGCCTGCCGCCCTTGATGGGGATACCGTCACTATCCTTGCCGATTGCGAGGCCGCAGCAGCCGCTAACCCCCTGAAGCCCGGTGACGGTAAATGTTTTCAGCAGCTTGTCAGGAATGCCGTTTTTATCCGTGTACAGACTGATTGCGATTTCGTTTGTTCCATCGGCCCATTCGGCGGCGACATCGATCTCAGTCACCTTGATATCGTCGAGCGATGCAAATTGCGCCGCGACCCAGGATTGGGCACCGGTGATGCTCGTCGAGCCGGAGATCGTGTCGCCAAAACAGCAGAAATATTCGCCTTTGGGATATTTGGTTCCGATATTACTGAAAATGACTTTCGTGCCTTTGTCATGCTGCGGCGCAGGCATGAAATGGCCAGCGTCCTCCGCGAACACGGCCTTCTTGCCGTCATCGCTCAAATTTACACCAGCTACCGTTCCAGCGTTTGCGCCAGCGGAGACAAACAATGCGGCGCCCAATCCGATCAGGATGTGTTTGAACATGTCGCCGCTCCTATTTGCCGTAGACGGCAAAGGCTGCCGCCGGCACCGCGCCGCCATTGGTGACCCAGCCGGCGCCTTTGTTGACCGCGCTCGGCACCTTGTCCAATTGATCAGTGCTGTTGAACATCCAGTTCGCGAATGTATCGGTGCCCTGCGCGTCGCTTGTCACCGCGATCCAGTAAGGCGTGCCTCCGGTGATCGCTATGCCCTGTTTGTCCTTGCCCACCGCGAAACCGCAACAGCCGGCATTCCCCACAAGATCGGTTGCCTTGAAACTCTTGAGCAGCGTGCCGGGTACGCCATCGGCATCGCTATAGAGATCGAGATCGACTTCGTCCGCGCCCGCCAGCCATTGGACGGCGACATCGATTTCGGTGACCGAGATGTCTGCGGACGGCGTGAATTGCATGGCAGGCCAGGATTGGAAGCCCAGCTCGCTATTCGGCCCCGAAACGGTGGCGCCACTGCAGCAGAAATAGAGCCCGAGCGGATATTTGGTGGCGATATTGCTGAAGATCACAGTTGCGCCGGCGTCATGCGTGGGCGGCGGAACATAAATCCCGGAACCGCTCACAACCGACGTCACCTGTCCGCCTTTGCTCAGGATGATGCCGGGATGGGCGACAGCGAGATTGCAGGCAAGCACGGCGGCGGCCACGCCGGCCAAAATTCTGGTGATCATGCCCTGCCCTCGCTCGTGACGCCGTCGCTCCGCGATTGCGGAGAACCCACTGTAAGCAATATCGCGATGCGTTGAACAGACAGTCAGGGATTTTGAATCTCGAATACGGTGCCGCAGCCGCCCTTGCAGATTGTGCTGATGCCGCCGGCGGTCGTGGTGCCGTATAATTTGCCTTTGTCGTGGATCAGGCCGCCGGCGGGCGACGCGCCATCGGTGCAGCCATGCGCGCTGCAAAAACTATAGATCGGTGTTTCTGCGCCGGTGACCGGATTGACGGCGAAGACCGTGCCGCAACCGTAATCGTGGCACCCGTCGGTGCCGCCATACTCGGTCGTGCCGAAAAGAAGGCCTCGGTGCTTGATCAGACCGACATAGGGCCCATCACCGTCGGCGCATTTTTTGCGGCTGCAAAAGGAATAAAGCACCTTTTCCACGCCATCCCTAGGCGCGAGCGCATAGACGGTGCCCTTGTTATTGGCGCCGCCATTGTCCGTCGTACCATATAGCTCGGGCCCTATGCGGATGAGCCCACCGATGGGGTTCGAACCATCTGTGCAATTCTCCCGGCTGCAAAAGGAGTAAAGGACGGTCTCGGCCCCCGTCGCCGGGTTCAGGGAAAATACCGTCCCGCCATTGTTTGCACCGCCGAGATCTGTTGTTCCATAAAGCTTGCTTCTCACGCCGATCAGCGTGGCGCGCGGGCTTGCACCATCCATTCCGGCACCGAATGCGTGGAGAACCTGCGCCTGGCCGGTGTTCGGATCCAGCGCAAACACAGTTCCTTCGCCATTGGCGCCACCGGCCACTGTGGTCCCGTAAAACATGCCTTTTGCAGCAAACAAACCACCAAAAGGCTGTTCGCCGTCGGTGCAGTTCTGCTGGCTGCAGAAGGAATAAACGACCTTCTCCAGACCGAAAACCGGGTCGACTGAGAACACCACGCCGCCTCCATTGGCGCCGCCGCCGGAAGTCGTGCCGTAGAGCAGGCCGGACATTTCAATCAGACCCGCGCGCGGCTGGGTGCCGTCGCGGCAAAGCGGGGCGCTGCAGAAGGAATAGAGGACCTTCTCTTTGCCGGTTTTGGGGTCGAGGGAGAACACAGTGCCGCCTTGCGAATTGGCGCCGCCCTGTCCGGTCGTGCCGTAAAACTTCCCGTTCACATTCAGAAGCGTGGCCAAAGGAAATCCGCCATCGGTCTGAGTGCTTCCGAAGGAATGGATGACGCGTTCGCTGGATAGGGCCGGTGAAATCTGTTGGCTGAGAGCGCAAGCGATGGCGGCTGTGAACAGGGTGAAGGTACTGGTTCTCACAAATCCCCCGCGCGAACTGGCTGTCTGCTAAACGCCAGCGGCGTTGCTTCGATCCGTTATAGTAAATTTCGCGGTGCGCAGTACAGCGGTGTCGCACGGAATATTATGAGTTGATGCGTTTGCGGTGGCTGTAAGCCGAACGGCATGGTTGCGGTGCAGCGCCAATCGGACAATCACGCTTCGCGCATGCAGCGAAAGCGGAAAAACAGCTTTGCCCACTTGCCAAAAAGCATGCGTGGGCGCGACGATTACTTACGCGGAATCACCCGCGCTTCGATCGGGGTTCAAATCGCTTATGGTGTTATCGCATAGACTGTGCCGCAGCCGCCTTGGCAAATGGCACTGACACCGCCCACGAACGTAGTGCCGTACAATTTTCCTCTCGCGTGGATCAGGCTGGCGCCAGGATTCGCGCCGTCGGCGCAGTCCTGCTGGCTGCAAAAGGAATAAACCTGTGTTTCCGTGCCGGTCGCTGGGTCGAGGGAGAAAACAGTACCGCATCCGAAATTGTGACAGCCATCCGTGCCGCCATAGGATGTGGTGCCGTAGAGGATGCCCTTGAATTTGACCAGGCTGGTATAGGGCCCATTGCCATCAGCGCAATTTGATTGGCTGCAAAAAGAATAGAGAGTTTTTGCCGCGCCGCCTTTCAGGCTGAGCGAATATAACGTGCCGCCATTGTAGGCACCACCTGTGTATGTGGTACCGTATAGTGAGCCGTCCAGACGGATAAGGCCGCCGATGGGGTTCGAACCGTCTGTGCAATTCTGTTGGCTGCAGAAAGAATAAATGATGGACTCCGCTCCCGTTACTGGGTCGAAGGCGAAAACCGTGCCGCCATTGTAGGTGCCGCCGGATTGTGTCGTGCCGTAAAGCGTACCCCTGACGTCGATCATCGTGGCTCTGGGACTCGAACCATCGGCTCCGCCCCCGAATGTGTGAAGCACTTGCAGTTGGCCTGTCGTCGGGTTGAAAGCGAACAAAGTACCTTCGTCATTGGCGCCGCCCGATGCCGTTGTGCCAAACAAAAGACCGTCCAGTTCGGTCAGGCCGGCCGAGGGTAGTTGCCCGTCGGCACAATTCTGCTGGTTACAGAAGGAATAATTCACGGTCTCCTGGCCGGAGCCTGGGTAGATCGAAAATATTGTACCGCCGCTATATGAGCCTTTATTGTTTACGCCACCGATCGAGGTCGTGCCGTAGAGAGCCCCGTTCACCTCGATCAGGCTGGCGCTCGGCTTGCCGCCGTCGGAGCATCGCGGGCCGCTGCAAAAGGAATAAAGCACCTGCTCCTGGCCGGTGCTGGGGTCGACAACAAACGCCGTGCCGCCCTGGGGGTTATCGCCGCCTGCCGATGTTGTGCCGTATAACAGGCCATTCACATTGAGGAGACTGGACGCGGGGGCTCCCCCATCCACCCGGCTGCTGCCGAAGGAATGGATCACGCTTTCATCGCATATGGCCGGTGCAATCTGCCGGCCAAGAGCGCAAGCCACGACGGCGGCAAATATAGAAATGATCTTGGTTCTCACGATTCCCCCTCGTGATCCTGATAATCGCGGAATGCAAACAACCTGCCCCTATTCGCTATAGTTACTTTAGCAGGATATGCGGTCTATTTCCAGAAGGCTCCTGATGATCTGGAGAGCGATGTGTGTTGATGTTGCATCAATCGCTCAAAAGCAAACGCCGCGCGAAGCTGTCGGGCTCCGGGCGGCGTGGGGGTTAATCCGGAAGTTAGTAGCTGTAGCCGTATGCGATGCGTGCGCCGGCAATGCGTGCGTCGATTTTTGCCATCGCGTCGCTATAGGCGTCGCGCTCGCAGGAATGCGCGGTTGTCATTGTGTAGAACGGATAGGCTTCAGCGAGTTTGCCGCAAACGTCTTGCGCCGTCTGCCATACGCGCCAGCGCAATCTTTCCGAACGCGCCGGATTTGTCAGATCGCGAACCGTGTAATGGACGTGCTGCGACAGCGAAACCTTTTGCACCGTGCCGTTCAGGGGCGTGCGTTCCTCATGAAAGCGCGGCACGGTTACGGTGAGCGATTCATTGGGGCCGTAATCCTGCGCATATGCCGATGTCGCCGCCAGGCCGCATAGTCCGATGCCAAGCGCAAAAGGAATTGCGCGAAACGCGATCAACCGATTTTGCATGATTCTGTCTCCTTGTGCCTGTTGCCATGTCAGGTCCCGGCAATGAAACGGGCCGGACGCAGGACCGGTTCCGGCGTCTCACGGGCCTGTTACGGAGAGAGGGGCCAGAAATCGCCTGATGGTGCGGCGTAGCCCTTGGGATCTTCGTGATAACCGCGTGATGTCATGCAGGGAATGAAAATCCCGCTGTCCAGTGCGTCGGGGCGCCCGGCATAGCGTGCGCCGCCCACGTAAAACGGTCGAGATTGCTGGCGCTCTTCGGCGACGCAAGCGGCGCGATCCTGCACGAACTGGTCATAGGTCGCGCCGGGCTTCGACCATTTGACGCTCGGCAAATCCTCCGCACAGCCCGCCAGTGCTAAGGCGCAAACAAGGGATGTGAAATATAAAATGCGCATGCTGCCTCCGGCCCGTCGCGCGAATCTATCTGCTTTGCGCGCCAGCGCCAACCGGCTGCCGATCTCTTCGCGGCCGGTCCCTTTAAGCATAAGCGTCACACGCGGACCCACAACCACTAATTAAAGGGACATGATACTTAATTTGGTTATGCAGGAAATCTTTGCGGCTGCCCGCCACGCCGCTGTTTCACGTGAAACATGTTGCGATTCCTCGCGCGCGCCCGTAATTCAGCGCCGATGGGCAGATACGATGTCATTGTTATCGGCGGCGGCCATGCGGGCTGCGAAGCGGCTGCGGCTTCGGCGCGATATGGCGCGCGGACGCTGCTGCTGACGCATAGCCGCGCAACCATCGGCGAGATGTCCTGCAATCCGGCCATTGGGGGGCTCGGGAAGGGCCATCTCGTTCGCGAGATCGATGCGTTGGATGGTGTGATGGGGCGCGTCGCCGATGCAGCCGGCATCCAGTTCCGGCTGCTGAATCGCCGGAAAGGGCCGGCAGTGCGGGGCCCGCGAGCCCAAGCCGACCGCAAGCTTTATCGGTCCGCCATGCAGTCGGCGCTTGCGGATACTGGCAATCTCGAGATTGCGGATGGGGCAGTCGAGGATTTGGTGATCCGTGATGGACGCGTTTGCGGCGTGGTGACGGCGGACGGCCGTGAATTCGCGTGTGGCGCGGTGGTGCTGACCACCGGAACATTCCTGCGTGGCCTGATCCATATCGGCGAGCAAAAGATCCCGGCGGGCAGGGTGGGCGAGGCGCCGGCTATCGGCCTGGCGGAAACGCTTTACGGGTCGGGTCTGCGCATGGGCCGGCTCAAGACCGGTACGCCGCCGCGGCTCGCGGGCAAGTCCATCGATTGGGCCAGGCTGGAAGTGCAGCCCGGCGATGACCCGCCCGTGCCGTTCTCCTATCTCACGACGCGGATCGAAACCCCGCAGATCGCCTGCCATATCACGCGCACGACGCGTGCAACCCACGACATCATCAGGGAAAATCTCGACCGCGCGCCGATCTATTCCGGCCAGATCGAGGGTGCGGGCCCGCGCTATTGTCCCTCCATCGAAGACAAGGTGGTCCGTTTCGCCCAGCGCGACAATCACCAGATTTTCCTGGAACCGGAAGGGCTGGATGACGACACGGTCTATCCCAACGGGATTTCGACGTCGCTTCCTGAAGAGGTCCAGCGGGCCTTTCTGGCCACCATTCCGGGGCTCGAAAAAGTCGAGGTGCTGCGGCCGGGCTATGCCATCGAATATGATTATGTCGATCCGCGCGAGCTTTCGCCGGCACTGGAGACGCGTCGGATTGCAGGCCTTTATCTGGCCGGCCAGATCAATGGCACGACTGGCTATGAGGAAGCGGCCGCGCAAGGACTGATGGCAGGCTGGAATGCGGCACGCGCGGTTTCCGGCGCCGATCCGGTGATCCTCGACCGTGCCACAGCCTATATCGGCGTGCTGATCGATGACCTGGTCACCAAGGGCGTGACCGAGCCCTATCGCATGTTCACCTCCCGCGCCGAATATCGCCTGACGCTCAGGGCCGACAATGCCGACCGCCGTCTCGCGGCTTTGGGAGATCAGGGTGGAATCGTGGGTGGGGAACGGCGCAAAGCTTTTGCGGAAAAGCTCGCCCGGCTTGAGGCTGCTCAACAGAGTCTTTCCAAGCTGACCCTGACGCCTAATAAAGCCCGGGACGCCGGGATTGTGGTCCGGATGGATGGCGGCCGCCGCAACGGCCACGAATTACTGAGCCTGCCGGACGTGACTTTCGCACATCTTGCGCGGGTATGGCCCGAACTTGAAGAGATTGGCGCAGACATCGCCGAACAGCTCGAAAACGATGCTCAATATTCGGTCTATCTGGAACGACAGGACGATGACATCGCTGCGTTCCGCCGCGACGAGGCCCTCGGCCTTCCGCCCGATCTCGACTATTCGCGTGTGAGGGGGTTGTCGACCGAGGCGGCGCAGAAACTTGCAGCCATCCGGCCAGCGACGTTGGGGCAGGCCGGCCGGATTGACGGCGTCACGCCTGCAGCTTTGACCCTGGTTCTGGCGCACATGAAATCCAGGCGCTCACGAACGTCCGGCGAGGCGCTGAGCGCCGGATGTTTCACGTGAAACATCCGGTCACTGGCCCTTGACCGTCGCAGCGTCTTTCGGGCCCGAGGAATTCCGGCAGAACGCCAATGTTTCACGTGAAACATTGGCCCGGCTGAAGCTTTTCGTGGCCCTTCTCGAAGACTGGAACGCGCCCCACAATCTGGTTTCATCCGCCTCGCTTTCTGATGTCTGGCGCCGCCACATCTGGGATTCGGCACAGCTCGCCGATCTCATTCCTCCGAGTGCCACAAGCCTCGTCGATCTTGGTTCGGGCGCCGGATTTCCCGGATTGGTTCTCGGGCTTCTGCTGCAGGGCAGGCCGGGTTTTCGCGCCGTCCTCTACGAATCGACGCGCAAGAAATGCGAATTCCTTGCTGCTGCGGCGGAGCGGCTCGGTATCGTCGCCGAAATCCGGAACTCCCGTATGGAGGAAGCTGGCGCTGAAGCTTTCGATCTGGTCACAGCGCGGGCGTGTGCACCGTTGCCAAAATTGCTCCTCTATGCACAGGCTTTTCAGGCGCACGACACGCTAAATCTGTTCCTCAAGGGTCAATCTGTAGGGGAAGAATTGACGGAAGCACACAAAAGCTGGAACATGGAGGTCGAGGAACGGCCCAGCCGCTCCGATCCTTCCGGCACCATTCTGCTCATCCGGAATTTACAGGCCAAGAGGCGGACATGAAGAGCGGATCGCCCCGCGTCATGGTGATCGCGAACCAGAAGGGCGGCGTCGGCAAGACGACGACGGCGATCAATCTCGGCACTGCGCTCGCCGCCGTCGGCCAGCCGACTTTGGTGATCGATCTCGACCCCCAGGGAAATGCCTCGACCGGCCTCGGTGTGTCTCGCACCAGCCGCAAGATCACCTCTTACGACGTGCTGATGGGAGATGTGCCACTGGGCGGCGCGATCATGCCCACCCGCATCCCCAATCTTTCACTGGTCCCGTCGACGGTCGATCTCTCCGGGGCCGAACTCGAGCTGATAAATGTTGCGCAGCGGAATTATCGGCTGAAGGGCGCGCTGGAGGATTTCGCCGCAGAGAACGCCGGCAGATTCGCCTATGTGCTGATCGATTGTCCGCCGTCGCTTTCGCTCCTGACCGTCAATGCCATGGCGGCCGCCGATGCCGTCGTCGTGCCGCTTCAGTGCGAGTTTTTTGCACTGGAAGGCCTAACCCAGCTGCTCAAGACGATCGAGCGGGTGCGCGCCAGCCTCAATCCCGATCTCGAAATCCAGGGGATCATTCTGACCATGTTCGACAAGCGCAACCGGCTGTCCGACCAGGTGGCGGCAGATGTCCGCAAACATATGGGCGAGAAGGTCTACAACACGGTCATTCCGCGCAATGTGCGCATTTCAGAGGCGCCGAGCCACGGGCTGCCTGCGCT
The DNA here is from genome assembly GCA_036502865.1 of Rhizomicrobium sp. Taxonomy (GTDB): domain Bacteria; phylum Pseudomonadota; class Alphaproteobacteria; order Micropepsales; family Micropepsaceae; genus Rhizomicrobium. The sequence continues at coordinate 32,813 of DASXXW010000129.1, forward strand.
GGTTTATGATCTGCGGTGCCCCGGCAGCCAGGCCTATATCAAGCTTGCCGGTGAGTTGATCCAGCGCGAACGGATGCGGGTGGCAGCATGAGCGCAGAACGGAAAGCAGACGAAGGCCGTCATCGCGGGCTCGGGCGCGGGCTCTCCGCACTAATCGGCGACGAGGTTGCGACAACTCCGGCTACCGGCGAAGCCGCGGTCCGTCCACAGCGGACATTGCCGGTCGGCTGGCTCCATCCCAACCCCCTTCAGCCGCGCAAGACTTTCCGGGCCGAGGACCTCGAAGATCTCGCCAGTTCCATTCGCGAAAAAGGCGTGTTGCAGCCGATCCTGGTCCGGCCCACCAAGCGCGGCGCAGACATTTTCGAGATCGTGGCCGGCGAGCGTCGCTGGCGCGCCGCACAGCTCGCAAAACTTCACGATGTTCCTGTCGTTGTTCGCGAGCTGTCCGATGCGGAATCCCTCGAGCTCGCCATCATCGAGAATATCCAGCGCGCCGACCTCAACGCGATGGAAGAGGCTGCCGCCTACCAGCAGTTGATCGACAAGTTTGAGTACACGCAAGAGAAGCTGGCACAGGAGCTTGGCAAGAGTCGCAGCCATCTTGCGAACACTGTTCGCTTATTGAAGCTACCCGCTTCCGTCCAGGCTTTCATTCGCGAAGGAAAGCTCAGCGCCGGCCATGCGCGCACATTGATCGGCGATCCAAATGCCGAAAAACGGGCCCGTGATATTATCGAGCAATCGCTCAATGTTCGTCAGGCTGAACAGCGTTCGAAAAAGAAAAAGGGAAAATCCACCCCTGCTGCCAGCACTGCCGATATACGCGCGCTGGAAACTACGCTGACTGAAGTGACGGGATTAAAGGTTCAGATCGCCCATCGAGGCTCATCCGGCGGCGAAGTGCGGGTCGCTTATCGCACGCTCGAACAGCTCGACGACATTATCCAGCGTCTGAGTGGAACACCTTGAGCCGCGCTCGTCGTGAATTTTTGCCAACGATAGCGTTCAGCTACCATTAAGACGGGGTGGAGCAACGCTACCCGCGAAACTTGTATCGCCCTTTGCGGATTGTGATTCCGGAGGGGCGATTTCCAAAGGAGCGGAAATCGTCATGCGTCGACTTATCGTCCCCGTGCTTCTCCTGGCCCTCGCCGCCGGCGTCTCAGGCTGCGTT
>DASXXW010000130.1:0-4238 GCA_036502865.1 Rhizomicrobium sp.
GTCGCCCGGCAGCTGTCCGCAGAGATCGTAGTTCTCAAGCGAAGTCATGTAGGGGTTGGAGCAATTCGTGTAGACCGTACCGCTCGGTCCTCCGCCCGAACCGATGAAAAAGCCAGACTGCGCGATCTGGGCGACCGTGTGGTCGTCGGCGAACATAAAGTTCGAATAGATATCGAGCTCTTTGTTCTCCTGGTAATGGGCAAAAAAGCCGCCAGTGTAACGTACGTCGGGCCGTTGCAGATAGTTCAACGAGCCATAGTTGAAGTGCTGGTTGGGCGCACCCGTATAAGGCACGAAATTCCCGCCCGGGGATTTGCCGTTCACGAAATAGTCGGCAGAGGGCGCGCCGCCATAGATGTTGTCCAGCGAGATGAAACGGTCGTAATTGGACGAACCGTTACAAGTGGATCGCGTGTAGGGACCGCCTGTTGACGTGGACCCCGTGACCGGGTTTTGCGAGCCGATCGTGCATTCGGAAAAATCTCGCGTCCCTTCAAGCACCGGCTGCGAATCGCGATAGCTGAGATAGGCTGTGACATTGCCTTTGTCGTTGGCCGTGTTCGTGCCCATGATCAGTGTCGAATCGACCGTCTCACCGTCCCAGATATTTTCTTTGGATTGCGAGAACCCATAGGCGCCGGCGTTGATGTCGGTCTGGGTCAGGTCACGCCAACGGCTCGTATTGTTGTCGTTTTCCGCAATCGAATAGGTGCCGTCGACTTCGATGCCCTCGAAATCCTTGCGCATGATAAAATTCACGACGCCGGCCAGCGCATCCGAACCGTACACGGCCGAAGCGCCGCCAGTCAGAACTTCGACGTGGTCCACGAGAGCAGCCGGGATATCGTTCAGATCGGCCACGGGAGCTGCCACGTCGCCGGGCATGAGGCGCGTGCCGTTGATCAGCACAAGGGTACGTTTGGAACCCAACCCGCGCAGGTCGACGTTTGCTGTACCCGTCGCGCCGTTCGACACGCCCTGGTTCTGATCGACGAACGCTGCCGGCAGATTGTTGATAAGCGTTGTGACGTCGGTCGTACCTTCGAATTTCAGTTCCTGCTGTCCGACGGCGGTAACAGGACTGGCGCTGTAGACACCCGTCTGCGGAATGCGCGAGCCCGTGACCACCACGGTTTCCACACTGTTCCCCGATTGCTGCTGGGCCGATGCCGGAGCAGCGGGCGCGACCAGCGCTGCCGTTGCCGCTCCCATAAACCAGGTGGAACGCAAACTCATGGTCCAGTTCCTGCGATACGTCATGACATTCCCTCGCGATACGCCGCCGGCACGCCCGTGCAGCATCATTTTTCTTTGTTTCGTACTGGCTACGCTAGGAATCGTGCGCTGGGTCAATCTACAGAAAAACGATTTGGCAAATGCAGACTATGCAGAGTGTTGCAAAAAAGCAGCCTCAGACGGCAGCGCATCGCGCGTCACTTTCGGATACGAAAATTTGTTAGAGGAACAGATATATCAAATTCTCATATGATGAACGATTTGCGGCGCCTCTCTGTGCAAATGCCGAACTTCACACTGGGCAAAAGCGGAAGGCCGCAATTTTGCGGCGCGGAACGCAAAAATGGCGTCGACATCGGACCATTCCCCACACTCTCCACTCACACGAAATCGTTACCGTCTGAATTCGGCGGAAACGTTCTTGTGAATTGCGGTGCAAGAACGCGTGGCGCACTCAGAAGTCGCATCAAGATTCCGGGGACGATCGGTGCAGTCGGACATATGTGATTTTCCACTTGCCATCGCGTCGATCAAAGTCGACGGCAATCTGCCTGTTCCAATCTATGAACAGATCAGCCGCGCGGTTCGGCAAGCGATTGAACTGGGTGAACTGCCAGAAGGCACGCCGTTGCCGACAGGCCGCGAACTGGCGCAGGCCCTTGGCGTTTCCCGAAATACCGTCGTCGCGGCCTATTCCCGTCTCGTTGCGGAGAACTATCTTGTTTCCAATACGCGACGCGGAACGCAGGTGGCGAAATGTCCGTTCGGCTCGGCGCTCCCGGAGCGGATCGGCGATGTCCGTAACGGCGCGTACAAAGACGTCGTCAGCGAACCTGCAAAAATCCAGATCGGGTTCCGCGCGCAGCAGATGCTGGAAATCCCGTTTGCGCGCGCAGCATCCTCTCGCCCCTTCGCACTGCATGCTCCGGACGCATCCTTCCTTCCGAGGCATCCGCTAGGCCGGCTGCTCACGGAGGAATTTTGTAGATCCTCGTCCGACAGACAGCATGCATGGCAGCGTTTCCAAACCGCCATCGCGTCGCATCTGCGGCAGATGCGCGGCGTGCATTGCGACCCTACGCAAGTAATTCCAACTACGTGCCTTGACGGTGCACTCGATCTCACGGTGCGCCTGATGATCGATCCGGGACATTGCGTGCTGGCGGAAGACCCGGCGATCCATGGAATGCATGAAAGATTCGAAGCGGCCGGCGCGCGCGTCTTTTCGCTACCGCCCGATAGTGCGCTGGGAGACGCATCGCGTTACGCCTCACCTCCACCCCGGATGATTCTGGTGACGCCAAGCCTGAGCTTTCCGTTCGGCCGGCAAATGCCGGATGAACGCAGGCTTTCGATTCTCGAACTGGCGCGCCGCTCCGGCGCCGTTATTTTCGAAAACGATGTCTGCAGCGAACTCACCTATTCGGGGAGTCGCCTGCGCGCCATTCAGGGTTACGACCGCGACGGTCATGTTATATATTTCGGCAGCATGCATGAGACGCTCGGCCCACAGATCCGTGTCGGCTATCTTGTAGTTCCGCCTCACCTCGTGGACGCGTTCACCGAAATGGCACAGCGCGTCGCCTACGGTCCCGATCAGTTCCTGCTCTCTGCGCTGGCCCGTTTCATCGACGAGAGCCAATATGCCGTTCATGCCCGAGCGATCCGCTCCGCCTATGCGGAAAGACTCTGTCTCGCCGTCGAAGCGTGCCGCGCCCATTTCGGCGAGTCCTCCATCGTGGAGCCCGGCGGCGGTTTCCATCTGGTGATCCTGCTTCCCGAGGACGTCGACGAACATGCGGTTTGCCACCTGGCCGCCCGCCACGATCTCCAGATATCGCCGCTGTCGTCGTTCCATCGCCGTCCCCCGCCGCGCGGAGGCATCGTCATTGGACTTGGGCTGATTCCCGACCGGAATGTGGAGACGATGATCCGCCGTCTCGCCGATATCGTGGAGCGGGCGCGCATGGGCTCGCGGGTTTTGGATCTCGCATCGTGAAGTACCCCCCCCTCAACTCTTGGTAGACACGCGGGAAAAGTCGTCTCATACTTTTCGCACGGTCTCGACACAAAAGGGGGAATTCATGCCGCGTTCCATCAGCAAACAGGGTTCCGCGTTCGCTTGCTCGAATGCCGGAATCATTTCGGCCGCGCTTTTTCTTGGTATGGCCAGCTTCGTAAATTCAGCCGCTGCGAAAGCAATCCGTGAAGTTACCTTGGCAACATCCGATCAGGCACTGACCTATTGCCAATCCGGCAAAATGAAGGCGGGGGATGTTGCCTATATTTCGGGCGGCCCGGGGCTTGTGCAATACGGGCCCGACAAGAGCTGCGCGCAGGACGTGCCGACCAAAGGCAAGATTACGAAAGCCGTTCAGGTCGTCGGCAACCATGTCTCCGAATGCACGCTCGCAAATGCCAAAAAGGGCGTTCAGTTCTGTGAGAACGGTGATATGGGCGAGTGGGACATCGACTACATCTCGGGCAAGATCGGCTATACGCTGAATGGGCCCGGCTATGGCTGCGATACAAACTTCTCCACCAGCGGCATCGCCAACGCCGTCTGCAAATAGCGCGTGATAGGCTGGTTGCGGCGGGCACGGACTGCCCGCCCCGCCGCAGCGGCCTGCATTCAGATTCCTATGGGTAGGGACCGCCGCTTGCCGCAAATTGTTTGCGCGAAACGTAAGTCTATTTGAAGACGATCTGAGAGAAGCCGACGACAGGCCAAAACGCTACAATATCTGGCGATCAGGCAACTGCGGCGGTTCTCTCATCCGAGGCAGTTCTCCCAAAATTCAGCTGGGGTATGGAGGTTTCTTCCTCTCGAGCCCAATGGAGCAAATCGTGCTGGACGAGAAATGCCCGGACCTCACCGGGATTCTTGAACCGCCCGATAATGAATCGGGAGGGGTATTGCTTGGCATGCACCATGCGCTGCTCGGATTCTTCGATCGGCAGGTTCGGATTGGCGCCGATGAACCTGATGAGGCTCCCGAGCA
>DASXXW010000131.1:0-7275 GCA_036502865.1 Rhizomicrobium sp.
TGGCTATAGACACTACTAGCCTGCAAAGCAGACTGATGGCCAGCGGTACACACGAATTTCGAACGGGAACCCTTACCGGCACCACTCAGGGAGGGCAGACCGTGTGCCCATGCGAGATAGTCTACCACCTTTACGATAGCGGGAATTAACTATAGTTCGGGCTGGGTTTGTCGTGTGCAATACCCACCCTCTTGGTGAATGGCGGAACGCGAAAAGAACGTGTCGCCAATATAGCCGCAATATCAATAGCTTACCGCCTTCTTGCCAAACAGAACAAAACATGTACAGTAATCGCCTCGCGAACCCCTTGGGATTTCGGGGACGCTGTGAAATAAGGAGGCGAAGCGTGATGAAAGAAGCGATTTTGCGGGTGGTGGGCCGGGAAGACAAAAGCGATCGGAAGCGGGCCCTGGAGGCCGCGCTGTCCCAGATCGACCGCGCGTTCGGCAAAGGCTCGGTGATGAAGCTCGGCCAGCGCGAGGTGGTGGAGACCGATACGATCTCGACCGGCTCGCTGGGGCTCGATATCGCGCTCGGCATTGGCGGATTGCCGCGCGGCCGGGTGATCGAGATTTACGGGCCGGAATCCTCGGGCAAAACCACGCTGGCGCTCCACGCCGTGGCCGAAACCCAGAAAAAGGGTGGCATCGCCGCCTATATCGATGCGGAACATGCGCTCGATCCCATTTATGCGAAGAAGCTCGGCGTCGATATCGACGAAATGCTGATCTCCCAGCCCGATACGGGCGAGCAGGCGCTGGAGATCGCCGATACGCTGGTGCGTTCGGGCAGCGTGGATATCGTGGTCATCGATTCGGTGGCGGCGCTCACGCCCAAGGCCGAGCTCGAAGGCGAGATGGGCGATCAGCTTCCGGGCCTGCAGGCGCGGCTGATGAGCCAGGCGCTGCGCAAACTCACCGGCTCCATTTCCAAATCGAACTGCCTCGTCATCTTCATCAACCAGATCCGCATGAAGATCGGCGTGATGTTCGGCAATCCCGAGACGACGAGCGGCGGCAATGCGCTGAAATTCTATTCGTCGGTTCGCCTCGACATCCGCCGCATCGGCGCCATCAAGGATCGCGACGAGGTGATCGGCAACCAGACGCGCGTGAAAGTGGTGAAGAACAAGGTCGCTCCGCCGTTCAAGGAAGTGGAGTTCGACATCATTTACGGTGCGGGCATCTCGAAAGTCGGCGAACTCGTCGATCTCGGCGTGCGCGCGGGAATTGTCGAGAAATCCGGTTCCTGGTTCTCCTATGATGGCGAGCGAATCGGCCAGGGCCGCGAAAACGCCAAGCAATATCTGATGCAGAAGCCCGATATGGCGGCGCGTATCGAGGCGCAGGTGCGCCAGAATGCGGGACTGATCGGCAAGAGCCTGATGACCGAGAAAACCGAGAAAGACACGGAAACGGCCGATGCGGCCGAAGACTAGTCGTTCCTTATTGGCATGGGGAACGGCTCCGAGGGAGGGGCGCTGCTGAAGAGCGGCGCCCCTTTCGTTTTGGGTGAGGCTCCTCACGCGCGGGATCGCGTTGCGCTAAAGCCCTGCTTCCGATTCAATCCACGCCATGCCCGCGCTCGATACCAAACTCCACGTCCAGATGCTGGATGCCGCCCATAAAGACGGGCAGCCGGATCGCGACGGTTTATACGGCCTGCATTGGGGCGATCCCGACAGCTACGCGCCGCTCGTCCCGATCCGCGATCATTGGCTGCGGCCTTATGTGCGCCCGGAGATCACCGCGCTTGAAATAGGGCCCGGCGGCGGGCGGTGGACGCGATATTTGCTGCCGGCCCGGCGTCTCTTTGTCGTCGATCACTATCCCGAATTGCTCGCCGAGCTGCGCCGGAATTTTCCGCAGCCCAATATTGTCGAAGTGCTGAACAACGGCACGGATTTTCCCGGTGTGCCTCCGCGCTCGGTGGATTTCGTTTTCTCCTTCGGCGTCTTTGTGCATCTCGATGCCGATATCATTCGGTCCTATCTCGAAAATCTCCATGCAATCATCCGTCCCCGCGCGCAGATCGTGATCCATTACTCCGACAAAACCCAGGAGGCCGGGCGCGCCAATGAAGGTTTCTCCGACAATGATCCGCACCGTATGCGGGCGATGGTGGAAGAGGCGGATTATCGCATACTCGAAGAAGACACAGCCTCGCTCAATGGAGCGGCGATCATGCGCTTCCGTCCCATCCGGTTTCGGCGCCTGCGTTCCCTGTTCAAGCGCCGTTAGTTACGGACGCTGAAGCGGTTTGCTCCAGCAAAGATCAAGCCCGTCGACATGGTGGCACGCATGGGGGAAGCGGTTTCGCGCCACCGACGGATCCGTCAGCACATAGGCCGTATCCGGTGCGAAGCCATAGCGCATCACATTCTCCGGAGTTGTTATACAATCCAACTGATGCGTCGACGGAGACTGGCGGCTGAGATAGACGCTGTTCAGCGTCATGCCATTCTCCGCAGCCATATGGGAGAGATGCAGCAATGCTTCCATGTTTCCGCGCATGAAACCCACGCATTGAAACGCCGGAAGAACCACGATGTGATGAAAATGCGCGGGCAGCGTCGACCAGATTTCCGCGCGCAACGGATCTTGATGCTGGACAGCCGCCGCATGCGCCACACCCTGGCGCACGCTCAGCACGTCGAAATACTGAATCAGCAGTGCCGAAGCGAGAAGCAGCCGCCGCGCGAGGCGTGACGATACCGACAGGCACACACCCGCAAGCGCGGCCAGCATCAGCAGATCGTGAACCGGCCAGAACAGCCGCCCCGAACCGCGGAACCAGCTGAGAATGCCGATCACGAATTGCGGCGCGGGTATCGTGAACAGCACTTGGTTTCCGAACGATATTTCGGTCGACAGAGCGAGCAGCGTGAACAGCACGGAGATAATGACCAGCGGCAGGATAGGCCGCGAACCGAGCGCACGTAACAGCCGTGGCGTACGCACAAGCATGACGAAGAGAAGCAGCAGCACACCCAGTCCCAGATAATCGTAACCGGCGAGCGTCCAGCCATGAACGACCGGGGTGGACCAGGGGTTCAGCGCGCCGGGCGATTGCGGATTGACCGGCGCCAGCAAATTCATCGCATAACGCGAGTAACCCGCGCCGGCAAAATGCGTCTTGCCTGGAACAAAGAACCCGAAAAACATCAGGGAGAGCAGCGTGGCTGCTGCCTGCGCCAGGAACCATAGTCCGCATGAGATCGCTGCGCTCTTCGTGCGGCGGATGTTCCAGGCGTGAAACGCGCCGGCCGCGCCGATGAGATTTGCCATCAGCGCGAAATAGGGCTGGATGCCGGCAGCGATCGTGCAGAGCGCCACGAAAGGCAGAAGGTCGGCGCGCAGCGGACGCTCGGCGGATATGCGGAAGTAATAATAAAAACAGGCGACGAGGATCCATTGCGACAGCAGCGCGAAATGCCCATAGGCTTCTTTGGTCAGGATGGGCGAGAGCAGAAAGAACGCGCCGCCGATCAGCGTGATCACGCGGTCGCCTTTGGCGAAGAGCGCCGTCAGCCTGAGCCCGAACCAGGCCTGCAAGCAGAAACACAGCACCGCGTAGAGACCCAGATATTGGAAATGAACGGCCAATAAGGGCCCGATCAGCCGGAAGAAAAACGCGACGAACGGTATGGGATCGAGATAGGCCGCGGACACGCCGGTCGGATAATCGAGATGCGCAATCCAGGTAAAGGGGAAATGCCAGCCCGGCTCATGGCGGATGAAATCCCAGCCGATCTGATATTCGGCGGGGTCGCCGGAGAGCCAGGAGAGATTTCCCGGATCGATCTCCCGGAAACCCAGCAAGAGCCATACGTTGAGAAGGCCCGCAGCCACCGCAATCGCGGCGAGTGCGAGCGGCCAGTACCGCCCCGCTGCGGAATGATCGTCCAAAAGACGGCGCGCCCAAGCTATCTGCCGACGAATCGGCAGCCAACCCCTCAGGCGAGGCAGTAGGGCATAACCCGTATAAAGGGAAGCGGCAGCCGCTGACGGACGCGCGGAGTGCGTTGCCGTTTGAGGGCGAAACGCTTAACTACCCCCCCATGAACAGCCTCACCGAAATCCGCGCCAAGTTCCTCGAATTCTTCCGCGCCCATGGCCATGAAATGGTGGCGTCGTCGCCGCTCGTGCCGCGCAACGATCCCACGCTGCTCTTCACCAATGCCGGCATGGTGCAGTTCAAGAATGTCTTCACCGGCCAGGAGAAGCGCAATTACAGCCGCGCGACGACCTCGCAGAAATGCGTGCGCGCGGGCGGCAAGCACAACGACCTCGAAAATGTCGGCTATACCGCCCGGCACCTCACCTTTTTCGAGATGCTCGGCAATTTCTCCTTCGGCGATTATTTCAAGGAAGACGCGATTTCCTTCGCCTGGGAACTGGTTCACAAGGATTTCGGCCTGCCCAAGGACCGCCTGCTCGTCACCGTCTATGCCGATGACGACGATGCGTTCGCACTGTGGAAAAAGATTGCGGGGCTCCCGGAATCCAAAATCATCCGCATTCCGACCTCCGACAATTTCTGGTCGATGGGCGACACGGGGCCTTGCGGTCCCTGCTCGGAAATCTTCTTCGACCATGGGCCCACGATCATGGGCGGCCCGCCCGGCTCGCCCGAGCAGGATGGCGACCGGTATGTCGAGATCTGGAATCTCGTCTTCATGCAATATGAGCAGTTCGCGGGCGGGGCGCGCACGCCCTTGCCGCGGCCCTCGATCGACACCGGCATGGGGCTCGAGCGTTTCGCGACCGTCCTGCAGGGTGTGCAGGATGTGTTCGATGTCGATCTCTTCCGCCGCATCATCTCCGCGTCCGTCGAACTGACGGCGCAGCCGGCATCCGGCGCACATGCCGCAAGCCATCGTGTCATCGCCGATCATCTGCGCTCGTCCGCATTCCTGATCGCCGATGGCGTGCTGCCGTCGAATGAAGGCCGCGGTTATGTACTTCGCCGCATCATGCGCCGCGCCATGCGGCATGCGCATTTGCTAGGATCGCGCGATCCTTTGTTATATCGCCTGCTGCCGGTGCTGGTCGCCGAGATGGGCCAGGCCTATCCGGAATTGAAGCGCGCCGAGGCGCTTACGTCTGAAACATTGCGCCTTGAAGAACTGCGCTTTCGCGATACGCTGGCGCGCGGGCTCAAGCTGCTCGACGAAGCAACGACGGGGCTGTCGCGCGGCGACAGGCTGGCGGGCGAAACCGCCTTTCGCCTCTATGATACTTACGGCTTCCCGCTCGACCTTACGGAAGATGCACTCAGGCCGCGCGGCATCGCCGTCGATACCGAAGGTTTCAACGCCGCCATGGCGCGGCAGCGCGAGGATGCGCGCAGGGCCTGGGCCGGCTCCGGCGAAACCGGCACCGATACGCTGTGGTTTGCGCTGCGCGACGAGATCGGGCCTACGGAGTTTCTCGGCTACGAAACCGAACAGGCCGAAGGTACCATCGTTGCCATGCTCAAAGACGGCGCGCGCGTCGATAACGCATCCGCCGGCGAGACAATCCGTATACTGACAAATCAGACGCCCTTCTACGCCGAGTCGGGCGGGCAGGTCGGCGATGCGGGCGCGATGTTCTCGGCAAAGGGCGGCGAAGGCCGCGTCGCCGATACGGAGAAGAAATTAGGTGCGCTGCATGTGCATGTCGTGGAGATCGTGCATGGCAGCCTGCGGGTCGGCGATGTGGTGGAACTGCGTGTCGATGGCGAACGCCGTCGCGCCACGCGCGCCAATCATTCCGCCACGCATTTGTTACATGCGGCGCTGAAACATGTGCTGGGTCCGCATGTGTCACAGAAAGGCTCGCTCGTCGCGCCCGACCGGCTGCGGTTCGATTTCAGCCATCCCAAAGCCGTGACGCCCGAGGAATTGCTGCGCATCGAGACTGACGTGAACTCCGTCATCCGCCAGAACTCCGACACCTCCACGCGGTTGATGCCCACGGCCGACGCCATTGCCGCCGGGGCCGAGGCTTTGTTCGGCGAGAAATATGGCGACGAAGTGCGCGTGCTCACCATGGGCGAGGGTACTAACAAAGCCTATTCCGTCGAATTGTGCGGCGGCACGCATGTGCGCAGGCTCGGCGATATCGGGCTGTTCACCATCCTCTCGGAAAGCGCGGTCGCTGCGGGCGTGCGCCGTATCGAAGCGCTGACCAGCGAAGGCGCGCGCAAATATCTGACGCATCAGGCGGAGATCGCGCGCGAGGCGGCGTCCGTGCTGAAAACAAGCCCGGCTGAACTACCAGTCCGTGTTTCGCAGCTTGCGGAAGAACGCAAACGCATCGAGCGCGAGCTGGCCGATGCGCGCCGCGCGCTGGCGCTGGCCGGTCCGTCGCGCGCCGATGCTGCCGAGGAGACGCGCGAGATCGCCGGCGTGAAAGCGATGCTGCGTATCGTGGAAGGCGTAAGCGCGAAGGACCTCAAAGGCCTTGCCGATGACGCAAAGACCAAACTCGGCTCGGGTGTCGTGGCGTTGATTGCTGTCGACGAAGGGCGCGCCTCGTTGGTCGTCGGCGTGACCGACGATCTCAAGGCCCGCATCGATGCGGTGGATCTGGTGAAACGCGGCGCGGAAGCTTTGGGCGGCAAGGGCGGCGGTGGCCGCGCCGATCTCGCCCAGGCCGGCGGCCCGGATGGTAGTAAGGCACAAGATGCGCTGAGCGCCATCGAACGCCGGCTGGGGGAACTTGCGCCAGCCTAACACCCCTCACCCGCAGCAGAGCAGTTTCCAGTCCGCATATCTGCATCCCTCTCCCACAAGGGGAGAGGGCTATTCAGCGCGTTGCGGTTACATTGTCATTATCATCTGTTCAGACGCCAAACGTCGATTATGCAGCGCACGGAAATCCCCTCTCCCCTTGTGGGAGAGGGATGCAAAGCTCAAGTCTATCGAGCGGCAGAATGTGGGTGAGGGGTAGTCTCCAGCGTCAAGCGAATGATTTCGAGTACGCCGGAGAAATTGTCGTTCAGCTCCGCATTCCAGAAACGCAACACGCGAAAGCCTTCATTCTCCAGAAATCGGGTTCGCGCTGTATCATGCGCAAGTTGCTCCGGCTCCGCGTGTTGGCTGCCGTCGAGTTCGATGATCAGCCGACGGTCGAAACATACAAAGTCCGCGATGTAGGGACCGATCGGCTGTTGCCTGCGAAATTTGCAGATGTGGAACCGGCGATCTCTGAACGCATACCAGAGCCTGCGCTCTCCATCCGTTTGTTCGCGCCGGAGCTTGCGTGCGAGGTTATGTTTCATGGAATG
>DASXXW010000132.1:0-5120 GCA_036502865.1 Rhizomicrobium sp.
GACGTCGTCGGGGAAGAACTGGGTCTTCAATTTTGAAGCGACCATCAGGCCCGAGGCAAGAAAGACGAGCGACACGCCGAGCACGGCCCATCGCCAGCGAATAGCCGCTCCGGCAAGCCTGTAATAGGCGCCGTAGAATCCGCGATTGCGGCGCTCTTCGAGCGATGGTTCCGGCCTCTTCGGCGGACGCACCAGGTAATAGCCGAGCAGCGGGACAAACGTCATCGCAGCCAGGAGCGAGGAGAGGAGCGCCGCTGCCATCATCAGTGGCAGGCTATGCAGAAAATCGCCCGTGCTGCCCGTCAGCATCAGGAAGGGGAGGTACGCGGTGATATTGGTCGCCGTCGCATAAACGATGGCGCGCGCGAGCTTGGTAGGTCCGAGCCATGCGGCAATCATTCGCGGATGCCCTGCCGCCAGTCCCCGCTTGATCGCGTCATTGGCCACCACCGGGTTATCCACCAGCAAGCCGAGCGCGATGATCAGACTGGCGATTGAGATTTGCTGCAAATCGATCTGCATCGTGTGCGCCATGCCAAACGCCATGGCCAGCGTGATCGGGATCGACACCGCCATCAGCAGCGCCGACCGCCATTCCCAAAAGCCGATCAGCGCAATGAGGACCACCAGCAGAATCGCTTCATACAAAGCCGTCATGAACAGGTCGACGTTTTCTTTCACCTGCAGAGGCTGATCCGACGTGCGCGCGATGATCAGGTCCGCCGGGAGGACCGCGCGCACCTGTTTCAATTTCTCGTCAATCGAAGCGCCGAACTTCTGGATCTGCTCTCCAGAGCGCATGTAAATCGCGAGCGTGATGGCGCGGCTGCGGCGCGGCTTTCCGTCCTTACCGGTGGCGGTGTAGAAATTCAGATATTCGGGCGGAGCTTGGTACGCGCGGTTGATTTGAACCAGATCGCGCAGATACAGGGACGCGCCGCCCTGCGGTGCCCTCAAGAGAACGTTGCCGATGGCGGGGGCGTTTTCAAACTTTCCCGAAGGGTCGATTTGAATTCGCCCCCCGTCCGCGTCGATCGATCCTCCCGGCAGCGTGATGTTGCGCGCATTCAGGGCGCGGCCCAAATCGTAGGGCTGCAATCCGTATGCCGCCAGCCGTTCCTGCGAATAGTCGAGGTACACGGACTGCGGCAGGACGCCCTTGCGTTCAATCCTGGAAGTCTGGGGCGCGCCGAGCAGCGTGCGCCCGATCAGGTTCGTGAAGTCGTCGAGCTGCGCGTAGGTATATTTCGCGGTCGCTACAGTCGCCAGCTTCTGGCGCGTCTTCGAGGGGCCGTGAATAATCACCGGCTCGGAGACGTCAGGATAGATTTCGGATTCGTGCAGGCGGTCCGCGATGAACTGTTTGAGATATGCCTGAATCTGCTCATCATCGAAACTCGTCTCCGCGTCCACGCCCATAAACCCCCGGCCGGTGATCAGCCGGGAGCGCCGCAGCACACCGGCGCGCTCGGCATCCTGCCGCAATGCTTCGGTGATCTGGGCCACTCCCGTGCTTGAAAGCGTCAGGGGAAACGTGTAGATAATACTGATGCGTCCGAACTTCGACGGGCCTGCCGCCGGGCCCGCCGCCGACCCCATTGCGGAACGCGCCGCCCGGATCGCGTCCTCCACGGATCGCGAACGCATCTGAATTTCCAGGGCATCTATGGGCGGGCTGGCCACGGTCATCATGACGGCAGCCGTATCGCCGAAGTCGCTTTGAAATTCGACGCCCGTCGCGCCGTTCGGCAGCTTTGGACCGAGCGCCTGGAGCCTCAGATTGATGTCGCTGAACTGCTCCCGGGTATTCTTGATGGTTTCAGCAAGTTGGACGTAGACGATCGAGGTGCCCGGAAGCGAAATGGACCGGATGCCATAGTCGTCGGCGGACGCCGGGTGGATCGTTTTATTTTCCGCAATCGTCTGCTCGATCGGACGCGTGACGAGTTGCTCCACTTCCTGAGCGGTCGCGCCGGGCCACTGGCAGGACGCGACTGCGACGCGGACCGGGATATTCGGATCTTTGCGCTGGGGCATCGATAAATATCCGTAAATGCCCCACGCGATCACTGCCACCAGCGCCGCCCACGCGATCTGGCGGTTTTCGACAAAAAACCGCGAAGTATTGTGCGTATGTTGAATCAGTTCCTCATCGGTCTGATGCGGCATGGATGCCCCTTACGGGAGAAGACTCACTTGTTGCCCCTCATGCACCATCGATGCGCCGGCCGCGATGATCCTTTGTCCGGCCGTGAGGCCGCGCGTCACTTCTATCGAGTTGCCAAACGTCTGGCCGATCGCGATGGTCTGCGCCGAAGCGCACGATTTCCCGCCGCGCTCGATCAAGCGGAAAACCGCGAATCCGTTCGGATCGGCGGGCGCGCGCACTACCGCGCTGAGCGGCACGACGAGCCGGGGTCTCAAATCGCGCGTACCACCAAAAGTTACCGAGCCGATCATGCCCGGCCTGATTTCCTCACGCGAGTTCGCCATCGTCACTTCGATCGAGAAGACGCGGGTCTGCGGGTCGGCCTCAGGTGAAATCGAAGTGATCACTCCCGGGACAGCGTGTTGAAGCGCGTCCAGCATCACGGGTTGCTTCTGCCCCAGCCGGATCAATGGAAGCGTAGTATCGGGCACCCCAAAAACCGCTTTGACCAGATGCGTATCTACGATACCGAAGCCGACGGTCGCGCCGCTCACCACGCTCCCGCGATCGACGTTGCGCGCCGAGATAAAACCCCCGAACGGAGCGCGCAGCGTCGTGTCGCTGAGCGAGAGCTTCGCTTCTTTCTCTGCAGCGAGCGCGTTCGACACGCCATCTCGCGCCCCTTTCACCGCGGCTTCGGCTGCGGCAACCGACGCTGCGCCCTCATCGTACTGGGCCTTTGCCTGGTCGTACTGGGGCTTCACCATGCTCGCCGATTGGAACAGGTTGAGGGCTCGCGCATAGTCAATATCGGCATGGGTGAAACTCGCGCGCGCCCCTACGAGCTGCGCCTGCGCTTGCGCCAATTGCGCCTGCGCCTGCGCCCGCCGCGCCTCGGCCTCCTCAACACTATGCTGATAGTCGAGCCGGCGCACCTGCGCCAGTTCGGCATCCTTGCCCACCTTGTCCCCGGTCTCAATGTTGCGCATGCGGCCGTCGGCGCCGCGCACCTGGCGAATCCCCACGACGATTCCGCCGGATTTGAACGCCAGGTCGACCTTGGCGAACGGATCGATACTCGCCGAATAGCGCTCGGGAACATCCGGCTGAATTTGTTCTACAACGCCCGCCCGTACAGCCTGGATCGCGGGTTCGAGCGGTTTTTCCCTCTTGCAGCTACACAGAAAGCCGCAGCCCGCCAGAAGCAATGCCGCTGGCACGAACAAAACCTTACACGGCATGGTTATTCCCTCCCCAACGCCCGATCGAAATCAGCCTTTGCCTTCCAGAAGGCCGCCAGAGCGCTTTGATACTCGGAGTCGGCCTGGACCATGGCGCGTTCCTGCTCGAGGACACCGGAGAGCAGCACCGCCTTTTCCCGATACTGATTCGTAACCTCGCGCAGCGTTTCGCGCTGTGCTTCCTGCGCGAGTGCGCGCGTATCCAGCAGCATCCGGGCTTCCGCCAGGGCCCGGAACTGCGTATTCACATCGAGCAGAACCTGCTGTTCCGTGTCGCGCTCGATGAGCACTGTCTGTTTGGTTGCATACCGCAGCGCTTGCAATTTGTGATGTTTTTGCCCCCAATCGAAGGGCTGCCATTGTAAAACAAGCCCGGCAATAATGATGTTTTGCGGGGCGAAACTCACATTCGGAAATGAGGCGTAGGTGAGACCCGCGCTGATGTCGGGAATGTACTCCGCGTGTTGGCGGCGTAGCTCCGTTTCGGCTTTCTTCGTGTCGAGGCGCGCTTCCTGGATTTCAGGACGCTGGCGGAGCGCCAGGTTGTGCGCCGCCGCCATGTCGATCTCCTCGGCTCGCGGCGCCGGCTGCACCTCCACCGAGAATTCCGTTTCGAGGTCGCGGCCCAGCAGCCGGCTGAGCGATTCCTTCCGCGTTTTGCTGGCGTCCCGAAGGTCGACTAATTGATAGCGCTGCTGGCTGAGCCGGGCCCGGACCGTGAGACTATCCCCTTTCAGCACAGTCAACTGCACCAGCTTCCGATCGGTCTCGCCTTGCAATTCCACCAGGTATTTCTCCATCGCCTCGCCACTCTCGATCTGCGTCTGCGTTTGCGCGATCTGGTAATAGAGCTCGCGCACGGACTGAGCCGTCTCCTGTCGCTTCTGCCGCAGTCTCTCTTTCGCAAGATCCTCAGTGATCTGGGAAGCAACCAACGACAGATGAATTTTCCAAAGCTGAGACAACGGCTGCATGGCCTGCCCCACGATAAGCCCAACCGGCTGCCGCGGGTTCGTGATGGTAGAAGTCTGCGCCGGGATCGGTCCGGTAGCCGGGTAGCTGCCTAGAACGCCCGGTGGGATGGTGAAACTGAACGAGCGCAGAGGCGCGCCCCCGAGCGCCCAAATGTTAAATTGCGGCAGTCGCGTCGTCTTCAGCGCGGCGCTCTCCTCGTGCGCGCGTCCTACGTCCAGCGCTGCGGACTGCACCTGGCGGTTTCCTTTCAATGCAAGCGCGACCGCGTCGTCGATGGTCAATACCGGAGCAATTTGCGCCCTTGCGATAGTAATCGCCACGAGGGCAGCAGCCGCGACTCTCGTGTTCATCATTCCCTATTCCTCGCAGCACTTGCCGGGGCGCTCAGACGGTCGACACAAGACCAACTGGAGGCATGCTTGCCTGAACGGCTGGATGCAGTTGTGAATGCCACATCTGCAAAAAAATATTTGGCAAGCTAACCTAACGGTTGCGGAAAAACGCGCTAACAGGCCAGGAGGCCTGTCCCACTCTGCTTGCAAACTGTTGATCCTGCATTGTGGGACAGGGCTCCTCGCCTGTCATTCGCGATTCCGTGGGCGTTTTTCGGCAGCCGGCGAGGGGTACCCATTTTCACCTTTCCGGACGCGAAAACAAAAAGCCGCCCAAAGCGCGGGATATCTCATCGGGGGCTAATGCAATCTCACGCCAAACCAGAGGAGAGGGTCATGTTACGCCACATATCGAAACCGTGC
>DASXXW010000133.1:0-22108 GCA_036502865.1 Rhizomicrobium sp.
CGTAAAAATGCCCGATGTAGAAAGTGAACGTGCCCATCGCGAAAAGAAAGATCACGATGAATACATAGGCGAGAGGCGTCGCGAAGTAGGACGCAAACTCGCGCCTGAAGACGGCAAGAAGTTCATTCATGCGCGTTTCTCCCGCGCGCGTTTCGCATCATGGGTGGTGATGGCGCGGAACACCTCGTCGAGGCGGCCTGGCTCTGCGTAGAGTTCTTTCACGTCCCATTTTTCGGAGGCAGCGAGCGCACTCACGTTTTCAATCAACAAAGCACCGCTTTTCGGGAACGCCGTGAGTTCGGTTGCGCCGTCACTACGTTGAATTTCCTCTACGCTCGCCACGCCGTTTACGGATTTCAGGCGCGCCTTGACGGTGGGCGCCGAAGCAGCGGGAACAACTAGCGTCACCGCATTGTGGTGGCGGGAGCGGGCGAGAAGCTCGGAAGGCGTTCCATCGGCAACGATCCGCCCGCGATCAATGATCACGGCCCGTGTGCAGATGGCTTCGACTTCTTCGAGAAGATGGGTGGAGACAATGATCGCCTTGGTGGGGGCCATGGCCCGGAGAAGCTGGCGAACGGAATGTTTTTGGTTGGGATCGAGCCCGTCCGTCGGTTCGTCC
This sequence comes from Rhizomicrobium sp., assembly GCA_036502865.1. GTDB lineage: Bacteria > Pseudomonadota > Alphaproteobacteria > Micropepsales > Micropepsaceae > Rhizomicrobium. The sequence continues at coordinate 623 of DASXXW010000133.1, forward strand.
ATGATGAGTACAGGCGGGTCGTGAAGGACGGCCTGGGCCAGGCCCACGCGCCGCTTGAATCCTTTCGACAAAGTGTCGATCGATTGATCCAGCACCGGATCAAGATCGGTTTTCCCTACCGCTTCGTCGATGCGCCTTTTCGCTTCCGCGCCCGAATAACCGCGCACGGCGGCAATGAAGGCCAGGAACTGCCGGGGTGTCATGTCGCCATAAGCCGGGACGCCTTCGGGCAGATACCCGATCTTCCGCTGCGCGCCGAGGCACTCGTGCTCGATGTCGAATCCGCAGACCCGAACACGGCCGGAACTTGGGGCCAGATAGCCGGTCACCATCTTCATGGTGGTCGACTTGCCGGCGCCGTTCGGGCCAAGAAAGCCCAGAACTTCACCGCGCTCGACCTTCAGATTGATTCCAGAGACGGCTGCAAACGGGCCGAAACTCTTGGTCAGTCCTTCGATTTCTATCATTGGTGCGTTTGGGAAGATCACTGAAAGAACCGCTGCCCCATAGAGAAATCGTTGCAGGGAGGCAAGATGGGAAAGGTTAAGTTGCGGTCATGATCTGTGCGTCGCCACATCTTTCTTACACTGAATTGTCCGTCACTGCGATTTGAATGGAGGATCGGTAGCTGAAGGGTAGGAATAAGTCGCGTCCAAACGGGAAGGGTGGATGAAACGAACGGAACCGCTTGACGGGAAGGCGCTGAGGCGGGCGATTTTCGTCGGCACGCTGCTCCAAGTCGCGTTCGTGTTGCTAGCCCATTTTAGCGGGTGGATCGGAACGAACGCGTTCCTCTTCGCCGGGATGATGATTTCCGCGACGGCCGGCTATCTCTATGCCCAGGATGTCTCGAAGGGTTATGCGATGGGGGCTTATGGTGGCGCCATCGTGGGCGTTCTTTGCGCCATCATCGGCATCGGCCTGTCGGTTCTTATAGGGGACATGACCGTCCCGGTCTTTCTGATCCGGGATTTGATTTCATTGCTGACGGGAGCGGTGGGTGGAATCTACGGCCAAATGGCCGCCGACTGGAGGTCTGTAGAATAGGGAGGGATGGTCGTCGGCTGGCCCGTTTTGACAAACCCGAGAGGGTTGGGGGGCCTGGATCTGCGGATTTGCCGCTACGCACCAGCCGACAATCAATCTAGGAAGGCAAATGTGGCAAAATAGTGGCTTTTCTGTGGCGATATTTAGGCAATTCACAAGTTAATAATTGGGCAACAGGAATAACTGCGAATCCCAATCTGCCAAACGCCACAACCGCTTATCCTTATTGGCCACCGTTGGGATGAAATCGCGGTATACGGGACGCAGTTTTGCGAAAGGGACTGTTTGAGATGAGTCGTATGATCCGATTCACCGATGCATTGGAGACCTATGTGGGGCGTGTCGGAGCGCGGGAGCACCCTGCGCTTTTGCACTGCCGTGAAGAGACGGCAGCCTTGCCCAATGCCGGCATGCAGATCGCTCCGGAACAGGGCGCATTTCTCGGATTGCTGGCGAAGATGATTGGCGCGCGACAGACGCTCGAAATCGGCACGTTCACCGGGTACAGCGCGCTCAGTGTGGCCCTGGCGTTGCCGGAAGGCGGCCGCGTGATCGCACTCGATGTCAGCAAGGAATACACCGACCGCGCCCGACGCTATTGGAATGAAGCCGGCGTCGAAAATCGGATCGATCTGCGCCTCGGTCCTGGAATCGAATCGCTCGACAGAATGATTGAAAGCCGCGAGGGGCCCTTCGACCTGGCGTTTATCGACGCCGACAAGGCGAACTACGACTCATATTATGAAGGAGCGCTGCAGTTGCTGCGTCCGGGTGGGGTCGTCGCGCTCGACAATATGTTGTGGAGCGGGGCGGTGGCCGATCCTGCCGTCAACGACCCCGATACAAGTGCCCTGCGCGCGCTGAATGCGAAAATTCACGCCGATGAGCGGGTGGATATGGCGCTTGCTACCATCGCAGACGGTGTGATGCTCACCCGCAAGCGATGACCCGGACAGAACTGTGGAGGCTTGCCTAACGTCCCGTCCGGTTCCATTGTGACAGTATGGCTGAGGAACCCATAGCGTTCCTCCGCGCGGCGGACCGCCCGACCACGCGGACAGTTTCCAGGGGCGGAGAGGCCGAATTCAGCAAGGCCGAGGTGCGTTTCGACAGGCGCGAACTCGCGCAGATCCTGCGTGTCTATGGCCATATGGTAGCCGCAGGCGAATGGCGCGATTACGCGATAGATTTTCTCTCCGATCGCGCCGTGTTTTCCGTGTTCCGGCACACCAGCGAAACACCACTCTACACAATCGAAAAACAACCCGAATACCGCTCGCGCCAGGGCGAATATGCCGTGTTCGCGGCGGGTGGGCATCTGCTCAAGCGGGCGCGGGATTTCGCCCATGTGCTGCGCCTGTTCGATCGGAAGCTGATCCGCGCGCTTGAACGCGCGTGACGGTCATCGCCGTTCAAATATTCGTGTTACGGCTCGCCAATGCCGGCTTTGCAGTTGAAACTCCCGACTTCTTCTCCCGACTATTGTCTTCGAAATGGAGGGGCATATGAAAATTAGTACAGCCGTTCTTCTGTTGGCCACGGCGTTGACAACAGCAGCACTCGCCGACAAGCCGCAATATGGAAGCTGGGGATTTGACGCCACCGGTGTCGATGCAAAAACACGGCCCGGCGACAATTTTTTCCGCTACTCCAATGGCGCGTGGCTGGATCGAACAACAATCCCTGCCGATAAGCCCGCCTGGTCGCTGCGCCTTGCAATGACCGACACAATTCAAACGCGTCTGCACGATCTTATGGAGAAGGCTGCGGCAAAGAACGAAAGCGCCGATCTCGAGGGCAAGGTCGGAAGTTTCTATAAGGCTTATATGGACGAGGCGCGCATCGAATCGCTTGGCGCCAAACCGCTCACGCCGGAGCTTGACGCAATTCGCGCCGCAAACTCGCGGGACGATCTCGCTGGGTTGATGGGGCGGTCGGTAGATGATTTCGAGAGTTCGCTGTTCAACATTACGACGGATGTCGATTTGAAAGATCCTGCTCATTACGCAGTCTATATTTCGCAGGGCGGCCTGGGTCTGCCGGATCGTGATTATTATCTCAAACCGGAATTCGCATCGGCCAGAACGGCCTATCAGGCTTACGTCGCCAAACTTCTTCATTTGATTGGCTGGCCAGGTGCGGATGCGCGCGCCAAGGACGTTGTAGACTTCGAAACGAAGATCGCGGATGTCAGCTGGACGAAGGCACAGGATCGCGACATCGCGGCAACTTACAATCCGCTGTCCGTGGCCGAACTGCGAACCCTGGCGCCGAACTTCGCATGGAAGCGGTATTTCGACAACGCTAGGCTGGGAAATGTCACGCGCGTCGTTGTTGCGGAGAAAAGTGCGTTTCCCAAGATCGCGGCGGTGTATGCGTCGGCGCCGGTGGATACCATCCGTGCCTGGCAGGCATTTCATATCGCCGACTCGGCAGCCCCTTATCTTTCCCACGATTTCGACGCCGCCTGGTTTGATCTTCATAACAAGACTCTCGCCGGTCAGCAGCAGGAAGAAGTGCGCTGGAAACGCGCCGTGCATGGCGTGGCCGGTGGTGATTGCGGCGCAAGCCCCGGAGAGTGCTTCGGTACGCTGAATTGGGCGGTGGGGCAGCTCTATACGGCGCGTTATTTTCCACCAAGCGCGAAAGCCAAGATCGAAGATCTCGTCGCGCATTTGAAGGCCGCCTACCGCGCGCGCTTAGAACACAATGACTGGATGAGCCCCGCGACCAAAGCGGAGGCGATCAAGAAGCTTGAAACCTATAATATCAAAGTCGGTTATCCCAACCATCCGCGTGACTATTCCAAAGTCATAATCAAGAGCGACGATCTGCTCGGAGATGTGCGGCGTGCCGCTGCCGCCGATTGGACACACTACGCCGGGCGTTTGAACGGCCCGGTGGACCGCCAGGACTGGAGCATGACGCCGCAGACCAACGACGCCTATAATGGCTCGTTGCGCGACATTGTGTTTCCCGCCGGAATTCTGCAGCCGCCGGTCTTCGATCCAAATGCCGACCCTGCCATCAACTACGGCGGCATTGGCGGAATCATCGGCCATGAAATGACGCATGGCTTCGACGATCAGGGTCGTAAGATCGATGCGGCAGGCGCATTGCGCGACTGGTGGACACCGGATGACGCCAAGAAATTCGAAGCGCGCGCGACGACGCTCGGAAAGCAATATTCATCCTACGAGCCATTACCGGGTGTGCATGTGAACGGCGCGCTCACGATGGGCGAGAACATCGCCGATCTTGGCGGACTGACGCTCGCGCTCGATGCCTATCACGCGTCGCTGGATGGAAAGCCAGCTCCGGTGATCGACGGAATGACAGGCGACCAACGCGTGTTCTTCGGATGGGCGCAGGCTTGGCGCGGCAAGGTCAGCGACGACTTCGTGAAGCGACAGGTAGTGAGCGATCCCCACAGCCCACGCCAGTTCCGGGTCAATGGCGTCGTGCGCAACATCGATGCGTGGTATGCGGCCTTCGACGTGAAGCCGGGCGATAAACTCTATGTCGCGCCGCAGGATCGTGTGCACATCTGGTGAAAAGCAAACGGCCCCGATGATGTCATCGGGGCCGTGTGTTTCGCTGGCGTGATTAGCGGCGATCGCCCATCAGCCGAAGAAGCATCAGGAACAGGTTGATGAAGTCGAGATAGAGCTTCAGCGCGCCGTAGATCGCTTTGCGGCCCGCGACCGTGCCATCGTCATTGGCGACATACATCTCCTTGATCGTCTGCGTGTCATAGGCGGTGAGGCCGGTAAACACGAGCACGCCGATCACCGAGATCGCGAATTGGAGCGCGGTCGAGCCGACGAACATGTTGACCAGCGAGGCAATGACGATGCCGATCAGGCCCATGAACAGGAACGAACCGAAGCCCGAAAGATCGGATCGCGTCGTATATCCCCACAGGCTCATGGCGCCGAATGTCGCCGCCGTGATGAAGAAGACTTCCGCGATGCTCGCATAGGTATAGACGATAAACAGCGAGCCGAAGGTCACGCCGACCAATCCCGCATAAGCAAGGAACGATGTGCGCGCCGTGCTCACGCTCATCCGGTCGATACGCAGGCTGAGGAAAAACACCAAGCCGAGCGAGGCCAGAAGCAGTACCCACATCAGCGGGCCGCTGAACAACGTCACGCCGATGCTTGTCAGCATCAGCCCGTTCGGCAGGCGGGCAGCCGCGCGCGTCGGGTCGTCGGTGACCGCCAGCACAAAAGTCGCATAGGATGTCAGGCCGGTCAGGGTAAGCCCTGCCAGCATGTAATTGTAGACGCGCAGCATATAGGCACGGAGCCCCGCGTCGATCACGCCGGCAGTGGTCGCCTGCCCACGCAGAACGCGATTATCGTAGTCAGCCATCTGGCAAATCCTCCTGGGTCCGCAACTCGGACCACGCCCGCATAATATCGGACTTCACCGTGACGGGATCAAGGCGGGAACATCGCTCCAACTTCGGATTGCTCCGCCCAAACCGGATTACAAATTCCTTAACTGCTGCGCCGGTTTGGCGGCGAGAGCGCCCCAGGTGATGGCGAGACCGAAGGTAAGCGTGAGAATCGCGCCGCCACCGACGGTGAGCAGTGCCGTACTCCAATCGACCACCGGCGGAACTTCAAAAACCTTGCGGGCCACAACGGAGGCAGCGGCCACGCCTGCGCCCAACGCGAGCGCTCCCGTCACGGCCCCAATCGTTGCGTATTCCAAAGCATACACCAGTGCGATTTGCGCGCGTGTGGCGCCGATCACCTTCATGATCGTGGAATCGTAGAGACGTGCGCGCAGTCCCGCGGCAATGGCGCCTGCCAATACCAGCAAACCCGCGAGAATGGTCACGACGCTGGCAGCGCGGACGGCGAAGGCGAGCCTTTCGAGCAAGACATCGAGCTGTGCGATCACGTCTTTGACGCGCACCGCCGAAACTGAAGGAAAATGATCGGTGACGACGCGGTACATCGCGGTTTCTTCACCCGGTGAGACGCGCACAGTGGCAAGGAAACTATGCGGCGCGGTATCGATCAGGCCGGGCGAAAGGATCAGCACAAAATTCTGCCGGCCCGTCGAGAAATCGACATCGCGCAAATTGGCGATGCGGCCTTCGATCTCGCGGCCGAGCACATTCAGTGTGACCGTGTCTCCGAGCTTGAGGCCCATGTCTTTGGCAAGGTCCGTGTCGAAAGAGATGAGCGTTGGTCCGCGATAATTCACGGGCCACCAATGCCCCGCCGTCAGGTGCGTATCTTTCGGTTCGGCGGCCGCATAGGTGATGCCGCGGTCACCGTTGAGCGCCCAGCGCGCCGACCGCGCCACGTTCGCCTGCGCGGCAGAGATGTGATTCAGCGCAACGATCCGTCCACGGATCATCGGTGTGCGCCGATAATCCCGCGCGGAGGCGAATCGGGCGATCGTGCGATCGAATGCCTGCGCGTCTGCCGGCTGGATATCGACGAAATAGAATGTCGGGGCGCTTCCGAGCAGGCTGTCATTGACGCCGTGCGAGATGGTGCGGTCGAGAATGGTGACTGTGGCGAGCAGTGAAAGTCCCAAGCCCAGCGCTGTGACGACGGAGGTTGTCGCCGATCCCGGTCGCGTCATGTTTGCCAGCGCGAGGCGTGGCGCAGGTCGCGTTGGCTGGGGCAGGCGTCGCAGAAGAAATCTGATTCCGGCAGCTGTGAATGCGAGCACCATCAGCCCTCCGCCTGCGCAGGCGATGAACCAAAGCGAAAATGAGACGGATGGTGAGGTGACCAGCGCGAGAACGATGATGGCCAGACCAGCCCCCAACGCGAGGGCGAGATAGGACAAGCGGCCGCGCCCGCGCCCACGTGCCACCTGATCGCGGAACAATCCCGCCGGGGCGATCTCGCGGGCGCGCGCGAGCGGTGGGATTGCGAACGCTGCCGCGGACAGCATGCCGAAGACGAAAGCGAGAAACAGCGGCTTTGCAAATAGCGAAAAATCCGCAGGTACCGGAATCTCGGCGCCGTAGACGTATGACACCACAAACGGAATTGCCGCGCCGGCAATCGTCCCGATGCTGGACGCGAGTGCTGCGATCGCCATTACCTGAAGAAAGAAGATTAGGAATATGATTCCGCCATCCGCCCCCAGCGCTTTCAATGTCGCGATTTCTTCGCGTTTGCGGTCGAGGAATGAGCGCACCGCCTGTCCAGCACCTACACCACCCACCGCAAGCGCCGTAAGTCCGACGAGTGTGAGAAACACACTGATCTGCCTGACAAATCTGTCTGTGCCGGGCGCCGCGTGATCGCGGTCGCGGATTTGCCATCCGGCCCTGGGAAAGGCTGTCTGTGCATCGTGCCGGAACTCTGCAATCGATACGTTTAGCGCCAGCCGCAGGCGCGCACCGTAGTCGATCAAACTGCCCGTCGCGACGAGTCCGGTGCGAGCGAGGGCGTCTGTCGAGATAATAACATGCGGACCGAGGCTGAAACCGCCAGAGAGGCGGTCCGGCTCGTCCGCGAGTGTAGCGGCAATACGAAAGTCCTGTTTACCGATGCGGATCATTCCACCGCGCTTGAGATGAAGGCGATCGAGGAGTGTTTGCTCGACAACCGTGCCGCAGACCGTGTCCGCTCCGCAGGCGAGCGCAGTGTTCATGGCAAGCGGCGGGAACAGGCCGACGCTGCCATAGAGCGGATAGCGGCCGTCGACCGCTTTCAGTTCGATGAGCGAGCGGTCGGCATGGCCGGCTTGCGAATTACCGGCCATGGCGCGCATGGAAATCACCTGGGAAACTTTCCCCAGCGACTCCATAAAGGCTAGTTCGCCGGGTGCGAGCGGCCGATGCACAAGCTCGACGGATACATCGCCGCCGAGAAGAACCCGGCCATTCTCGGCAAGGCCCGAAAGCAGTGCCTGAGCCAGTGAGCCCACAGCTGCAATGGCAGTGACGCCAAGAACAAGCGACGCGAAAAAGATTCGAAAGCCCGAAAGGCCGCTACGCAATTCGCGGCGGGCAAGTTTCCAAGCCAGCATCAATGCGTTCATGCGATGCGCGTGTCGCTGACGATGGCGCCATCCTTGAGGCGCAGAATGCGCGAACAACGCCGGGCCATCTCTTCCTCATGCGTGACGAGAAAGAGTGTCGTACCGATGCGTGCGGGCAGGGCGAAAATCAGTTGGGCGACCTCGGCACCCGTTTCGGTGTCGAGATTGCCGGTCGGCTCGTCGGCAAACAGTACACGCGGCCGCGCCACCATCGCGCGCGCCAGCGCCACGCGCTGTTGTTCGCCGCCGGAAAGTTGTCCGGGATAATGATCTGCGCGGGCGCCAAGTCCAACCGCTTCCAGCGCCTCGCGCGCCTGTACAAATGCTTGGGCCGTATGCGCAAATTCCAGCGGCAGCGCTACATTTTCGAGCGCCGTCATCGTGGCAATCAGGTGAAAGGATTGAAAGACGATTCCCACCGTGCCCCGGCGCAATCGCGCCAGCGAGTCTTCATTGAGATTTGTGATGTCGGTTCCGGCGAGTGTGACACGGCCGGAGCTCGGCTTTTCCAGTCCCGCTGCGATCATCAGCAGCGAGGATTTGCCGGAACCGGATGGCCCCAGCAATGCCACTGTTTCGCCTTGATTGATCGCGAGGGATATGCCGCGCAACACATGGACCGCGCCCGCCCGGCTCGAGAGTGTGAGATGTACATTATCGAGTACAATCGCGTGTGCGTGGATTTCCATTCTTCATTCTAGCTCAAACTGTTTGTCGTTCCCGCAGGAACGGGAACCCAGAACGCTGATTTTGGTGGGCCGCATGGCTCTGCCGGCTTCACCGACCGGCACCGATGGATTTCCACTTGCGCGGAGATGACACTTTTTTTGAAAGCACGAATCACCATGAATAGTGCTAGGCGATATGGCATGACATTCCGGCGATTCAAGCGAGCATTGGGCGCGGCCACGTTGTTCTTGGCGTTGTGCGGATCAGCAACCCATGCGGCGCCAGCCAAAATCCTGATGTTCGGCACCAGTCTGACGCAGGGGCTCGGACTGCCCCCGGGTACGGAACTGCCTGTCGTGCTACAGACCAAGCTCGCGAGCGCCGGGACGCCCGCAAAAGTCATCAATGCAGGCGTATCAGGGGATACCTCGGCCGATGGAGTATCGCGAATCGCTTGGTCGCTCGCCGACCATCCCGATGCCGCGATCGTGGAGCTTGGATCGAACGATGCACTGCGCGGGCTTGATCCCAAGGATACGGAGAAGAACATCGCCGCCATTCTTGAAAAATTGAAGGCCGCCCATGTCCCGGTATTATTGCTCGGCATGAAGGCGCCGCGAAATCTCGGCCCGCAATATGTTTCGGCTTTCGATGCGATCTACCCCCGTCTCGCCCATGATCATCACATTACGCTCTATCCGTTTGTACTCGACAGTGTGGCGCTTGATCCGACGCTGAACCAGGCGGACGGTATCCACCCCAATCCGGCGGGCGTGCAGGTAATCGCGAAAAGGATGCTGCCTTACGTCGAAAGGCTTCTGGGCGAAGTGCATGCGCGGAAAGGCAGCCCGTGATGTTCAAGCGATTATTATCCGTCGGCGGTTTCACGCTGCTTTCGCGCATTACCGGATTCGTGCGTGACGTATTGATGGCTTGGACCTTGGGCAAAGGTGTCCTGTCCGATGCGTTTATCGTTGCGTTTCTCTTTCCAAATTACTTCCGCGCGATATTCGGGGAAGGCACGATCAATCCGGCTTTCCTGCCGCGCTATGCAGCGTTGCGCGCAAAAGGGGAATATGAGCCTGCGGCCTTGTTTGCCGACCGTGTATTCTCTTGGCAGATGGCGGCGCAACTCGTCATCCTTGTGCTCGCAATCCTGTTCATGCCGGCAATCATACATGTGCTGGCGCCGGGCTTCGCCGATAATGCCGGACAACTCGCGCTCACCGTGTCGCTCGCGCGCATTACTTTCCCCTATCTCATCCTCACACTGGTGGCTGTTCAGCTTTCGGCGATGCTGAATGCGATCGAGAAATTCTGGGCCGCCGCCGCATGGTCCAATTTTCTCAACCTGTCGATGATCGCTACGCTGCTTGCAGCGCGCTGGTTTCCCAACGCCGCATTTGCTGCCGCCTGGGGTGTACTGCTGGGAGGCGTGGCGCAGCTTGTTTTCATGCTGTGGGCTGCAAGGCGCGACGGGCTGTCCTTGCGCATCGCGTGGCCGCGCTGGACACCCGAAATCAGGGAGTTCTTTATCGCACTGGGAGCGGTGACGTTCGGCGCCGCCAGTGTCGTCATTGCGCCTTTCGTCGATACGGTGATTGCGAGTCTTCTGCCGACGGGCACTCGGACCGCGCTCTATTATGCCGATCGCATTAATCAGTTGCCGCTTGGCGTGCTTGGTATTGCGCTCGGGACGGTACTTCTGCCGGAGATGTCGACAAAGCTCGCGCTGGGCGACAGGACAGGGTCCGATGCCGCACAGAATCGGTCCGCCTCGCTTTCCTTGTTGCTCACGCTCCCTTTCGCTGCCGTCTTCCTTGCGATTCCCGACACCATCATGCGCGCGATCTTCGCGCATGGCGCATTCGACAGGAACGCAGCCGCGTTGTCTGCCATCGCGCTCGCGGCTTATGGCGTCGGTTTGCCTGCAATGGCGCTCGTCCGCATTTTTGCCTCTACTTTCTACGCCCGCCACGACACGATGACGCCGGTGCGGGCAACGGTCACTGCTATTGTTGTAAACATCGCGCTCAAATTCGCTCTCGTCTGGGGATTTGGATTGGGGATTGCGGGAATCGCGCTCGGTACTTCTCTGGGCGCATGGGTGAACGTGGCGCTTCTGGCTGTGTTCGGATGGCGCAGGGAGTTGCTCAGGCTCGATAGAGAATTCTGGGGCTCGCTCTTGCCGGTCATTCTTGCGGGGGCCGTCACTGGAGTGGCGGCCTATGCCGGAGCAGTACTTGCCCGCGCGTTCGCGCATGCCGGAGGGGCGTTACTCCAGTTGTGCTGCGCTATCGCCACAGGTGGTATGGCCTATTTGCTGGTAGTACTGGTCTTCCGCACACGGTTGCCGTTGGGCCGTTTCGGCAAGCTCGGCGTAGTCGGCGCGTGATTCGACTGTTCGTAGCGCTGGCGCTGCCGGATCCGATCGCGGAAGGTCTGCTGCTTATGCAGGGCGGAGTGCCGGGCGCGCGCTGGAGCGAGCGTGAGCAATTGCATCTCACCTTGCGGTTTATCGGCGAAGTGGACGGGCGAGATGCAGCCGCCATCGACGATGCGCTGGCCGCGATCCGCGCGCCACGCTTCAAATTGGAATTGAAAGGTATCGGCGAATTCGGCGGCAAGAATCCGCGCGCGCTCTGGGCCGGCTTGCGTGACGATACGGCCGTACAGCATCTCCAGCGCAAGATCGAAAGTGCGCTCCAGCGCATTGGATTACCGGCCGAAGAACGAAAGTTCGCGGCTCACATCACACTTGCGCGGTTGCGTGGCAGCCCGCGCGACCGCGTGATTACATTCCTCGCCACACATGCGCTTTTTTCCAGCCCGCCGTTCGAGGTGAGCAGTTTCATTCTCTATTCCAGCCAGCTCACGCCCAACGGGAGCATCTACAGTCCGGAGCGTGCCTACGCATTGGACTGACCCCTCACCCGTAGCAACGCTGTCTTCGCGAATCTTATCTGCTCCCCTCTCCCACAAGGGGAGAGGGGGAGTTCAGCGCGTTGCACAAACAAACTTGTGCAAGCTACCGCGTTCCCCTCTCCCCTTGTGGGAGAGGGATGCAGGTGCGTAGCGGTGAAATCTGTTCCGGCTTGGGTGAGGGGGCTCCGCTACTTTTTGTCTTCTATCGCGTGCATGGCATCGTCGGAGAGCCCGAAATGATGACCGATCTCATGCACCAGCACATGACGCACGACAGCACCGAGCGTCTCCTCATGCTCCGCCCAATAGTCGAGGATCGGCCGGCGATAGAGCAGGATCATGGTCGGCTCGGGCCTTCCGTAATTCGCCTGCCGCATGGCCAGATTGGGACCGCGGAACAATCCCATCAGCTCGAACTCGCTGTCGAGGCCGAGTTCCTTCATCGTTTCTTCGTCCGGAAAATCCTCAACCACGAACGCGATGCCGTCTACGAGTGCACGGAACTGCACCGGCAATTCGGCGAAGCTGGCGCGAGCCAGTTCCTCCAGATCGTCGAGTGAAGGCGCCCCTCTGCCGGACCAGTTCATGGAAATTGCCCGTTCAAAATGTCTGTCACGGTGCTCATTTGAAGGTTATGACTGTAAGGGTCCAATAACAGCGGAGATATCGCCATGAAAAAGCTCGATCCAGCGGCTCGCGAAACGGCGTTGAAAGATCTGCCGCTGTGGCGCGAGGTGCCGGGACGCGATGTCATCGCGCGCAAATTCGAGTTCCGCGATTTCAACGAAGCCTTCGGATTTATGACGCGCGTTGCGATGCTCGCCGAGCGCATGGATCACCACCCCGAATGGGTGAATGTCTATCGCACCGTGGATGTCCGACTGACGACGCATGATGCAGGCGGCCTCACCGAGAACGACATCCGAATGGCCAAGGCAATGGACGAATACGCAAAGAAATAGATGCCGGCGCTATCGGAGCGGAAGCACGCAGATTGTTGCCAAGAGTCTCATCTGTGCATGACCGCTTTACCGGAATTCTTGATCAGGTCGTCGACAACGGCGGGGTCGGCGAGCGTGGACGTGTCGCCGAGATTTGAAAGGTCGCGTTCGGCGATCTTGCGCAGGATGCGGCGCATGATTTTTCCCGAACGCGTCTTGGGAAGCGACGGTGCGAATTGGATGACGTCCGGCTTCGCGATCGCCGAAAGATGATACGAAACATATTGCTTCAGTTCGTTCGCCAGTTCGTCTGACGGATTTTCGCCCACTACGAGGGTGACATAGGCGTACATACCCTGGCCCTTGATCTCATGCGGCATGCCGACGACGGCAGCTTCGGCCACTTTCGGGTGCGCAACCAGCGCAGACTCGATTTCCGCCGTGCCAAGCCGATGGCCGGAAACATTGATCACATCGTCGACCCGGCCGGTGATCCAGTAATAGCCATCCGCATCGCGGCGGCAGCCATCGCCGGTGAAATATTTCCCTTTGTAGGTTTTGAAATAAGTGTCGATGAAACGCTGGTGATCGCCATAGACGGTGCGCATCTGCCCGGGCCAGGAGTCCGCAATGACCAGATTTCCGGCCGCTTCTCCGTCAAGGACAGTGCCGGTCGCATCGACAAGTTCGGGGCGGATGCCGAATAGCGGCTTCGTAGCCGATCCCGGTTTCGCATCTGTCGCGCCGGGCAAAGGCGAAATCAGGATTCCGCCTGTCTCCGTCTGCCACCATGTGTCCATGATCGGACAACGGCCATCGCCGACCACGCGGTGATACCAAAGCCAGGCTTCCGGATTGATCGGTTCGCCGACCGATCCGAGAAGTTTGAGCGATGCCCGGCTTGTACGTTTGACCGGCGCTTCGCCTTCCCGCATCAGTGCGCGGATCGCAGTCGGCGCCGTGTAGAAAATATTGACCTGGTGTTTGTCGATCACCTCCCAGAAGCGCGATGGAGAAGGGTAGGTGGGTATGCCTTCGAACATCAGTGTCGTTGCGCCATTCGCGAGCGGTCCGTAGACGATGTAACTGTGGCCGGTCACCCAGCCGACATCGGCGGTGCACCAATAGATATCGCCGTTATGATAGTCGAATACCCAACGATGGGTCGCCGCTGCATAAAGCAGATAACCGCCGCTGGTATGTAGTACGCCTTTGGGTTTTCCCGTCGAGCCACTGGTATAAAGGATGAACAGCGGATCCTCGGCGCCCATTTCTTCCGGCGCACAATGCGGCGACACAGCGGCAGCCATATCTTCGTAGTGAAAGTCGCGGCCGGCGTGCATCGTTACTTTCGTGCCTGTGCGGCGCACGACAATCACCGTATCGACATCCGGGCAGGAGGTCAGCGCGATATCCGTATTGCTCTTGAGCGGAAATGTTCGTCCGCCGCGCAGGCCTTCATCCGCGGTAATTACTATCCTGCTGCCGCAGTCCCTGATGCGGTTGGCGAGACTTTCGGGTGAGAAGCCGGCAAAGACGACTGAGTGAACGGCGCCAATGCGTGCGCAGGCGAGCATGGCGTAAGCCGCTTCCGGAATCATCGGCAGATAGATCGTCACCCGGTCGCCACGGCCGACGCCGCGTGCCTTCAGCACATTGGCAAAACGGCAGACCTGTTCGTGCAGTTCCCGGTAGGTGATGGCGCGAGAATCTTTCGGATCGTCGCCTTCCCAGAGAATGGCGATCCGGTCGGCGCGATCCGGTAAATGGCGGTCTATGCAATTCGCGCTGACATTCAGTGTTCCATCCGCGAACCAGCGGATACGGAGGTCTTCGGGAGCGAATGAAACGTCTTTCACTTGCGTGAAGCGTTTCATCCAGTCGATCTGCTGTGCCTGTTCGCGCCAGAAACCTTCGGGATCGCGCAGAGCATGCGCATACATTTCGTCATATTGCGCCCGTGTGACAAGCGCGCGGCGCTGCCATTCTGCCGGAACGGGAAAAATCTGCTCGTCCATCTGCCGCCGCTCCGATACGTGCTCTTCCCAAAAACCGCACGCCGCGACAACGCCCTTGATCGGCACGGCCCGTCACCCTAACCCTCTTACGCGGGAGTGGGGAAGACGAGGATAAAATGCAGCTGCATCTCTGTTCCTGGCCGGAAGTCGAAGCCTATCTCGCGAAGTCGAAAACGATCCTCATTCCCATCGGTTCGACGGAGCAGCATGGGCCCAACGGATTGCTCGGCACCGATGCGCTATGCGCCGAACTGATCGGACGGCGCGCGGGCGAGGAGGCGGGCATCATGGTCGCGCCGGTTTTTAATGTCGGCCAGGCGCAGCATCACATGGCTTTCCCCGGCACGATCACCCTGCGCCCCTCCACGATGATCGCCGCGATGACGGATTGGGCGCGGTCTCTCGCCCATCACGGATTTGAGCGGCTCTATTGGCTAAACGGGCATGGCGGAAACATCGCCACGATCAACGCGGCGTTCTCCGAGATTTGGCATTCGCACAGCTTCGCGGAGTCGAACCGTGCGGCGCCGGTCTGCAAGCTGAGGAATTGGTGGGAACTTCCCGGTCTCGGCGAAACCTGCAAGCAGCTTTTTCCGGTGGGAGAGGGGCATCATGCGACGCCCTCGGAAGTTTCTGTCACCTATTATTTCTTTCCCGAGGCGCAAAAGCAGGTCGCTATGGAACCGAAGATCGCGCCGCTCGGAACCATCCGCGATGCCGCCGATTATCGCCGCCAGTTCCCCGATGGCCGGATCGGTTCAGATCCGAGTCAAGCCAGTCCTGAGGCCGGCGAGAAGATCGTTGCTGCGGCGGTGAAGTCCCTTGTCGCGGAATTGCGGGCTTTCGCCGAAGCGGCCTGAGTTGCGCGCCTTGACTCGCAGGCTGGAGAGCCGAAGATCGAATATCCCAGGGGCGCCCTCCGAAGTTGCGAAGGAGGGCTGAGATCGCGCGGTGCGAGTCCCTTTGAACCTGATCCGGTTCGGACCGGCGTAGGGAGAGGCCCATGAATAAACCGATTTTGAACACCCGTCCCGTCACCAACGAAGTCGTCACGCGCGGCAGCCTGCCGGGTTCGCGCAAAATCCATTTGGATGGCGTGCCGTTCCGCGAAGTCGCACTTTCCGGCGGCGAGACGCCGGTACGGCTCTACGATACATCCGGTCCGTACACGGACGACCGGGCTTCCATCGACATCGAAAAGGGTCTGTTGCCGCTTCGGGCCGACTGGATCCGCGCGCGTGGTGATGTCGAGGACTATGAAGGCCGCGCGCGAAAACCGGAAGATGACGGTTTGCGTCGCGGCGAACTGCTTTCGGTGCCGCAATTCGAACGCGCCGATCGCAAGCCGCTGCGCGCTCAATCGGGCCGCAACGTGACACAACTTCATTATGCGCGCGCCGGTATCATCACCGAGGAGATGAAATTCGTCGCGGCGCGGGAAAATCTCGGCCGTTCGCGCCTGCGCGACGGCCAGAGTTTCGGTGCATCGATCCCCGACGAGATCACGCCGGACTTCGTGCGCAGCGAGGTGGCGCGCGGCCGGGCGATCATCCCTGCGAACATCAATCATCCCGAATCCGAGCCGATGATCATCGGCCGCAATTTCCTCACCAAAGTGAATGCGAATATCGGCAATTCCATTGTTACCTCCGGCGCGGCCGAGGAAGTGGAAAAGCTCGTCTGGTCGATCCGCTGGGGCGCGGATACGGTGATGGACCTCTCGACCGGCCGGCACATCCATACCATCCGCGAATGGATCGTGCGCAATGCGCCGGTGCCCATCGGCACGGTTCCCATCTATCAGGCGCTGGAGAAAGTCGGCGGCATTGCCGAAGAACTCACCTGGGAAATCTATCGCGACACGTTGATCGAGCAATGCGAACAGGGTGTCGACTATTTCACCGTCCATGCGGGCGTGCGGCTCGCCCATATCCCCCTGACAGCCGAACGTGTGACGGGGATTGTGAGCCGCGGCGGCTCGATTCTCGCCAAATGGTGTCTTGCGCATCACCGGGAGAATTTCCTCTACACGCATTTCGAGGAAATTTGTGAGCTGCTGTCGCGCTACGATGTGTCGTTTTCGCTCGGTGATGGATTGCGTCCCGGCTCGATCGCCGACGCGAACGACGCGGCGCAATTTGCCGAGCTCGATACGCTGGGAGAACTCAATCGCATCGCCCAGGCCCATGATGTGCAGGTGATGATCGAAGGTCCCGGCCATGTGCCGATGCACAAGATCAAGGAGAATATGGACCGGCAGCTGAAGGCCTGCGACGAAGCGCCGTTCTACACGCTTGGGCCTCTCACGACCGATGTCGCGCCCGGTTACGACCACATTACCAGCGCCATCGGCGCGGCGATGATCGGCTGGTTCGGCACGGCGATGCTTTGTTACGTTACACCCAAGGAACATCTCGGCTTGCCCGACCGCGAGGATGTGAAGGCCGGCGTCATTGCCTACAGGATCGCCGCGCATGCAGCGGACCTGGCGAAAGGCCATCCGGCGGCTCGCATCTGGGACGATGCGATGAGCAAGGCGCGTTTCGAATTCCGCTGGCGCGATCAGTTCGCGCTGGCGCTCGATCCCGAGACGGCGCAGGCCTTCCATGATGAAACGCTGCCGGCGGATGGCGCGAAAGTCGCGCATTTCTGCTCGATGTGCGGGCCCAAATTCTGTTCGATGAAGATCAGCCAGGAAGTGCGCGACGCCGCGCGCGGTCAGAACGATACGCTGTCAACGGCCGAAATCCGCGCCGCGATGGAGAAAAAATCGGTGGAGTTCCGTGCGCAGGGTTCGGAGATATATGTACCCAATGCCGCAGCAGAATAGCGCGCAGCTACGATATTGGAATTAGTTTCATGATCGGGGTGCGCCGCGCGCAGGCTCACCAACCATTGTTGTCTCTCCGAGAGCTGTATTCTCGAACCGCGACGTGAGCCGTCAGCGAAGTCCGCGGCGACCGGTGAGAGCGTGATAGAGCAGCAGCACAACAATCGCGCCGACGATGGCGACGAACATCGAAACAAGATTAAAGTGAAACGCGTCGAAGCCCGCGAGTTGGCGGAAGATGAAACCGCCGACCAATGCACCTACCAGACCCAAGGTGATATTCAGCATGCAGCCTTCGCCGCGTTGATTGACGATCCGGCTGGCAACGAAGCCGGTAATCAGCCCAAATATGATCCATCCCAATATCGACATGATTTTACTCCCCAGCGTTGTGCGTCACCGTCTGCTACGGTGCGCGGGCAGCGCAACCGGAACAAGCCCCAGTTTTCGCAGGGCGAGCGGTAGCGTCGAATGGGTTAAAGTCGTGAAATCTTCAAGCAGCTCGCGCCGCTGTATATCGGTCAGATCGTTCGATGTGGGTGGCCACAGCGAATCGCCTGCGGGAAGCGAGGGCAGGCGGCCATCGGGCAGCAACGCAGGAACTGAGGCGATAAGTCTGCCATCGTCCGGATTTAGCAACACCAGGCGATAGGAGACAAATACACCGAGCTGACTGCTTTCCGGGCGAATAGTGCGGCGATAGAGTCCCAGTCCGCCTAGCTCGTGGGCTGTATTGCCGATCGAATCGTGCCGCCAGTCGCGCAACACCAGCAGATAGGCGTCCACCGGCGTTTCCGGTATCGGTAGGCGGCGGATGCGGCGTGCAAGCGAGGTATAGGTCCAGGCGTCGAAATCCTGATGCGCGATGGCAATCGATTGCACGCTAAACTGCGCGCCGAGGTCTTTCACGATCTCATTCGTAATATTATCGTCGATTCCCCAGTCGGAAATCTCCAGGAAATCTGCTTCAGGCGGCCTGATCCATTCGAACGGCCTATCGGGTACACGCTCGAACATACAGGTGTCGCCGAGCGCGGCGATGATGCCGATGGATCTGATGTGCCGCGGTGCTGGCTTCGGTGCCCAGGCGCAAAGCATGAGAGCAAACAATGATAAGAAGATTACACGGACCGGACGGGATGTTTTTTTGACCCATGCCCAATCGCTCGGAAGAGCCGAATCTTGGTCAAATGCGAACGAGGGGAGGTTTATCAAAGCGGTGGATCGCTAACTGCAATGTCGTGTTGTAGAATATAGGCAGCGTGGCCCAGGGAGGCAGGAATGAAAAGAGCTGTTCTCGTAGCCTTGGGCTTCACGGCATTTGCGACCACCGTCCAGGCGCAACCGGCATGTCTGCAGGTCGGACGGATCTGGAGCTGGAAGGCGGTCGACAAGAAGACGCTGATTGTCGAGGACGAGCTGCACCGGAAGTTCAAAGTCGGGCTGATTGGGTTTTGTCCGGCGCTTCCGTACAAATTGACACTCGGTTTCAAATCGAATGGCGGCATCAATGGCCTCGACTGCCTGCGCCGGGGCGACGATGTGATCTCGCACGATGTCGGTATTCCTTACACCTGCGCGGTCACGAGCATCGTCCCCTACACCGCCGCGATGGAACAGGCCGACAAGGCAGCCGCAGCGACTGGAAAGAAATAATCGCTCAGCGAGGCCTTGGCAGCGATGCCTCGATCAACCCGGCCGATGGGCGACGTTCGCCCGTGATGGTATCGCGCGTGTTTCGTAGCGGCGCATAAACGAGGTCGCGCATTGCCGCGTGATCGACGAGACCCAACCGGTCGAGCAAATAGGAGATGACGGTATCCGCCGCGCGGCCTGCGCCGTCATCGATCTTGAGTGCGATTCCGAGGCCGAGCTCGGGCGCGATGGCTGCAAAGACACCTTCCGCTCCCGTTTTCACCGCGACTCGGCTGCCGCCGGCGCGCATCAGCGACGTACAAATGCGCCCCGTTCCCGCCACAAGTTCGGGATGGGCTATCATCGCGCGGACAATCCGGCGCATGGCCCGCGCGCGATCCGGCGCTTGTTTCTGTGGATTGGCAAATTGCGCCAGCGCACACGCGAAGGCATCGAGCGGGATCGCAAAGTTCGGCGCAGCGCAGCCATCCACGCCCCATGGAAGTTCGTCGGCGATTCCCGCCAGTTCAGCGGTCGCTTTTGCCACCGCCTGCTGAACCGGATGATCATGTTGCTCGTAGCCCGCAGTGGCGATGTTCCAGTGCCGCGCGACAGTCAGAAAGCCCGTATGCTTTCCCGAACAATTGTTATGGAGGCGCGTGGGCTTCTCGCCGCGCCGCGCCATGTCTTCGGCAACTGGCTCGTAACGCACGGGATGCGTGCCGCAGGCGAGATACTGTTCTCCGAGGCCGAGGCGTTTGAGCCAGGCGGCGACGCGCTCCGTATGCATGGGTTCGCCGGAATGCGACGCGCAGGCGAGGGCGACTTCCTCGTCGCTGACCTGAAACGCATCCGCCGCACCGGACTCCAGCAGGGGCAGCGCCTGAAAAGGTTTCAGCGACGAGCGCGGATAAACGGGCAGGGTAAGGTCGCCCAGCGCGAATATGATTTTCCCCTGGGCATCGGCGATGGCGATGGCGCCGCGATGCCAGCTTTCCACCAGCGCGCCGCGGGTCAGTTCGACAAGAACGGGATTGGCCACACGAATCTCCGGGCGATTTCAAGGGTTCATAGCGCAAGCGGTCCGCGCGGCAAATTCGATGATGGACTCGCTCCCAAGGCTTTGGCCGCTATAGTGGCGGCAAGGATTCGCCCGAATGACTCCCGCTCTTTCCATCTCGCATCTGCGCAAGGTCTATCGTCGCGGCACGGTCGGCGTTGACGATCTTTCGTTGGAAGTCGCACCCGGAGACTTTTTCGGCTTTCTCGGCGCCAATGGCGCGGGGAAGTCCACGACAATCCATTGCGTAACGGGCATCGCCAATCCCACATCGGGCGAGATCCGGATTTTTGGCGTCGATGTGGTGAAGCACTATCGCGACGCACGCCGGCTGGTGGGCCTGTCGCCGCAGGAGTTCAATGTCGACCCGTTCGCCAATGCACGCGACATTGTGGATTGGATGGGCGGTTATTTCGGCATGAACGCCGCGCAAAGGCGAAGCCGGGTCGATATGCTGATCGAGAAGTTCGATCTCGTGCCCCATGCAAAAAAGCGGTTCCGGGAACTTTCGGGTGGTCTGAAGCGGCGTGTGATGTTGGCGCGCGCCATGATCAACGATCCGGCGCTGCTTATTCTCGATGAACCCACTGCGGGCGTCGATGTGGAATTACGGCGTGATCTCTGGCGTTACCTGCAGGAGCTCAATGCGGATGGGAAGACGATCTTCCTCACCTCCCACTATCTGGAGGAAGTCGAGCGCCTATGCCGTAACATCGCCATTGTCGCCAATGGCCGGATCGTGAAACAGGGGCCAAAGGACGAATTTGTGAGCGGGCCGGGCGGCCTCGAAGCGGCCTATCTGCGCGCCGCCGGTGCCGAACCCGATCATGTGGCGGCTTCGGCGTGAGCGAGAAATCACCCATCGTGAACTGGATAGGGCTCTGGACGATCATCCGCCGGGAATGGTCGCGCTTGATGAGGGTACCGATCCAAGCCTTTCTCGCGCCATGGATTTCCGCGCTGCTGTTCATCTTCATTTTCGGTTTCGTGGTCGGCGGTCGCATTGCCCATATAGGCGGGCACCGCTATCTGGAATTCGTGCTGCCCGGCGTTCTGATGCTGAACATCGTCAACGCTTCCTTCCTCCAATCCTCTTCGCAGGTCTATTTCTCGCGCTTCCTGCATTACATCGAAGAAGCGCTGGTGGCGCCGCTGTCTTATGTGGAGATGATCGCCGGGATCATCGCGGTGGTTATTCTCCGCTCCGTGATCACCGCGCTGGGCATCCTTGTAATAGCGGCCTGTTTCGGCGCGACCTCGATCGACGCGATTCCGGAGTTCGTGTTCTGGATCATCATCGTCTCGATGGTGTTCGGGTTGCTCGGCATCATCATC
>DASXXW010000134.1:0-20902 GCA_036502865.1 Rhizomicrobium sp.
AGGCTCGATGCGGCGATTGTAGAGGCGTTCAAGGCACAGGGGCCAGGCTGGCAAAGCCGGATCAATGATGCCCTGGCGCGTGTAGTTGCGCATAAGCGGGCGCGTCGAAAAGCAGCATAAATCCAAGGTTAAATGAGTCTCTTCCTTCGCGACGGGTGCAAATTTTCTCGCACTCGAATTCGTGCAGCGAAGGTAGGTCGTCTAATCCTCGCCGTGATCCGGTAACAACACCTCCCGTTTCCCCTGATGATTGGGCTTGGAGATCACGCCCTCTTCTTCCATGCGCTCGACGAGGCGCGCGGCGCGGTTATAGCCAATCTCCAGGCGCCGCTGGATGTAACTGACCGTGGGCTTGCGGTCGCGCGCGACGATCGCGAGCGCTTTGTCGTAGAGTTCGTCGCCTGAATCCCCGCCGCTGCTACCAAACACGCTGTAGGGATCGTCGCCCTCTTCGTCCGTCTCCTCGGTCACCGCGTCGAGATATTCCGGCGTACCCTGAGTCTTGAGGAAGCTGACGACCTCTTCGACCTCGTGATCCGTAACAAACGGGCCATGGACGCGGCGGATGCGCCCGCCGGTCATCATGTAGAGCATATCGCCCATGCCCAGCAGCTGCTCGGCGCCCTGCTCACCCAAAATGGTGCGGCTGTCGATCTTCGAGGTGACCTGGAAGCTGATACGCGTCGGGAAATTCGCCTTGATCGTGCCGGTGATGACATCGACCGAAGGCCGCTGCGTGGCCGCGATCAGATGGATGCCCGCGGCGCGCGCCATCTGCGCCAGTCTTTGTATCGCGCCTTCGATCTCCTTCCCGGAAATCATCATGAGGTCGGCCATCTCGTCGACCACCACAACGATGTACGGCATGGGTTCGAGTTCGAGCGTCTCGTCTTCATAGACCGGCTTGCCGCTTTCCTGATCGAAACCCGTCTGCACGGTGCGCTTGAGCGTTTCGCCCTTCTCATTTGCTTTGCTCACGCGCTCGTTGAAGGCCTCGACCCCGCGCACGCCAAGCTTCGACATTTTGCGGTAGCGCTCTTCCATCTCGCGCACTGCCCATTTGAGCGCCACCACCGCCTTGCGCGGATCGGTGACGACGGGCGCGAGCAGATGCGGGATTCCTTCGTACACGGACAATTCCAGCATCTTGGGATCGATGAGAATCATCCGCGCCTGATCCGGCGGCAGGCGGTAAAGCAGCGAGAGGATCATCGTGTTCAGCGCCACGGATTTGCCCGAACCTGTGGTGCCGGCGATGAGCAGATGAGGCATCTTGGCGAGATCGGCCATGACGGCTTCGCCGCCGATGGTCTTGCCGAGCGCCAATATCAGCGGCGCGCGGGCTTTCTCATATTCCACGCAGCCGATGAGTTCGCGCAGGAACACGGTTTCGCGATGCTGATTTGGTAGTTCGATGCCGAGCACATTACGGCCCGGAATCACTGCGATGCGCGCCGCCACCGCGCTCATCGAACGCGCCACATCGTCGGAAAGGCTGATGACGCGCGAGGATTTGACGCCGGCTGCAGGCTCGAACTCATACAGCGTCACCACCGGGCCGGGCCGTACGGCAACGATGCGCCCGCGTACGCCGAAATCGCCGAGCACGGCTTCCAGCATGCGTGCATTCTCTTCCAGCGCTTCATCGCTCAGATCCGAGCGATCCTGAACGCGCGTCGGTTCGGCCAGGAGCCCAAGCGGCGGTAGCTGATATTCGCTCTGATCCAGATTGAGAGCGGTCTGGCCGGCCTGTTTCGGCTTCGCAGGAACTTTGCGCGTCTCTTCGCGCTTGACGCGTGTTTCGCGCTTGCGGTCAGAGTCGCGATCGCGGCTGGTGAACGCGGTGGGTTCCGGGACGAGATCGAGCGATTCGCTCAGATCCACGCCGCTGTCGTCTTCTTCCTCGTTTCGGCGGCGCAACGTTCGCGCGAGAATCCGTCCGCCATGGAAGGTGAGCGCTGCGGCGCCTGTCATTCCACGCCAGATCGGCTGCGCCATCAGTCCGGTTGCAAGAAAGGCGACCGGAAGGCCTACGACCAGAAAAAACATGGGCAGCGCAAAACTGATCCAGCCCTGATCGAGGATCGTCGCAAGATGCCGCGCGAGGCCAAGCGAAGCGAGACCTACAAGTCCGCCTGCGCCGGCCGGAAGCGAAATCGGAGAGGGCAGCGCGCCCAGTCCTGCCGCCGCGCATAACGTGCCGACCGGCCACGCAATCGCCCGCCAGCCGCTGTTCCGCAGATGCTTGCCGAGTATCGCATATACGCCCCAGACCATCGGCGCCGCGATGGCTGCGAGCGCCGCAAGACCGAACATCTGATAGAGAAGGTCGGCGCCCGTCGCGCCGAACCCACCCAGAAGATTGGCGGGACCTCGGCTCGTCGCATTGTTGAAGCTCGCATCCTCGGAGCTGTAGCTTACAAGCGCCGCGAGAATGGCGCCGCAGCCGAGCACCAGCAAAGCGCCCGCGCCGCGAAAGGCAACCGTCGCGACGAAATCCGCAAACGCGCGGCGCAGATCGTCAAGCGAATCCGCCAACTCCGCTCGCCGCGTGCGCGGCTGGTAGGCACCCATGGATCGGGCCCGGCTCACCGAATCATCCCTTCAGCACCTTTGGAGAATAACCAGAACAGCCCAGTTTGTCGTCAATGGTTTACAATTCGTAAACGCGCGTCGGAAAGCCGAAAATTCCGCGTGTTTCCTGCCCGGCCGGCAGGGAATCACCTGCATTTTCCCTTGGCCGGCGATTGGCGATAAGAGGTTGCGGATGGCGCAAGCGAAGCACGCGGATGCGGTGATCGGTGGCGGAGGCATGGTGGGCCTCACGCTCGCGCTTGCGCTGGCGCGGGGTGGTTTGAAAGTCGTCGTCGCCGATCCTGTCCCCCCGGCCAAAACGATCGATGCGGCTTTCGACGGGCGCGTCAGCGCTGTTTCCTATTCCTCCGTGCGCATGCTCGAAACGCTCGGCGTGTGGCCGGAGATCGCGGCACACGCGCAACCGATCCACGATATTCTCGTCACAGACGCGAAGCTCGACCAGGTACCCTCGCCGTTCTCGCTGCATTTCGATCATCGCGAGATCGGCGTGCCCATGGGTTTCATCGCGGAGAATCGCGACATTCGCGCCGCGCTGATCCGGGCAACGGAACAAACGGATTCGATCACACTCGTTTCGCCGGCTTCTGTTTCGGACCTCAAGCCCGGCACAACTACGATCGAGGCCGGCTTCGACACCGGCGAGACCTATCGAACCCCGCTCTTTCTTTCCGCTGAAGGACGCGAATCGCCATCGCGCGAACGCATGGATATCGGACTCATTACCTGGTCCTACCCGCAGGTGGGTATCGTGGCGACGGTCGCGCATGAACGGCCGCACGAAGGCGTGGCGTATGAGCATTTCCTGCCTTCCGGACCTTTCGCGATTCTGCCCATGATGGGCAATCACTCCTCGCTCGTTTGGACGGAGCGCGACGACCTCGCCGATGCCCTGCTGCAATTGCCGCCGGTGAAGTTCGAGGCGGAAGTTGCGCGGCGCTTCGGCGCCCATCTGGGCGCCGTGAACGCCGATGGACCGCGCTGGTCCTATCCTCTGCGATTTCATCTCGCGCGCTCCTATGTGCGGCCGCGCTTTGCATTGGTCGGCGATGCCGCGCATGGCATCCATCCCATCGCCGGTCAGGGACTCAATCTCGGATTCAAGGATGTGGCCGCGCTGGCGGAAGTGGTGCTGGATGCTGCGCGGCTTGGCCTCGATTACGGCATGATCGATGTGCTGCGCCGCTATGAACGCTGGCGGCGCTTCGATTCCTTCGCACTGGCCGCGGCCACGGACGCGCTGAATCGTTTGTTCTCCAACGATATCGCGCCTCTGAGATTTGCCCGCGATATGGGCCTCGGCATTGTGGACAGTATCGGTCCGCTGCGCCGCTTCTTCATGCGTCACGCGGGCGGCGATATTGGCAAGCTGCCGCGGCTGCTGCGTGGTGAAGCCGCGTAAGGAATTAGCAAAGCATCCTACAAAAGAAAAGGCGGGGGTGCGAACACCCCCGCCTGTCTTATCTCTGCTTCTTATTTCTAATTCTTCAGCAACTTCGGCATGAGTTTGTTGAGATCGACCGAGCCGAAGCCCGTGTCGTTGTCATAGCCCGGACCCGCTGTGTAACCCGGGTTTCCATTGTTGCCTGACGTGATGTCGTGGAATTTCTTTTCTTTCTTCGCAAGCTTGTAGAGCACCGGGTTGAAGAAACCGAGGCGCGGAAGACCGGCGTTGACGCGATTGGAGTTGATGACCGTCGCCATGCCCGCCCAGATCGGCGCGGAGAGGCTGGTGCCGCCATCGCCGAACCAGCCGCCCTCGCACCCGCAATATTCCGAATACGGCGTGTAAGGATCCGCATCCGCAGCGATGTCGGGCACGTTTCGCATCGTGGCCGATCCGCCATTCTTAAGCGCGACGGATTTGCCCTTGATAAGCTGGTATGTCGGAATGTCCCAATATTTGCTCACGCCGCCGCCCGTAGCGCCGTGACCATTGGCAAGATCGTTCCAGACCGTCTCCGAACTCCAGACTTCCTTATTCGTAACATTCAGGCGCGTTCCACCAACCGAGGTGATCAGCGGCTGCGATCCCGGATCCGGTGCATTCAGGCCGGTTCCTTCGCGACCGGAAGCTCCGTCGTCGCCGGAGCTGACGAACACCGTGATGCCTTCGGCCTGCAGCTGGGTCAGCGCCGTGTTCTCATTGTCAACGGCCGTCTGGCCCTGCTGATTCTCGTCGAGGCCGTAGGAGACGCTGAGAACCGTGGCCTGATCGTCGTCAGCGATCTGATTGAAGCTGTCGACGAGCTGGCTGGAGAAGCTGCCGTTCGCGTCGATATACATCAGGATCTGGCTGAGATTGGGGTTCGCACCGATCGAAGCTTGCAGATCGAGATCGACTTCGATGGTCGCACCACCCGAGCCGGTACCCGATCCATTCACGCCGATCAGCTGCGTTGGCACGGCACTCAGTTTGTATTTTGTGTCATAGGTGGTCATATCGCTGGTCGGGTAACCGTTCTCTTCGAACAGCGCGAGCACTTCGGTCTTGCTCGAGTTCTTCTGGGCCGGAATATCATAGGCGGTCCGGATGTCGGTTGGCGCGTAGCCATCGATGCCGGTGCCCACCGGGGTGACCCCCTTCTTCGCCGGACGCGCAAGCCAGGCATGGTTGCCTGCACTCTCGAGGCCGATCACGCCGTTGATCTTGCCGGCGAGAGCTGCGGGAAGCTGCGGATCCTTCAACATCACATAGCCGTCGCCATGCGCCGGCGTCTGGAACGCCGCGAAACGCGTGTTGAAGAGCGATGCGAATTGCCCGGCAGTGCCCGTCAGCGAAATGATGGCGCGGCTGGACAGGCGCTTACCGACCTTGAGGCCGTTAGCTTCCGCCCAATTGCGCACCGCTTCGTAGTCGTTCTTGTTGGCACCGAAACGCGCGCCGTATTCCGCCGGTGTCAGATAATGGCCATAGAGCGGGTTGCTGGGGTCGGAAACCGCCGCGCCGAATGCCGCCGCGCCTGCGGCATCGCTGAGCGGCAGGCTCAGGGTGACATACATCGGAGTTTCATCCGGCATCGCGGTCTGCGTGACGCCCGGGGGTGCGGAGATGCGGCCGAAAACGTCGGTCGCGGCGAACGCGCCGCTCGACGCCAAAAGCACTGCGGCTGGCAGGGCCAGCGACAGGAGTGTTCTGCGTAGGGTCAAAGGTGCCTCCTTCTGGGATTTCCTCGGAAGTGAAAAAGTTTTCACAGCCGCATGAAGAAAACTCCATCTGCGACTGACTCGCAATAGCTTCTTCCTGGAGCCTGCCTTTATTGAAGCTCATTCCACCACCGGTTGTAGTAGCGCGAGGGCAGCCCGGCGCGGCGTTGGAGTTTCGCTTTCCCTGCTTTTTTCCCTGCACCAGGGAAAAAGGCTGCGCTTCGTTTTTCCCTGCACTGGCCCGATCGTTTCCAACGCTGCAGGATACATTCCGCGTCCCGCGAAGTAATCACCGCCGGCGGCCGAACTCTCTGAACCCGCGAAACGCACAGTAGCCCCCTCCAGACATTGAAACAACCGCACGGTTTGTTTTGTTCGCGCCTATTTGGTCGGAAAGACGAGCACGGTATGTGCATCATAAAGGGGGGTCCAACACCACCCTCTGTCATCCCCGCGCATGCGGGGACCCAGCGTGCACGATCACTGGTGATTTGCGCCGGCGTCTTTGCGCAATCACAAACACCGGCGTCTCTGGTTTCCCGCGTGCGCGGGAATGACAATCAAAGCTTCTTCATATCCCGGACAAGCCCGGCTATGACGGAGCTATATTGGGAGGCACCCATTTGACTACAGGTTGCACTCAGTCTTGAATGCCCGTTCCGACTCGGACGATCTTGGGGAGAAATAGACATGCCTGATCGAAATACACTTCTGAAGGGCGCGTTGATCGTATTTGGCGTGATTTTTTGCCTGGTCTATCCGCTGGCGATTATCTGGCCGTCGGGCTGGGCTTGGCATGCCGGGGCGCCCTACGCGTCCGATTATTTCATGATGATCGTGGGGGTGTACGCGACGCTGGGTGTTTTTCTGGTCCTTGCTTCGCGCAATCCTGCGGCAAACAGAAGCCTCATTCTATTCACAATCTGGTCGAGTCTCGTGCATGCCGCAATCATGGCCGCGCAGTCGTTCAACATGCCGGAGCATATGGGGCATTTGTTCGGCGACGTGCCGGCTCTGTTGCTCGTCGCGATTGTCTTCTTCGTCCTGCTGCCGCCTGCCGAAAGCCGCAGGTGATCGTCTTCGACCAGCCAGCTAATATGCAAACGACTGGATCGCGCCGGTTCCGAGATTGTTCGTAAGATCGACGAACCCGGTGCGATTTCCAGGATTGAGCGCGATGTGCACCGGAATCACATCGAACCGTTCGGTGTAAAAATTGAGCCCGTTCAGCGTCTCAACCAGATTTCCCTGCGTGTCGTAGACATAGATCGTGCTCTGATTGTTCACCTGGCTTGAGATCGGCTGGGCGACGAGAAACAGCTTGTTCACCGAATCGAACTCGACATCGAATCCGCTGCAGGCCGGGCTGGAACAATTCGGCAGTACTTCTTCGAAACTGGACTGATCGGCCAGGTTATAGAACTCAACGCCGGCGTCTCCGTAAGTGGTCGTCACCGCGATATCGTCCGCGGAGTCCACCGCCAGGCCCTGAACGGTTCCGGATCCGATGCCCTGAAACGTTGTCACCTTGTCATGGGCCAGCGCGATCTGGGCAATCGTGGGCGGTCCAAAGGGATTTTCACTACCGATCGTCACCACAGCTGTGTTCGTCAGGGTATTGAGGCCGAGGATTCCGGGCGTCGAAGTAATCTGGAGAACCGGTTCCAACTTGTTCTTCGCCACATCGGAACCGAATACATATTCCATCTGCGTGGCGAAATCGTAGACCTGAAACGCGTTCATGGCCGAGCCCTGATTGCGGCTCACGGCCTCGATCTCGGCCGTTTTCTTGAATGGGGATTTCCAGGCGCCGGTGATGCTGTTGCCGTCCAGCGGGTTGAGCACCGGAAAACTCATTCGCAAATGATCGAAAGTCGGGCTGCGCTGGTGCTCCACAAATCCCACCGAAGAGCCGACCACACCCCAGGTCACATCGTCGTCTCCACAGCGCGAAGATTTTTTCTTGCTGATTACCGTGACTTTGCCGGTGGACTGATCGAACGTCTCGGTCGCGTAGGTGCAATCTCCCTTGTCGTCCGTCGTCAGCGCCTCGCTGAGCACGCCTTCCGTGCCGTTCTGGTCGACGTCGAAACCGAAGATCACCCCACCCAGCGCGGGCTTCACGACAAGACTGCCTGGCCTGTGGGCATTCGGGCCGACCGCACTCGCCGAAGCGGAGCCGGTAACGCCGATCGAGAGAGCGGCTGTGAGAAGAAGCGCACGTTTCATCATTTGATAGTCCCCCAGGATGCGCGGCCGGTCGAACGCCGCATGACTTCCTCTGAGGACGCCTCGTCCCGCTCTTTATTCCACTCAGTGGTTGAAAAAAGAAAGAGCCGTGCGTTTCTTCGATGTGTTCATGGATGGCCGAGCCCCCCGACCATGATGAGAAAGACCGTTCCGGGTTTCCAACTTCCCGTGCGATACGGCCGAGGCCCTATCGGGATGAAATTACTTCAGCGTGCTTCGGCGGCGCATGAATGCGGCGGGAAGTTCGGGGGGCAAGTTACCGCCGATCGCGAAAGCGGGGGTTGCCCTCCGCCGTTAGACACCCCGAATAATCGGCGGAGGGAAGCGACGCCGTGGAGTTCCCCTCTTCCGGCACGCTGGCCGACACTGAAAACAGATTCAGAGCCGATGGCAATGGGGAGCAGCCCAAACGTCCGGCTTGGGACGCTGCCGCCATCCCACCGCCATCTTCGGGGCGCATCGCCCGGTTCAATGTTGTGTGAAGTCCGCCGGAATAGCCTCGGTCCGAGTGCCCCGCCGTGATATCGGCAGAGTACACCCAATTTCCGCTCCGAGTTTGCTGGACCCGGCTACCCTGAGGAGGACAGTATCGCTGGGAAAGAACGCCGAACTGATCTTGACCGGCACTCGCTCCTATCGCTCGCCAATGGCGCTCGACGATCCGCGCGCGGACAGCTTCGATACCGGAGATACCGAATTCGTCACCTGACTCATTCTTATTCTCGACCAGCAATGCTGCCTTGACCGAACTGGCTCTTGAAACCCGAAACGGCGCCGTCACCGGCCGCCGGCTGGATTGCTTCACATCCGACGCAGCGGCGGATGCTTTGCAACGGAGTTTCGAAGGATATTTCGTCCCCATGCATCTCGACGGCGACGCCTTCGAGCGGCGCTTTCGTGCGGAGCATGTCGACCGGCGCGAAAGCTACATCTATGTACAAGGCTCGCAGATCGCCGGCGTCATACTTGTTGCGAGGCGGGGACGTGCGAGCCGGGTGGCCGCGATGGCGTGTGCGCCGGCGTTCCGCCGCTATGGCCTGGGGACGGCGATGCTTGAGACTGCCCTTGTCTCGGCAAGGGAACGCGGTGATGAAACGATGACGCTCGAGGTTCTAGAGCCCAACATCGCGGCGCGCGCGCTTTACGAGAAACTCAGCTTCAGGGTCGTCCGCGAACTCGTTGGTTATACCCATGACGGCGAGCGCCAATCGTCAGATGGTGAGCTACAGGAATGCAGCGCAGAGACCTATGCGCAAGCCCTGTCGCGGCAAGCGTTCGCAGATCTGCCGTGGATGCTTTCCGCGGATACGGCGTGCGGCCAGACGCTCCCCGCGCGGTTCTTTCATGTCGACAATGGCAGCTTTATCTGGCTCGCCTCCGCAGGCGAAAAAGACCTCACCATCCGGTTTCTATTCACGGTTTCCGAACGGTGCAGGCAGGGGCTCGCAAACCTGCTGTTGTGCAGGCTTGAGCGACGATTCCCGGATCGCAAATGGTCGATCTCGCCCGTGGTACCGGACGGAATGGGCAGCGATTTCCTGCGCGGCAAGGGATTTGAATTTCACGAACTTCGCCAGATCGAAATGGTTCGTGCCCTGGACGAATAGCCAGCGCGGCGCGGATTATAATAAGCGTTCCATCCGTACGATTTGGTGACCTGCGATCAAAAGCGGTTCGCGATCTACCACGCGAAAGCCGAATTGTTCGTAGAGAGAAACCAGCCTCGTTCCGGCCAGCGTGTCGAGGCGGAGAAACGGCATTCCTGCCGTCCGGCATTGCTGTTCGGCCCAGCGGATCATTCTTTCGCTCCAGCCCCGGCCCGAGGATGCACGACGTACTGCGAGCTTATGGAGATAAAGCGCTTCACCTTCAGGGGCATCCGGCCAATAGAGCTTGTCGATCCGCTGCAGCCGCATGCAGGCGACGATCGCAGGCCCCTCAAAACCGGCAATTTGCTCGCCGGCTGCTGCAACACCCTGTTGAATTTCAAGCGCGAGTTCTTCCGGCGCCCAGATGGGATCGCCAAAGCGGCAACTCCAGTCCGTGACTTCCTGCAGGATGTCCGCAACCGCCCCCGCTTCGGCTATGCCAACGCGTTCGATGCTCCAGCTGTGTTTCACGCATTCAGATGACGGCGGGGAAGAAATCACTTCAATGTGCTGTCGCTGCCGCGGCGTGTGAGTGCGGCGGGTAGTTCGACATAGAATTCACGCGCTTTGCCGATGATCTCCGACCGACGTGCGGCCTCCGCGTCTTCGCGGGTCGCAAACATCTCGCCCGCAAACAGAAACCGCGTGACGGGTTCGCCCGTGCGCGTATCGATCACGGATGTTTCCGTGATCACATCGACCTGCTCTTCCGCGAGCTCGAGTGTGTGTTTGTAATGCGCGTTGCGGTCCTGCCGGTCGCGGATCTCCCCGATCCTTCGCTCCATGTTGCGCGCATCGAAACGCGCAAGGGCGGCCAGGACAGGCGCGCGGAAGCGATAGGCCAGTATTCCCGCCAGAACCAGACCCGCCGTGACATACATTCCGTTCATGCCTTTTCACCCAGCATCCACCGGGGCCACAGCCCTGTCCGGCGGCAGATGCGCTCGCCGCAGATAATCACGGCTTTGCATTTCCAAAAGACGTGACGCCGTGCGACGGAACGCACCGGCATCTTCCTCGCCGGAATAAAGCGATTCCGGCGGTGCGGCAGCGGAACAGATCAGCTTCACGCCCTCATCATACAGCGTGTCAATGAGGACGGTGAAACGCCGGGTTTCGTCGCGGCGCGTATCGTCCAGCATCGGGATGTGATCGATCATCACATAATCAAAACGGCGTGCGATCGCCAGATAGTCGGCAGCAGCGAGCGGTCGTCCACAAAGCTCGGCGAACGAGAAACGGGCTGCGCGTTCCGTGGCGCAGGGAATGACGAGTGTACGGCCGAGAACCTTCATCTTTGCGGGCGCGGATGGCATGCCTTCCGTCAGATGCGCCCAGGCCTTGTCGAGCGCCGTATCACTCTCGCGTCCAAGCGGCGTCACATAAAGATCGAGCCCTGCAATGCGCCCCAAGCGGTAGTCCGGGCCGGGGCCAATCTCGATCACGTCGAGTCTTTCCCGGATCAATGCAATGAACGGCAGGAAAAGCTGACGGTTGAGGCCGCCCTCATATAATCGTTCGGGCGCCGTATTGGACGTGGCGACGATGACAACGCCAAGCGCAAAGAGTTGTTCGAACAAGCGTCCGAGGATCATCGCATCCGCCACATCGAGCACCTGGAATTCGTCGAAACAAAGAAGCCGTGCTTCGGCCGCGATAGCGCGCGCCACCGGCGGAATGGGATCGTCGCCCGCGTCCCGCACAAATTCCGGGCGATGCGCACGCATCTGGGAATCGAGACCGCGCCATTCGTGCAGGCGCGCATGTGTTTCCACCATGAAGACATTGAAGTGGACGCGCCGCTTGGGCGCGATTTCGGCACGCGCGAAGAAACGATCCATCAGCATTGTCTTGCCGCGGCCGACGTCGCCCCAGATGTAAAACCCGCGCGGTGGGGGCGTGGCGCGGCCGAACAGATGCCGTCGGCCAGGACGCCATGTCCCAAGCGCTTCGCCAAGCGCATCCAGTTTGAGCGCAACGGTTTGCTGGGCCGCGTCGAGAACAGGGTCTTTCATGATCGCCGGTGACGTG
The DNA here is from genome assembly GCA_036502865.1 of Rhizomicrobium sp. GTDB lineage: Bacteria > Pseudomonadota > Alphaproteobacteria > Micropepsales > Micropepsaceae > Rhizomicrobium. Next base: position 11,673 of record DASXXW010000134.1, read on the forward strand.
AACGGGAGTGCCTTGTGCACCAAGCTGCGGTGCAGGTCAGCCCTCTTCGAAATCCCTGGCCAGTTCGGAGCGGGTTTCAGGCGGCAGAACCGCCATATGGCCGTAATTGGGATGCGCGATCTCAAGCACGACACGGCCGGCGCCGCTCCGGAAGCGGCCGATCTCGTCGGGGGTGAAGGCAAACCGCACCCAATGCACCGACGAGGTTTTGCCGTCCGCCGTGGTGCGATCCTCATAATCGGTCGGCGTTGCTTTGATCTGTTGCCCGGCCACATCCATCGAAATGTAATTTTCGATTCCACCCAACGTCGAAAGAACGGCATTGCGGCGCTCGGCATCTTCGATCTCGAGCATGATGGTCGCGATCAGCTCGCGGCCTTGCGGGATGAGCGGGTTATAGGCTTCCAGCTCGCCGGCTATCTGCTCCTCGCCGCCCTTCTCGATGTGCAGCATTTCGTGGACCTGCAGCCACATCGTGTCGTAATTTTCGAAATGGAACGTCGCGTAGGGACCGACATGGACGCGGCGGTTTTTCTTGACCGCGATCAGCCGCCGCCGAAACTCCGCGCGTTCCGCCGCGAATGCCTGCGGTGAAATAATATCGGCGCGGGTGATGCGATGCTCGCGGGCAGACATCAGACAGGCTCCATCAATCCATAGGCGCGCGCAAATATTTCAATCGGATGCTCGGGTTCGCGCGGCCGGAACTCCGTGCCCTCGCTCGCCGCCAGTTCGCGCGCCCCTTGCAGAATATGCGATGCGGCCAGCGGACAATCCGAGGCGATGTGAGCATTGGCCTGTTTCACTGCCGTGCGGAATACGGGTTTGCCGACTTTCTTTGCAATCTCATGCGTCGGTTTGACGACGCCGAAGGTACCGCCATGCCCCGAGCAGCGTTCGATCACATCGACTTTCGTCTCAGGAATGAGACGCAACATCTCCGCGGATTTCGGGCCCATGTTCTGCGCGCGTGCATGGCAGGCGAGATGAACCGTGATGCCATCGCCAAGCGGCTGGAGGCCCTCAGGCAGGCCATGCGCCTTCGCGATCATCACCACATATTCGTCGATGTCGCGCGTCGCCTTAGACAGTCGCAACACATCTTCATTGTCGGGCACGATCAGCGGCCATTCGAATTTGAACATCAGCCCGCATGACGCGGTGAGTGTAACAATGTCGAAGCCGTCATCGATGAGCGGCACGAGCGCCCTGGACACTTTCGCAGCGCTCTCGGCCACGCGCGCGATCTCCGCCTGTTCCAGGAACGGCATGCCGCAGCATCCCGGATAGGCGACACGCGTCTCCACGCCGATATGATTGAGAACGGCGCGCGCCGCCGCTCCCGTTTGCGGCTTGTTATAATTTACGAAACAGGTGGCAAACAGCGCGGCTTTGCGGCCCGCGGCAAAAGCCGGTGCGGCTGGGTTTGCGGCCTCGGGTTTGCGCCGCGCTTCAGATACAAATGTCCGCGATGCAAATTTGGGCAAAGTCGCGTCTGCATCGATCCCAAGCACCGAATCCATCGCCGGGCGCGTGACGGCATTGCCGCGCTTCGCGGCCCAGTTCACGAGCGGCGCCACGGGCGTTGCGGCTTTTCCGTTCCGATCCATTTCGGCGAGCTGCCGCGCCACAAAATGTTTCTTGCCGGCACGCGCCTCTACTGCGCGATAGCGCAGCATCAGATGGGGAAAATCGACATTGAACGGATGCGGCGGCACATAGGGACATTTCGTCATGAAGCACATGTCGCACAGCGTGCAGGCATCCACGACCTTGGGAAAATCCTTCGATTCGACGCCGTCGAGTTCGCCGGTCGGCCCGTCGTCGATCAGCGTAAAAAGACGCGGGAAAGAATCGCAGAGATTGAAGCAGCGCCGGCAGCCATGACAGATGTCGAAGATGCGCCGCATCTCGGCATCGAGCTTTTCGGCGTCGTAGAAATCCTCGCTCTGCCACGCGAGCGTCTCGCGCTGCGGCGCTTCAAGACTGCCTTCGCTGCTCATGTGTTGTAATGACTTGCGGTGCGGTTAGGTGTGCGAGCCGGATCGATCCCCCCTCCACTGAATGGGCGGGGTCAAGCCCGCCCATGGTGAGAAAAAGGGAAGCGACTACTCCCGCAGCGAATTCAGCGCTTTCTGGAAACGGCCGGCGTGGCTTTTTTCGGCCTTGGCCAGCGTCTCGAACCAGTCGGCGATTTCCTCGAAACCTTCATCGCGCGCCGTCCGCGCCATGCCGGGATACATGTCGGTATATTCGTGGGTCTCGCCGGCAATCGCCGCTTTCAGATTGAGTTCGGTATCGCCGATCGGCTCGCCCGTGGCCGGATCGCCGACCGCTTCGAGAAATTCGAGATGGCCATGCGCATGGCCTGTTTCGCCTTCCGCCGTCGAGCGGAACACCGCCGACACATCGTTGAAACCTTCGACATCGGCCTTCTGCGCGAAATAGAGATAGCGGCGATTCGCCTGGCTTTCGCCGGCAAATGCGTCCTTCAGATTTTGCGCGGTCTTCGAATCCTTGAGATGCATGGCGGAATGCTCCTGTGGGGCGGGGAATTCTGTGCTCAACCTGGAAGCGAAGAGCGGCGCGACAATGCTCCCGCGCGATTCCGCTGTCAACAGATTGGAATGATTCTAATTTTCGATTTTGCCGGACGATCTGAGGCGCACGACCACGTCGACCTGCGCGACGGCCATGCCGGCGGGCGGATTTGGCAACCCCGATACGGTTATCCCGTCCCCGGGAATATCGATGAGCTGTCCCGCATCCTCATCGTAGAAATGCTGGTGCGAGGTCGTGTTCGTGTCGAAATAGTTGCGCTCGGAATCGACGACAACCTGTCTCAAAAGTCCGGCCGCCGTGAATTGGTGCAGCGTATTGTAGATGGTCGCGAGCGAAACGTGGCAGTCGGATTTCCCGGCTTCCTGGTGCAGAAGTTCGGCGGTCACGTGGCGGTCGCCCTGCCGGAAAAGAAGCTTGGTCAGCAGCCGGCGCTGCCGGGTTGGACGCAGGCCGGCCGCCCGCAGCCTTGCGACCGGGTCGAGCGGGATATCGGTGCGTCGTTTTCGGCTTGCCATAAATCTTTTCCGGCTCTTGCGCGCTGTAACCCGCGCCTCATCTTTGCTAGGCTGTGCGTCGGGCCCTACAGTTCTGGAATTCTTCTAATCTGTAGGACAAGACAATCGGCCCGGCTTGTCAAGGGTCGACGAACGGATGGTGGAAATGCTCGGACGGAAATCCAGCTTCGATCTGCAGGCGCTGCTCGCCTGTGCGCGGGGCGAACTCTTTGGCGAAGGCAATGCAAAATTGCCCCTGCCCCCTATGCTGATGTTCGACCGGATTACCCGCATCTCCGAGCATGGCGGCAGCCAGGACAAGGGCGAGATCGAGGCCGAACTCGACATCCAGTCGGATCTCTGGTTCTTCAAATGCCATTTTCAGAACGATCCGGTGATGCCGGGTTGCCTTGGGCTCGATGCCATGTGGCAGCTGGTCGGCTTCTTCCTGGGCTGGCTGGGCGGTATCGGCCGCGGCCGGGCGCTGGGCGTTGGCGAGGTGAAGTTCTCCGGCATGGTGCTGCCGAACTCCAAGCTCGTCAGCTACTATATCGACCTCAAGCGCGTGGTCATGCGGCGCCTCGTTGTGGGTGTCGCCGACGGGATCATGCGGGTCGACGGCAAAGTGATCTACGAAGCAAAGGATCTGCGCGTGGGACTGTTCACCGAACAACCACGGACCGCACTCGCTGCGGACGCAGTTCCGGCATGAAACGGGCATACGCCGCCTGATATGAATCGCTGTTCAAGAATAAAAGGAAATCCGGGATGAGACGCGTCGTCGTCACCGGCATGGGTATTGTCTGCTCGATCGGAAACAACGTTTCCGAAGTGGCAAATGCGCTGCGCGAAGCACGTTCGGGCATCACGGTCGCCGATACCTATCAGAAGATGGGATTTCGCTGTCAGGTCCATGGCAGCCTCAAGATCGATGTCGAGGCGGCGGTCGACCGGCGCGCGCGGCGCTTCATGGGCGATGGTGCGGCTTATAATTTTCTCGCCATGGAACAGGCTATCGCCGATTCCGGTCTCGAGGAAAAAGACATCATCAACCCGCGCACCGGCCTTGTCATGGGCTCAGGCGGGCCTTCGACACGGGCTATCGTTGCTGCCGCGGACACGGCGCGGACGGAACCCGGAAAAGGCCCGAAGCGCGTGGGCCCCTTCGTTGTTCCCAAGGCGATGTCGTCAACCTGCTCCGCAGTCCTTTCGACCTGGTACAAAATCAAAGGCGTGAACTACTCCATCAGTTCCGCCTGCTCCACGAGCGCACATTGCATCGGCAACGGCGCCGAACTCATTCAATGGGGCAAGCAGGACATCGTCTTCGCAGGCGGCGGGGAAGAACTCGACTGGACCCTGTCCGTATTGTTCGACGCGATGGGGGCGATGTCGTCGCATTATAATGACTCACCGGAACGGGCATCGCGCGCCTTCGACAAAGATCGCGACGGGTTTGTCATTTCCGGCGGTGGTGGCGTTCTGGTTCTGGAAGAACTCGAACACGCAAAGGCGCGCGGCGCGAAAATTCACGCCGAAATTGTGGGCTATGGCGCGACGTCCGACGGGCACGATATGGTGGCGCCTTCGGGCGAAGGCGCGGTGCGCTGCATGCAGCAGGCGCTGGCGACGGTGAAAGGCCCGGTCGATTATATCAATGCACATGGCACTTCGACGCCTGTCGGCGACGTGACGGAGATCAGGGCCATGCGCGAAGTGTTCGGCGACCGCATTCCGCCGGTGAATTCGACCAAATCACTTACCGGCCATTCCCTTGGCGCTGCGGGCGTACATGAATCCATCTATTCGCTTCTGCAGATGCGAGGCGGGTTCATCGCAGAGAGCGCCAATATCGACCAGATCGATCCGGAGATCGCCGATGCACCGGTGGTGCGTGCGCGTGTCGATGGCGCGAAGCTCGAACGCGTCCTTTCGAACAGCTTCGGCTTCGGAGGAACAAACGCGACACTCGTTTTCGAACGCTACAACGGCTGACATACGGACTGCGAGCGGGAGATGATGAACGGACAGGGCTTGATGAGCGGGCGGCGCGGCCTTGTGATGGGGGTCGCGAATGATCATTCCATTGCCTGGGGTATCGCACGGACGCTGGCCGCCCAGGGCGCGGAAATCGCTTTCACCTATCAGGGCGAATCCCAGGCGCGTCGGCTGAAACCGCTCGCCGATTCCATTGGCTCACGGATTGTGCTTCCCGGCGATGTCGAAGACGACACGCAACTCGACGAGGTTTTCGCCGCGCTGCGTTCGGAATGGGGCACGCTCGATTTTCTCGTTCATGCAATCGCCCATTCGGATAAGAACGAACTCAAGGGTCGCTATGTCGACACCACCCGCGCCAATTTCCTCCGCAGCCTGAGTATTTCCTGTTATTCTTTCACCGCTGTGGCCCAACGTGCCGCGCATATGATGGCGCCCGCGCCACGCGGCGGTTCGCTCCTGACATTGACCTATCTTGGCGCAACCCGCGTCACCCCGAATTATAATGTCATGGGCGTCGCGAAGGCCGGGCTCGAAGCGAGCGTTCGTTATCTCGCAGCCGATCTCGGGCGCGACGGCATCCGGGTCAATGCGATTTCTGCCGGCCCGATGCGCACCCTTGCCGGATCGGTGATCGGAGAGGCCCGCACCGTCTTTCGCTGGAACCGGGCCCATAGTCCCCTCAAGAAGAACATCGAACTCGATCATGTCGGCAATGCGGCACTGTATTTGCTTAGTGACCTGTCGTCCGGAGTCACCGGCGAAATTCATTTCGTCGACGCGGGCTACAATATTGTCGGCATGCCCCCGAGCGGGGATTTGAAGGGCTGGATCGCGCCGGAAAATGGCGATCATGAGCCTGCGGAAGGGGAAAAGGAGCATGCGGAGGTTTAGGATCGGCCTGTTGGCCCTGGCCGCTTTTTGCACAGCTACGGCCGCAGAGGCGGGCTGGAGGGAACAGGCGTCCCAATTCGATACAGGCCGGCTGGCGAAACTCGACGAAGCGCGCGCCAAAGGTCTCTCCGAAGCACAGTCCGGTCGCGATATCGGCCTCATCCATGCGGTATTGGATGCCGCGGCGAGACCTGCTTCGGAGCGTGACCTTTCGGGGGACTGGCGTTGCCGAACGATCAGGCTCGGCAGCATGAGCCCGGATATCGTCTATTCCTGGTTCCGCTGCCGGATCGGCCATAGCGGCGACCACCTCTATTTCTCCAAACTGTCCGGCACGCAGAAGCTCAACGGTGCGCTCTACCATCACGAGGCGGATGGCTATGTGCTCCTTGGCGCGCTTTCGGCCAAAGGCGAGCCGCCGCACCGCTATTCGGGGAACACGCCGTCCGCCGGAGCAGCCGCCACACCGGACGATGTCATCGGATTGCTAGAGTCCACCGGGCGTTCTTCGGCACGGATCGAATTCCCCTACCCGGTCCAGGAATCCACCTTCGACATCATAGAGCTGAAGCGGTAATTCGGACTGGCTCGCGGTGGCCGGCTATTCAGGCACTCCGCTTTCCAAAAAGCTCGGCCTGAAGCTGGGCTCGCGCCTTCACGTCGTGGGAGCGCCGGACGATTATGAAAGCTGGTTGGTGCCCCTGCCCGAAAATGTCGTTTTCGCTGCTCGCGGCGGAAAGGCCGATTGCGACATCGTCCACCTTTTCGTCGAGTCACTCGCTGACTTGCATCGCGAATTGCCCAAGGCTCGCCGGACGATCACGCCTTCGGGTGCGATCTGGGTTTCGTGGCACAAGAAATCGTCGGGGATACCAACCGATGTCACCGAAAACAGCATCCGGGAACTCGCGCTCTCCACCGATCTCGTGGACGTCAAGGTTTGCGCGGTCAGCGATATCTGGTCGGGGCTGAAACTGATGATCCGCAAGCATTTACGCTGAACTGCAGAAGGTCAGAACGGGTTACCGGGTTGTAATTTGCCGGTGTTGTGAGGCAGAAGAGCGCCCTATCCGATCAAATGTGCTGCTCGTCTGCATAAAAAGTAAGGAGACTGTGGCAGCACGATTTGCCTATAAGGGGGGCGAATTCCGGGGCTTTATAATGTCTTTCTTCAGTACTGATGAGAATTCTCGCGGGTTTCGGGCCTGGCTTTGGCCCTTTCTGGTAGTGGCGCTTTGCACCATTCCCGCCGCTGCCCAGGCACCGAAAGGTACGGCGCCCCACCCGCAGGGCACAGCCGCCGGCAACGACGACTCCGACGATGACGACACTCAGCAGGACAATCCGGGTACGCCAGGCCAACAACCGGGCCCACCGGGCATGCAGCGGCCCGGCATGCTGCGGCCCGGCATGCAGCGCCCAGGCATGCAAACTCCTCCCGGAATGCAGAGATTTGGCCAACGGTTTGGCGCGCGGCCTTTTCCACCGGCCGCTCAGGACCAGAGCGCGGGAATGCAGCCGGCAGGCGCCGGCGGCATTACGTTGAATTTCGTCAACGCCGATGTGCGCGATGTCGCAAAGGCGGTATTGGGCGACTACCTTCAGCTGAACTACGAAATTTCTGCCTCGACCAATGGCGTGGTCACGATTCAAACCAGCAAGCCGCTCGGACGCGCGCAGGTATTGCCTGCGCTCGAGCAGGCTCTGGGACTTGCGGGGCTGGCGCTCGTTCACTCGAATGGCATTTATGAAATCCTGCCACTGACCGACGCCCACAAACAGGCCGGGACCAGCGCGCCGGCGCGTGTGACCAACACGTTGGGCTATGGAATGGAAGTTGTTCACGTCAAATATGTGGGCGCGCCGGCCCTCGCCAAGCTCCTCGAACCTATCGCCAATTCCGAAGGCAACATTCGCGTCGATACCTCACGCAACGATCTGATCATCGAAGGTACGGCCCAGCAGCGCCAAACGCTGATCGAAGACATCGGTCTCTTCGATACGGATTGGCTCAGCGGCATGCATTTCCAGCTCTTCGAGCCGAAATACATGGATTCCCAGGAGCTTGCGAAGGAACTCAGCGATCTCGTGGGCGGGCAGGACAGCCCTGTGGCGAATGTCGTCCGCTTCGTACCGCTCGACCGGCTCAACGCCGTGCTCGCCATCTCGCCGCAAGAAAAATACATCGACCAGCTCAAGCTCTGGGTCGCGAAACTCGACCGGGCCGGCGACGGCAATGACAAGAAGATCTATGTCTACCGGGTGCAGAATGGCCGCGCGAGCGATATCGCCGGCACGCTCGTCAAAACATTGTTTGGCTCGGGCGGCAACGACCAGAATCAACAACAGCAGCCCCAGACGGGCCCGGGATCGCAGAGTTCGAACTCGAGTTTCCTGAACAACAATTCTTCCAACTCAAATGGTTCCAGCGGCCTTGGTGCCGGGAATTCGTCTGGCACAAGCGGAAGCAGCAATTTCGGAGGTTCGGGTTTCTCCCAGAACAACAACAGCGGCGGCAACAGCAGCACCGGCAACAGCAGCAGCAACAGTAGTTCGGGCAGCTCGAACTTTGCGAATCGTTCCAACAATCCTGCGGTGCAGTTCCAACCGGTGACGACACCGACCTCGGGGCAGGGCCAAAGCAATTACAGCAGGTATGAAACAGTCGGCGGCGTGTCGCGCGAGGGCATTAGTACGGTCAATATCACTGCCGACGAAACAAACAATGCACTGGTCATCCTTGCGACGCCGCGCGAATACACCGTGATCCAGGATGCCTTGCACCAGCTCGATGTGGCGCCGTTGCAGGTGCTTCTGGAAGCGGCGATCGCCGAGGTGACGCTGACCGACCAGACGCAGTTCGGCTTCCAGTATTTCTACAAGCCGAACAGTACGCCGAACAGCACCAGCACCTTCGCGCTGACCAACGGATCCACTCTGCCGGTGCCGCCGACAACGCCGCTTACGGCGACATTGCCGGGATTCTCCTACATGTTCGCCAACGGCAACAGCCTGCAGGCGGTGCTGAGCGCGATCGCCACCGTCACGCATGTGGAAGTGCTTTCGGCGCCGGAAGTTCTGGTGCTGAACAACCAGACGGCAAAGCTCGATGTCGGCGATCAGGTTCCGATCGTGACGGCGACCGCCGTCAGCACCATCACCACCAATGCGCCCGAGGTGAACAGCGTGCAGTATCTCGACACAGGCGTGATCCTGCAGGTGACGCCCCGCGTGAACAAGGGCGGCATGGTGATGATGGATATCGACCAGCAGGTAGCCGAG
>DASXXW010000135.1:0-1655 GCA_036502865.1 Rhizomicrobium sp.
CAATTCATCGCGCGCAGCATGCAGGGAAATGGCAAGCGCCGAACCGATCTCAGCTCCTGCTCGCGGTATCATCGGCACAACGCCGGCCGTCGACAGTGTCACGCGCCGCTTCGAGACTGCGAGCGCATCGCCATCTGCGACGATGGCAAGTGCGGCCTTGACGTTCTCAAAATTATAAAGCGGCTCGCCCATGCCCATCATGACGACATTGGTGATCTGGCGGTGCTCGCCGGTGGACGGCCAATCGTCGAGCGAGTCGCGCGCGACCATCACCTGCCCCACAATTTCACCGGCTGTCAGATTGCGAACGAGCTTTTGCGTCCCTGTATGGCAGAATCGGCAATTCAGCGTGCAGCCCACCTGCGAGGATACACACAGAGTTCCGCGGCCAGCTTCGGGAATGAATACGGTCTCGAACTCGATGCCCGGTCCGGTGCGCAAAAGCCATTTGCGGGTGCCGTCGCTCGAAATCTGCTCGGAAAGAATTTCCGGCCGAGAAAGGCTGAATCGCTCCGACATGAAAGCGCGAAACGGCTTTGCGAGATTGGTCATGCTCTCGAAATCGTGCGCGCCATGGACATACATCCAGTTCCACAACTGACGCACACGCATCCCGGCTTCACGCGGCGGGATGCCCTGCTCCGCGAGCATTGTTTGCAGAGCTGTACGGTCGATCCCGATCAATGGAGAAGAAACGGTCAATGCGATCTCACATGGTGCAGGCCTGATGCGCCTTTGCGAGCGCATCGGCAAAGCCTGCCAGGGAATATGTGTCCCGGATCGTCGTGCCGCGTTTCGATGTGCCCGTGACAACGGCCTCCGGCGCGGTCTTCATCGCATCCACCAGACGCTGCTCGTCGGCTTGCGCTTCCACCCAGGCTCCGCCTGCGTTGCCATCATTCCGGGTAAAGAAGCTGAACTGGCCCGCGCCGATCTGCACCGTCACGGCGCTGCCATCCTTGTACTGAAAACCCGGAACGATCTCGGGCTCGCCTTTCGCCTTTCGGCCTGGCCAGTCATTGATCAAAAAGAAGGCCGCGTCGCGGTGCAGTTTTTTCGGTTCGGTCGAAGTGGGACGTGACAGCGCGTAACAGACCTTCCCCGCGCCGGCGTCGGTCGAATAGGCCGCCCAATTCTGGAACGCGCCGATATTTTGCGGCGCGGCGTGGCCAATACCGGGCGCCAGGAAGGCTGCTGTCGTCAGAAGCGCGCAAGACAGGCGTGCAAACATGGCTGTTCCTTGCTCAAAAGATAGGGCGACGGCTGAGGTTCTTGTAGGAAAATCAGGCCTTACTATGACACGGCCAGCCGAACAATAGGCGCACCAAGAGCTGGCCACTACTCTCTCAAACCGTAGCCAGTGGCATAGAGCCGCCAGACGGCGACGCTCATGACCGCCGCAAGCGCCAGTGCAACGCCAAATCCGAGCCCTTCCGGCGCTTCGGAGAACCCGATCATGGCGTGGCGGACACCGTTGATGAAATAGAAGAAAGGATTGCCCCAGGCGAGCCAGCGAAGCCAGGGCGGCAGCATCGAAAGCGTGTTGAACACGCCGCCTACGAAAGAGAGCGGCGTGATGAAAAACACATTCAGGATAGTGAGTTGCTCGAAATTGTTCGCCCAAAGTCCGATGATGATGCCGAGCAACCCGAACA
>DASXXW010000136.1:0-33493 GCA_036502865.1 Rhizomicrobium sp.
GAAAATCCTTGCGCATGATGAAGTTGACCACGCCGGCCAACGCATCCGAGCCGTACACCGCCGAGGCGCCACCGGTAAGAACCTCCACGTGGTCGACGAGGGCGGCCGGGATGTCGTTCAGATCGGGAACTGGAGCGGCTATGTCGCCGGGCATCAGGCGTGTGCCGTTTACCAGCACAAGTGTGCGTTTGGAGCCCAGGCCGCGCAGATCGACATTGGCTGTACCCGTCGCACCGTTTGCTACGCCCTGGTTCTGGTCGACAAAGGCTTCCGGCAGATTGTTGATCAGGGTTGTAACGTCCGTCGTACCCTCGAATTTCAACTCCTGCTGGCCGACAGCGGTCACGGGACTGGCGCTATAGACGCCGGTCTGCGGAATGCGCGAACCCGTGACCACCACCGTTTCGACGCTGCTGTTGGAAGCGCCGCCGGTGTCTTGTGCCGTGGCTGGCATCGCAACACCGATGGCGGCCGCTGAGGCCGCTCCAAGAAAGAGCGTGGAACGCAGATGGCGGATATTCTGATTGGTTTTGAACACGCGAAACCCCCTCGGCTCGAAATCGACCGCCGCAACACCGAACAACTACGTTTCGGCAACGGCATTTGAAGGGATGGTAGGAACCGACCGGTGGACCAATCTATTTCAAACAGTGGGAACCAAAAAATGCCAGATTCACTGTTGCAATTTGGCGACCATACCGGAGATCGCTGAAATAGCATCGATTTGGTCACCGTTTTTTGCATTTCCGTTTAACCAATCGACACGGCGCAACCCGGCCTGCCGGCAAACCACGCGCAACAGGGGAACCACAGACGCTGTTTTCTACAATCCACCGCCGCCGGTCGCACGACGTATGGCTTTGACGGCCGACCGAATCGCCGTGGGATTGAACGCGGCGAAGCCGAACAGTACCTGAGCTGTATCCGACTTATTCAGCCGGAACACGTTCATTCCTTCCACCACGATTCCATTTTCGCGGGACAGCGCCACGAATTCATCCTCGCTATGCCGGAGAAGAGTGACCACAACATGCGTGCCTGCGGTCTGCTTATGCGGCACCACGATGTCTGGAATTTCCCGCTCCATCGCGTCCACGAGGGCTGTCCGTCTCTCGGGATAGGCGGAAGCGAGGCGTCGGAGATGATCGTCCAGATGGCCCGAATTCATGAAGTCGGCCAGAACGATCTGGTTGGGCACGTTGGCATATTCGTCCAGACCTATCCTGACCGCGGCGAACCGCTCCAGCAGAGAGGGCGGACAGATGATGTAGGCAATCCGCAGCGCAGGAAAAAGGATCGGATTGAATGAATTGACGTAGATGGTCCGGGAATTGTCGATCGCAGAAATGGGCGGCGGCAACTCGCGGTAATTCGTACTTTGCCAGTCGTAATCATCCTCGATGATCCAAGCATCGTTCTCTCTGGCCCACGCCAGCAGCTTTCCCCGGCGTTCTTCGGACATCGTCACGCAGCTCGGAAATTGACACGCAGAGGTAACCACCGCCAGCTTTGCATTTCCGAATGCGCGCTGGCCGTAAACAACATCGATCCCGGAATCGTCGACGGGAATGGGCGCCGGAATGACACCACAATTCACCAGCGACTGTTTGGGCGCATGATATCCAGGCTCTTCCACCCACCCATGCCCCCCGGCAATTCCGAGAGCCCGCAATGTCAGATCAATAGCGGCGGGCACGCTGGTCGTAACAACCACTTCCTGCGGTGAACAATGCAATCCCCGCGACAGGGAAACATGCGCGGCTATCGCTTCGCAGAGTGCGGGCCAGCCCTGCGCTTCACCCATCTCCAGTTCAGGACCGGACATTCCTGCCCAACGGCGTGATTGAAGCTTGTTCCATATTTGGGCGGGAAAGAGATCTGTCGCCCTCGCTCCCATGAAAAACGGCACCGACGGCGGACGCACGGACCTTGCGACGAACGCGCTCCCCGGCCGCGGACTCACATAGGTCACGTATACGCCCGACCCTCTGCGCGCCTTCAACCATCCATCGGCAATCATGCGGTCCAAGACCGCGAGAAGCGTATTGCGCGAGACGCCTAACTGACCGGCAAAGGTACGAGACGGCGGTAATTTCGCGCCATTGGGCAACGCACCTGAAAGAATGAGTGAACGGACCTGTCTGTACACTCTTTCATGTACGGTCAACTCGGATTTGCCGGCAGCGTCGGGCATTCCATTCGCATGCTCCGTACTCCGCCCGCCCTGTCCAGCTCCAGCCATGACAACTCGACGAGAGGATGTTACAATCACACAAACGTGATATTCCGAAGCCGACGCGAAACGCCAGTAGCGTAAAACCGACCTCAGCGCATGGCCGCCATTCGGCATAGCAGGGTGCGTAAACTAGTTATCTTTTGCTGGAAAACTTCGGGCGCGAGTTCGAAAAACGGGAATGTCCTTGTGATTGGGCATCTGCGATGCAATTTCGTGCCGCCAGTGGCCCAATCGGAACGATTGAATTGGCCCTCGCCTTGCCCAAATGATTCGGTGCAATTCGGCGACATGGATACCAACTGGGATTCGACAAACGTGTTCGACCTGCGCTGCGATGAACATCCTTTCAAGGATGTAATGGAACCAAGCGATCTGCCATTGGCCATCGCAAATATCCGGATCGATCCCGGCTTGCCGGTTCCGATCTATCAGCAACTCTGCAGCAAGCTGCGTGATGCCATCATCGTTGGAGACCTTCCGCCAGGCACCCGGATTCCCACCAGCCGCGAACTCTCTGTTTCTCTCGGTGTCGGCAGGAACACCGTCGTCACCGCCTATAGCCAGCTGGCAGCGGAAGGCTATCTGGCTACCAACCGGCGCAGGGGCACGGAAGTAGCCCGGTTGCTGCTCAATTCGCGCGTCTTCGACGAAGAGGCGGGTTCTCGCAGCAAAACCGATGAGCTGAAATCCGCACGCTCAAATGTGGTGGAGATAAGTTTCCGTGCCCGGCAAAATCTTCAGACGGAGCATGTAACAGAACCACGAAACGGTGCCTTTTCTTTATACGCGCCCGACCCTTCCCTGTTTCCCCGGAACCCGCTCGGAAGGTTGCTGGCGGAAGAATTCGGCCGTGCATCCTGTTCCGATATGGCGACGGCGAAACAACGATTCCAGGCGGCGCTTGCCGCATATCTGCGGCACCGGCGCGGCGTGTGTTGTGCGCCGGAGCAAATCATTCCCGTTGCAAGCATGGCCAGCGCACTCAATCTCGCGTTGCAGGCCATTGCCGACCCGGGTCATTGTGCGGCTGTCGAAGATCCCGCGGCCCCATTCGTTCGGCAGGCTTTTGCTTCCGAAGGCATGCGCGTTCTCCCTTTGCCGAGCGATGCTGCCGGCGCCGATGCGCAGCGATGGTCCGGGCCGCCACCCCGCATGATCTTCGTATCGCCTTCCGTCGGCTGCCCGTTGGGACGGCAATTGACAGAGGACAGGCGTACGGAGCTGCTCAGATTTTCCGAACAGGCAAACGCCGTTATCTTCGAAGCCGATGTTTCATGGGAACTGTCTTATCAAAACAATCGACTCCGTGCGCTCCAGGGCCAGGATCAGAGCGGCCGGGTTCTCTATTTTGGGGACATGAACGAGACTTTGGGACCGCACATAAGAATCGGTTATCTGGTCGTTCCGTCTGGGCTTCGCGATGCCTTTCAGGAATTGGCAAACCGTGCGGGCTACGGACCGGATTCATTCATTTTGGCGGCCGTGGCGCGTTTTATGGAAGAAAATCAGTATCCGTTGCATGTCCGGTCTGCGCGGGCCTCCTACGCGCAGCGGCTGGAAGCGATGGTCCGGGCGTGCAATAATTGTCTTCCGGGCGCCACCGTCATGGAACCCGCTGGGGGCTTACATTTGACTATCTTGCTTCCGGATAATGTCGACGAGAGTGCCGTAAGCCGTTTGTCTGCTCTTCAGGGATTGCCGGTAGCCCCGCTGTCTTCGTTTTATCAGGGCGCATCGAGAAAAAGAGGTATAGTTCTGGCGTTTGGAACAATCGCTGAACGCAATATCGAGATGGCAGCCCGACGACTTGCGGGCATCGTCGCTCAATCCGCCACTCCTCTCGAGCTTGTCGCTACTCGTTGACTTTGCTGGGATTCAATTGGGCGGCGTGTTTCCAAGAAGGTAGGGCAGACCATGATTGACGCCTGCTCCCTCGGCCCATACATGCGGGCTCAGTCCTTTGGGAAGTTTTGATCGCAGTTTTTTGGTCGTTTCGCCCGAGACCCCGGCTTCATTGCCTTTGCCCGTCCCTGTCTTCGTACCACTCGTACTCGTGTCCCAGTAACAATGGGAACATTCGACGCTGCCTCCGGAAAAGCCGCCCCGGGCGCCCAAATTCAATGTGACGCGACCGGTCGAATAGGAATTCGTCACCTTGCCTTCACTCGTGCCGACAAAACCGCCTGCGGCGGGCTCATTCTCGTCCTCCAGCGTTCCTTGTCCCGTTACACTGCCCAACGCGTAGGAATTTCCTATATGCCCGGAATTATCCCCTACAAACCCGCCCACGACTATCAGCGGTGATTGTGATATGTCCCGCACATGCGCCGTAGCATAAGATTCGAGAATCGAGCCGGAATTGCTTCCCACAAGCCCGCCGACAATTGTCTGCTTGGAGTCGATCGCTGCGGACGAACTACAATTTTCAATCGTGCCTGCATTCTGAGCGGTAAGCCCACCCAATAGATTACTGTCCCCGCCATTCGTGGCGTTTACAGATATCTCCCCCGACACGTTATCTCCAAACAGGAGGCCGCCATTGGTGGTTACCAGGCCCCCAGCGGCCTGCGACTCCGTTGGTTTATAAGTTCCGATCTTCATGCGAAGCGATGAAAGGCGCAGATCTTTAACAGCACCATTTGTGCCGACGGAAGAAAACAATCCTGCTATTGTCTGGATTGATTTGGCCGATATCTGGATATTCGCAATCGTGTTCCCTAGCCCTTCAACGTTTCCCATAACGCCAGTGGTTATTGGCGTGGAGGAATATGCGCCGTCTCCGCTCGCGTCATAATTGGCCGCAAGAGCAAAATTTCCTGAAGGTTTATTTTTCAGGGCGGCAGCAAGCGACGAAACGCTATCGACGAGCTGGTACGAAGAATTGTTTATCAGGAGCTGGCTCGAAAGACTAGCGAACGTTATGCTTCCGCCGGCGTCAAAGCGCAGACTGTTAAGTGCTTTGCTATGAGACGTTAGTTGCATCCCCCCACCGCCTGCAACGGTGACAGATGCTGCGACGTCGATGGATCGTGAAGCATCGAGTTGAAGAGAGCTGGAATTGGACCAGGATATCGGGACATCGACGCCGATGTTGTCTGCCTGGATGCCGGAACCGGCGGTTGTCACGGTGACATTCCCCGCGGCGAGGAGCGTCTCGAGATCGCCGGCATTCAGAACGGCAACAGGCGACGTGGGAGAACAGACGCCCGCAGAACAGGTGATGTTTTGCGTCGCATCCGACGAGATCGTCACATCCGCGGAGGCGCCCGCTCCGTAAAGTATCGACAGGGCACAGAAGGTAGCGCCAAACAGTACTCTCTTCATTTTTCATCCCACGAGTGAAATGCACAATAACCGCGCGATAATCTCCGGAATTGCGGCTCAGTTCCACCGGGTTGAGATGGGTAAGAAAATATTTTTTAAGATGCGACGCTATGATTGATCCATCCGGTACCGTGCCGCGTACAAGCCGCAATGAGGTCATATACCTTGCTCGCAACCCGGCTGGCGGAGCGGGCTCTGTTGCCCGATTCGATCATACGCGCAGGTATACGGCGCGTTGTGACGGAGAATGAGCGCAGACATGCGGCGCCAGTTGATGACGCGGTGTTCGCCCGTGAGATGGGCGAGTATCCGATCGCTATATTTTCCGACGCGGCGAACAGCCAGCACTACGAACTACCCGCCGCTTTTTTTGCCACTTTTCTCGGTCCCCGCAGAAAATACTCCAGCTGCTTCTATCCAACCGGCGATGAATCGCTCGCAGCTGCGGAAAACTGCGCGCTCGCGACGACGGTGGAGCGCGCGCAAATCGCCGATGGGCTGGATATTCTCGAACTCGGCTGCGGCTGGGGTTCTCTCTCGCTTTATATGGCTGAACGATATCCGGCGGCGCGCATAATTGCGGTGTCCAATTCCCATTCGCAGCGAAGCTATATCGAACTCAAGGCACGGACGCTTGGGATCCAAAATCTCAAGGTCATGACGGCCGACATGAACGATTTTGGCACCGAACTCCGGTTTGATCGTATCATGTCCCTGGAAATGTTCGAGCACATAGCGAACTGGCGCGCGCTGCTCGCGCGAAGCCGTATGTGGCTGCGGCCGGGCGGCACGCTGTTCTTGCATGTCTTCGCCCACCAATCCCGTGCTTCCCGTTATGATGTATGCGACCGCGAGGATTGGATGGCACAACATTTTTTCTCCGGCGGAATCATGCCGAGCCGCAGCCTGATCCATCAATTCGCCGATATTTTCGAAATCGAGCAGGAATGGCGCTGGAACGGAAATCACTACCGGCGCACGGCGCTCGACTGGCTACGAAATTTCGATGCGAATCGCGATGCACTGAATGGAATACTGCACCGCATTTATGGCGACGACGCAGCGCTATGGCGCCAGCGCTGGCGCATGTTCTTCCTGGCCGTCGCGGAGTCTTTCGGTTTCGACAACGGAAATGCATGGGGCGTAAGCCATTATCGCCTTAAACCTACGCAATATTGCTATTCGGCCTGAAATCGCTGCTCGACCAAACAGGCCGCCAGGGCAGCGAACGCGGTCAGAACGATTCCCCAGCCCGTGTCAATCAATGCCAGCCTGGTCGTCCAGACGCGGATCGTCGCGAGATTGGTGAGATCGTAGGTACCGTAGGCGACAAGGCCAAGTAGCGCACCGCGCAGAAGCGCAGTCTGCCATGCAGCATCGGTGCGGATCGGATTTACCGCAAAGACCAAAATGGCGGCCGCATAGAGCGGATAGAAGATGGCAACGGCGAACCAGCGGGGCTCATCCAGTAGAATTGTACCCACTGTCGGACGAAATAGAGCGCGCGCGAAATAACTCAACCAGACGGCGTCGCCGGCGATCAACACAAGGAGGGAGGCAACAAAGGCGAGGACGTAACGCAGCATCTGGATCTCAATAGGGTGTTCCCAGAAGACGCTGGATAGTGCGCGCCGGCCAGCTTTTGAGAGCCATGGGTGCGTCCGAACTGATGAGACAAAGACAACCGGATTCCTGCGTCACAGCCGGGGCATGAACGGCACGCTCGTCCGTTTCCGCAAAATCGCCTTTTCCATATGTCCCACTTGGATCGCTGAATGCACCATGAAGAACAAAGGTGAATTCGCCGCCGCCATGCTGGTGTTCGGGCATGACCGTGCCGCGTGACGCATATATGAGATAGGTACGGCGCCCGGTTTTCTCTTTCGCCACAATAGGCGCAAACCATATGCCCGGAGTCACCCAGCGCCGCGACGCCACGCTTTCATGTTTCAACGCGCGAGGGATCGAATAGCGGTTCAAATATGCCGGCAACCCGACTTCACGCGTGGGGCGATGCGGTTGCTGATCATCCAGCCTTGTCATTATCCTTGCCAGCGCATTCGCGTCGAGAGGCGCAGGATCCAATTTTTCGAGCAATGCTCCGCCGACGCCCTCCCACAAACGTGTTTCGCTGCGACAAATTTCGCAGACATCGAGATGGCAGGCGACGACCAGACTTGCGCCGCGATCGAGTGCGCCGCGCGCATAATCGACGAGAATTTCGGCCGCGGGATGATGCCGGATCATTGCAGATCCTCCACGAGAGCGCGGATTTTTCCCATGGCCAGCCTTACGCGCGACTTCACGGTACCCAGAGGAAGATCGAGCATCCCGGCGATTTCGGCATGCGATCGGTCCTCAAAAAAATGGAGACGAATGATATTCGCCTGCTCCGACGGAAGGATGCCGATTGCGGTACGTATTCGCGCTTCGCGTTCAAATGTTGTCACACACTCATCCGGCATGGGTTCGGGTATCGGTTCGAACGCCTCCGCAAGGCGATGAGGATCACGTTCGCGGCGTGCAATATCGATCCGCAGATTGCGCGCAATGGTAAAAATCCACGTCGACACCGACGCGCGCGCCGGGTCGAAATAATCGGCTTTTCTCCACACGGAGAGCATCGCCTCTTGCACAAGCTCTTCGGCAGTGCCGTTATCGACTGCCAATCTTATAAAATAGCTTTTGAGCCTTGGCGCGAAATGATCGAACAAAAGCGCAAACTGCTTCTTATCGCGATGGCGCGCGATCGCGCCGATGCAAATCGTCCAATCCGGTAGGGTGTCTCCGGCTGACGGCCTCGCAACAGTCTCCTCGTCACGCACAGGCCAAAACCGCGGACGCGCCGCCGTATTGAATCGGGACACTCGGAATTCGGCCTGTTCGCGACTGATCATCGCTGAGTTCTACGCAATGCGAACGGCTTCGGATCATGGAGCGAACCTGCATGGGGTGAGGATAACCGTGCTGGAACAGTTTCGCCAATGAGGACCACCGTGACCACAAGACGCTGATCCGGTCCGCTCCCCGACCCGTACAAGCGCGTATGGCCAGGATCGCGATCATCGGTACGGGAATATCGGGCTTGTCGGCGGCTTTCCTGCTTGGCAGGATGCATGACATCACGGTTTATGAAAAGGATGCCCGGCCGGGTGGCCATAGCCGCACCCTCCATGTCCCCTACGGCGATCGCACCATAGCGGTGGACACCGGATTTATCGTTTTCAACAAACTTAACTATCCCAATCTCACCTCGCTCTTCGAGTACCTCGACGTTCCGGTCAGGAACAGCGACATGAGCTTTGCACTCACGGTCGGGAATGGCTGGCTCGAATGGGGTGCGAAAGACCTCACCGCGATAGTTGCACAGCGCCGCAATCTCCTGCGCCCGCAATTCCTCCGTCTCTTCGTCGATGTGATGCGGTTCAATAAAGGCGCCCTCGCTATCGCACGGCGCGAACCGGAGCTCAGCGTCGGCGCGCTGATCAAACGGATGCGGCTGGGCAACTGGTTTCGCCGCCACTATCTGCTGCCCATGGCGGGCGCGATCTGGAGCTGCCCTCCAAAGCAAATGCTCGAATTTCCGGCCCTGTCCCTCCTGGAATTCTTCGCCAATCACCACCTCCTTTCGATGACCGGACAACCGCAATGGCTGACGGTT
This sequence comes from Rhizomicrobium sp., assembly GCA_036502865.1. Taxonomy (GTDB): domain Bacteria; phylum Pseudomonadota; class Alphaproteobacteria; order Micropepsales; family Micropepsaceae; genus Rhizomicrobium. Next base: position 9,222 of record DASXXW010000136.1, read on the forward strand.
GAAGGCGGTTCGGATGTGTATGTGCGCCGGATTGCGGACCTTCTGGGCGATCGGCTGAGAACGGGTTGCGCGGCGACACGTGTTCTTCGCACCTCACGCGGTGTGATGATAACCGATCAACAGGGAACGACGGCACGTTATGATGAGGTCGTTTTTGCAACCCACAGCGACCAGACATCGGCGCTACTCGGAGATGCGAGCAGCGCCGAACGCAACGCACTGAGTGCGATCCGGTATCAGCCCAATCGCGTCGTTCTTCACAGAGACCCGGGGTTCATGCCGCAACGCAGGTCGTGCTGGGGCAGCTGGGTGTATCACGCGGACAATGCAGGCGACGAAGCTGCCCTTTCCGTTACCTACTGGATGAACAATCTTCAGGGTATCGACGAACGCTATCCCCTCTTCGTTACGCTCAATCCTTCACGGCTTATCGCGTCCGCGGATATTTTCGATACCCACGAATTTTCCCATCCAGTTTTCGATTTTGCGGCGTTGCAAGGGCAGCGGACATTGCTATCGCTGCAGGGCCGCAACAGGACGTGGTTCTGCGGCGCATGGCTTGGCTATGGCTTTCATGAAGACGGGCTCGTAAGCGCAATGAACGTAGCAGAGCGGCTGGGGGCGCCGGCACCGTGGTCGCAACAGCGGCAGCGGATTCGATTCGCCGTTTGCGGAGCGGGCCTATCGGCGCAGCATCCTGCCGCCGCAAATACTGCGACCACAGAGGCAGCGTAAATTTCATGCGATCGCTGCTTGCAGCTCGTGTATTTCACGCTCGCCTGCGGCCCCGCCATAACCGGTTCCACTATACCGCAACCTATATCTGCATTTCCGTCGGCGAATTGACTCGCAAGAGAATGGGGATTTTCTCGATCGATGCCACCAATCTGTTCAACCTGCGCACACGCGACTATGGCGATGGAAAGTCGCCTCAGGCCTGGATTTCCGGCGTGTTGCAGGACTGGAACATTCCCGAGGCCGATGGAGACGTGCTTTTGGTCACCATTCCCCGCGTACTCGGTTACGCCTTCAATCCGGTGAATTTCTGGTTATGCCGCGATCACGACGGCGCGTTGCGGGCGGTGCTCGCCGAAGTCAACAATACATTCGGCGAACGCCATTGCTATCTGTGCTTCCACGATGACCGCCGTCCGATTCGGCCCGACGACATCCTGACCGCCAGAAAGATATTTCACGTTTCCCCCTTCATACAGACGAAGGGCGTCTACAGGTTCCGTTTCGCGGCGGACAACGAGCGGATTGTAATCGGCATCGATCTTTCCGATGATGAAGGAGAGCTGATGAAAACGTCATTGGCAGGCCCGCTTCGCCCCATGACCAGCGTGAATTTACTGACCGCGCTTCTTATCAACCCGTTCCTGCCGCTGAAGATCATCACGCTGATCCATTTTCAGGCCGTGAGACTTTTCCTGAAACGTCTGCGCCCCGTGCCCAAGCCCGAAGCACCTTCGGTGCTCATTTCGCACTGACGCATCAGGTTCGCACGAATTCGAGTTGCGCGACGCTCGTGCGATCTACCGCGAAAGCCGCCGCACACATACCAAGATAGAACTGCCAGGTGCGGATGAACCCGTCATCATGTCCCATGCCGCGGATTTCTCCCTCCCGCTCCCGCATGCGCGCATTCCATATGCGGAGCGTGGAGGCATAATCCTGGCCGAACGAAAACGTATTCAGAAATCTCAAGCCCGCGCTTTCGGCTTCCTGTTTCAAGCGCGCAATTGACGGCAGCATGCCACCCGGAAATACATAATGACGGACAAAATCGCTGCGGGTCCTATAGGCTGAAAACAATTCATCCCGTATCACGATGGACTGGATGATTGCGCGGCCGCCCTGCTTGAGACGCTCCGCCAGCGTGTGGAAATAGATGGGCCAGTAGCGCTCGCCTACCGCTTCGACCATTTCGATGGAAACGACGGCATCGAATTTGCCGCGCGAGTGCCTGTAATCCTCAAGCTGTATCTCCGCGTTGCTGCCCAGCCTCTGGCTGGCGAAAGCATATTGAGCCGGCGAAATCGTGAGCCCCGTCACCCGGTGTTCGTCCTGCACGGCCTGCTCGGCAAAGCCTCCCCATCCGCACCCGATTTCGAGGATCGATTGTTTACCCGGATCGAGCCGGGACAGAATGCGGCGGTATTTTCTTTGCTGGGCTTCAGACAGACTGCACGCAGCTCCGCCGAATAGCGCGGAAGAATAGGTCATCGTCTCGTCGAGCCAAAGCGCGAAAAACTCGTTGCCCATATCGTAATGCGCATGGATGTTGCGCCGGCTTCCGCTCAGACTGTTGCGACGGACAAGCCCGTTTCTGATCCTGAACAGAAGGCGGTTGATAAAATTTCCGTCCGCGAACCCATCCAGTTCCTCGATATTGGCCAGGAAGAATGCGATCAGCGCTTCTATATCCGGAGTCTCCCAAGCACCGTCGATATAGTCTTCCCCGAGCCCGATATCGCCGCGAGCAGCTGCACGCTCCAGCACGCTCCATTCATGTATCCGGAAAAAAGCCGTGGGACCGTCGCAATGTCCTCCAAACGTACGGGCTTCGCCGTTCGGGGCGACGAAAACGATACGCCCCCGCTTCATGCGTTGCAGCGTCTTGAACCAGCGGTCCTGTATGATCGATTGAGGGATGAGGCGCATGCGCATATCAGCTCGAATTCCTCCAACTCATACGTTTTTTCGGGCGTGGCGGATCAGCCGCGAAAACACAGTCCGGTGATCCGATGCTGGCCCCGGCTCGTATAGCGATGCCGGATATATGCTTAAGCTATGCATGCCGCATTTCCTCGCGACACTGATCGTTGCTCTGCTGCTGATGGTCTTGTGTTGGCTCGTCAGCCTCCGGCTGCGCGATGTCAGCATTGTCGATACTTTATGGGCGCCAGCCTTTGCGATAGTTGCATGGACCTGCGCCGCCCTGGTTCCGCATGTTGCCCAACGCGGATGGATCGCCCTCGGTCTCATATCGATCTGGGCCATCCGGCTTGGCGGCCACGTCTTAAGCCGATGGAAAAGACTGGGTCATGAAGATTATCGTTATGCCGAAATCCGGCGGAAGCACGGACCCAATTTTGCGCTGACCAGCCTCTTCTGGATTTTTGGGCTTCAGGGCATTCTTCTCTGGATCATTTCCTGGCCATTGCAGGCAGCTGTGGTTTCGACGGCAACGCTTGGCTTTATCGACCTCTTGGGCACTCTGGTCACTTTGGGAGGCATCCTCATGGAGGGGATCGCCGACGCGCAGCTCACGCGATTCCGAGCCGAACCACAGAATCGCGACAAGGTTCTCAAAACGGGTCTCTGGGCCTGGTCGCGCCATCCGAACTATTTCGGTGACTTTTTGATCTGGTGGGGAATGTTTGTTCTGGCGTTCGAGGGCGGCGCCCCGTGGTGGACAATACTTGGTCCCGTGGTGATGAGCGCGCTGCTATTACGAGTCAGCGGCGTGAGCCTTCTTGAGGAAACCATCACCGACCGGCGCCCCGCCTATCGCGAATATATTCAGCGCACGAGCAGCTTTGTTCCCTGGCCGCCCTCGTGAAGTGAATCCGCATGGCACCTGTTACAATTTGCGGACTGCCCCGCGCCCTTACTGGCCAGGCAACATCATCAACCTCCGCAGCCTTGTCGAGGGAAAGCCGGCTTGCGCAGGGAATTACCCAAGGTCCGGGATCGTCTTATGAGCGGTTCGGCAGGGAACGGCCGGGCGGATCCGGTGTGAAGGCCCGTTTCACGTTTCGAATCCGAATTCATCTTCAGGGCCAAGGGGAGACGCCAATGAAAATTACCCGCCGCCAGACATTCGGTCTGGGCGCCACAGCTGCCATCGGTTCCGCTATGCTTGGAGCGGCCATCGCCGCCCCGCAGCGTGTTGCCGCTGCACAGGTCCCGCAGGAAGCCGCAGGCTATCAAACCCAGCCGAACAATGATCAACGCTGCGCATTCTGCGTCCATTTTGAAGCGCCCGCGTCGTGCCAGATTGTGCAGGGCACAATCGTGCCCAATGGCTGGTGCAAACTGTTCCGCGCCAAATCATCCTGATCTCGCGAGAAATCAATTTGCTTTCGTAGGATGTAACGGCCTGGCCACCGGAGCGGCGGGGTCGATGTATTGCGCCTTTCCGGATCGCCGGCGGATTGCTTCATAAGGGCGGAGATACACACCCAGCACCGCCGCAAACCCGCCGCCAAAAAACAGAATAATCACCCCCACAATCAGCGGATTGGGCCACGCCGGCCGCGACGGCGTTATGGGCGGATCGTTGATGTCCGCCGAAAACGGCAGATTGACGGAAGCCGCCATCAGAAAATTTTCCTGCTGTAATCGCAGCTTCAGCATCGCCTGCCTTTGATCGACATCGGCGATGGATTTCAATTTGTCGTCGAGATAGCCGATATAGGCCTTGGCCCGCGCGAGCTTTCGTTGCTTCAGGTAATTGTCGGAAATCGACAGCACGCGCGAGAGGAAATAGCGTGCGAATTCCGGATCCTTATTGGTATAGCTGACGGAATACAGTTCCGAGATACCGATCTCTTTGGGAACGACGTTGTGGCTCAGATAGCGTTGCATGTCGGCTGCCGTGGGGACATGCCAGGGACCGAGCCCCAGCGCGGACTTTGCGAACTGCTTGATCTCTTCCCAGAAACCGGACGGCGGATGAAAACTTCGTGTCTGCGGATCCCAGCTTGTGTCATAGATCGACGCTTTCACGCGGTCGTCCGCGAGAAGCGCCTCGGCCGTGGCACTCGAAGTAAGTTGCTGGAGAAAAGCGGAAAATTTGGGATCACCTCCTCCGAGTCCGAGCCCGATGCGTCCCAGCGATAAGGAACCTAGCTCCGTCATACCGCTTACACCGGTCAGCATGTTCAATTCGGCGTCGGATGGCGCAAGCGTCGCGCTTACGCTGTATTGCCGCTCAGCAAGATTCAGGTAGGCAAAACCGAGCACAACAACGACCACAAATATCAATGCGATGTCGCGCCACTGCGCGCGCATCAAAGCAAAAATGCCTTGCGTTTCAACGCTTCGTACCGTTTGAGCAGGCATAGTCATGCGCCGCGTCTCCCGTCTATGCCTTTCATGCTAATCCCAAATTCTTCCATCCCGAAACCTCAAATGGTGGCAAATCCGACGAGTTTCGAATCGAGGTCGGCGCTTTCAGGCAATACGGGAGCATTGGCCGGAACCAACACACCACCAGCGAGCAGCGCAAACACAAACGCAAAGAACGGTTGATCGAGATCGATGTTCAGTGTCGAGAAAAGAGGTGTGCCGAAGAGCAGGCTTGCGGTGGCGAGCCAAGCCACGCGACCGGTCCAGCGCCATTGCCTGACAGCAAAGATGAACAGAGTCAGCAAGAGCCCGAGATATAAAACGACACCGCAAACGCCGGCATAGAGATACACATCGAGCTCGCTGTTGTCGAAAATCGTCGTTGGAAGAAAGGCGAAATCGGTAGACTGCATATAGCCATATCCGAACAGGACATGTGTCAACGAATCCGCATTGACGATGAACTGATTCACGGTGACGTAGACGCCACGAGCCCTTTGAAACAGGGATATGGAATCAAGGAATCCGGCAAAGAACCCCGGCGCCAAAGCTATGATGGCGTAGATCGTCGCATAGAACACACCGACCAGAGTCGCCGCGGCCGCGACGAGAGCCCGGATGCTCAAGCCTGCGCGGATCAGGAGACAGCCGATTCCGCAACAGACAAGATAGAGAAGCAGGTTGCGCGTATTTGTGCTTATGACGGCGGCGGCGAACAAGGCCGTCAGTATTCCATAGGCGAAAGCGTGCCACGGCTGCGCGCGGACTTTCAACATCAAGCCAAAACATAAAATGGCGAACAGGGCAGCGAAATGGCCGAATTCCAGAGCACTGCCGAAAACGGAATTCGCACGTATGCGGTGAGTTGCAGCCAGCTCCGTCAGCCGGATCATGGCTTGTCCGGCCTCGCCGAATTCACTTTTCGGAACGCCCTGAAACCCGACGCGCAGGATCGGATCGTTCAGCGCAAACTGCAATATTCCAAACAGTGCGATGGGAACGGCTATTGTGAGCAATATGCGAACGATACGTTGTTCAGCCGCATCGTCATGCACCGGGAAATATTCAGCATTGAACAGCATGATTGCAGCAATGGTGGGCGGCACAACAAAGAAATTGAATGCAAATCCGGCGTAGAAAGCGCCGAAATCCAGGACCATAAGGCTGTAAATGAACAAGGAGACCAGAATATATCCCAGCGCGAGAAAACGAACCTGCTCCCGCGATGTCTGCCGGGCGGCGGTGAGAGCAGCGGCAGCAAAAATGACGAGAAACAGGGCTATGCGAAGGATGCCGGTGAAAAACACAACCTGGCCGAACGCAGCCTGCTGCATATAGCGAATCGGCCACGACACCACGAGCAACAGCAAAAGAAGCCAGCCAAGCCACGCCCAGCGTTGTTCCGCGCGCCCAGAATTCATGACGCCAACCGATACACGGTGTTCAAATCTCTGATGCGCTGAAGGAGATTGCTCTTCCCGCGATAGAGTGGTTTTGCGTGAAGCGCGGCGGGATCGGAGCGTAACGTGCAGCCGAAGAAACGATGGCCTTCAACAAGATCGCCACCGATCAACGCATCGCCGGTGCGGACATCAATGTCGCAACCGAAGAACGCATAACCTGTGTCCGTTGCTCGGCCGGTGCTGAAATCGATGACCGGAAATCCCTGACCGGCGTCGAATATCTGCGTTCCGTGAAAGCTGATCGCTTCTGCCGGATTGAGGGTCAGGTTCGGCGCAGGCGGCACTTTGCCGTCGCCGGCGGGAAGATGGAATTTCGATGCCACGAACTGAATATTGTTATTGGGACCGCTATGCAGCAAGGGCGCGTGTATGACCAGATTGGGACCGCGGGAGCTCTCCACGCGGGTGCCAAAGAAATGCAATGAATTCGAATTGTCTGCGAATGTTTCACCGACAATTTCAATCGCGCCAGTCGCCGGTTCCGTCGCGCCGCATTGGGAAACGAAAGCATCCACGATCACGGCGTCCCAGCTGTTGCGAAACTCCATGCCAAAGCCCTGGGCCGACCGCACGGCCATCCGCGTTAGGGCAAAATCGGCGCAACGGTGCAATGCAATTCCGGCGCTGCGATGGCCGCAATCGAACAATACGCCGGAGATGTCGAAACCCCTCAAGCGGCCGTTATCTGCGGGTGCAATCGTCAGGACGGGCCCAGCAAAACCACTCGCTACTATTGCGCAGCCCGAAGGCGCCGCATTCATGTCATAGACGCCGCTGCCGGCCAGCGCGAGTGGATGTTGAATACGCAAGGGCTTCGAAACGCGATACATCCCGGGCGAAAGAGTAAGCATCGGAGCATTGTGCGCTGCAGCTGCATCGAATGCCGCCTGCAGAGCGTCGGCATTATCCTTCGCGTCGGCCTTCACGCCGAATTGCGCCAGATCCATCGTCTCAGTCGGGGAACGGCCCAAAACTCCGGAACTCGCCGCAGCTAGTGCCATGCCTGACAACGCAGCGCGCCGTGTCGCCGACGACGTCATGTGGCTACAGCCGCGATATGCGCAGGGATGATGCGCAAATGTGCAACATCAACACGAACAGAAAGCAGGCTCAGGACGCGCATGGCATGCCCAAGCGACTGCAACGCAAGTCCCACGCCTGTTCCGATCGCTGCCCCCTCTGCCCCAAGCCGTGGGATCAGAACGGTGTTGAGTGCAATCCCCACAGCAGCACAGACAAAGGTGACATTTCGTGCACTCCGCTCGTGATTTGTTGCAAGAAGGGCGGATTGGAACGGCATGCCAAGACATTGCGCGCAAAGGCCGATAGACAGCAATGCCAGCGTCGGGGCCGCACCTGCAAAGGCTTTGCCGAACACCAATATCCAGAAAGGCGCGAAGACAACCAGACAGAGGGTTATCGGTATCGCAGCCGCGCATGTCAGCCTGGCGCTGGTGGTAAGCGAACGCGTGAGTGCAGCGAATTCCCCTTGCCCCGAGGCACGGGCAAAATCCCTCATCGCGAATTGCGAGATAGTCGTCAGCACGAGGACCATCAGGGCGACCAGCCGTTGCGACACACCGAAAATCCCGAGTTCCGAAATGTTTGAAAGCCAGCCCAACAGCACAAAGGGCGAGAGATTCAGCGCGATGAAAGCCGCATTCTGCATTCCACACGAGATGCCGTCCCCCAATAGCGGGAATGACGGTCTCACTGCGCTCGCTATTTTGGGCCACGAAAAATGCGCTACGGCGCGACGAAGACCAAAAATGACTGCCAGGAACAAGCCGGCGGCATAGATCAAAACACAGAGCGCCGGAAAATCGGCCGCCGCGCCGAAAAACACCAGCGCAGTAAAAAGCAGCACAATGGATGCAAGCCGATTGATAAAATAAAATACCACCTGCGACGCCGCGAATTCGTGAATGCCGATTAACCAGTCGGAACAGCATTTCTGAAAAACGGTGAGGAAAAGGACTAAAGCGGACGCAAGCCAGATACTTCCGTTGACGGTGCCTGCCACCGATGCCCCGAATAGAAAAAGGAATGCCGCCGCGCCGACAGTGAAAAAAATCGCCGATAGGAACGCATTGCACAGGAGCCGACCGAAAATCATTTCGGCGCCTAATCGATCGTGCTCCGACCGCGACAATTCCCGTAGCCCTACGACATCCATGCCGGAGGTCGCGATCAGGCCCATCATTGTTCCAAAATTCAGATAGAACATGACGGTGCCCGTACCCGCCTTGCCCAGCGCGCGGGCGAGTACCACGTTGAAAGCAAATCCGAATATGGCTCCGGCGACACGTATGCCGATTCCGCCGATCGCCTTACGCGCAAGTTCTTGTCCAAATACAACACGGGCAGCATGAACGGCGCGCATGGATCAGATCACCAAAAACAGGCCGACATTGCGGACGAGACCGGCCTTCCAGAACCGATTGCGGACCAGGCTCCAGCGGCGCGCCAACGCACTTTGGCCGCGAATGCCCGCGAAATTTCCGATCACGCGGGCCTGTGCCGGGTCAAGGCGCCGCTCGAAGCGCGAAAGAAATATCCGGGCCTGAAGGATATTCCGATCGATGGTCTGACGTGCGCCATCTTTGGAATACAGGCGCCCCGCGTGATTCATCACATACGACGCGCCCCATCTCTTCGCGCCGGTCACATTACGGCCGTGCTGCCGGTATTCGATCAGCGACTCGGGAATGGCCACGATTTGACCGAACGCGGAGGCAACGAGCGCATACCAGTGATCATGCACGCAGGCTTCCGGAGGTATCGGTCTGCCGAGTTCGAAAAGCGGCCGGTTTAGCATTGTCGTGCAACCGGTCACGCAATTCTGCAGGATAAGCTGGTGCAATCCCGTCCGCCGAGGATCGACAAACTGATAGCGCCAGAATGAAGGGTGAAGACAACGCAAGTTTTCGTCGACGACCTTCAAATCGCTGTGCACGAGAAGCGGCGTCGAATTGCCGTATCGCGTTTCGGCGTCCCGCATTGCCCGCAATGTTTTTTCGATCTTGTCGCCACACCAGACATCGTCACCGTCAGCATACATGATATAGTCTGCGTTGCCGGCCTCGGTCACGCGCGCGAAATTCTCCTGGGCAGAAATATGCGTTTCGGGATCAGGCAGAACGAGCAGCCGATCTGAAAATTTATTACGATATTCACGGAGGATGTTCCCCGTATCATCGGTCGAACGGTTATTGCTGACAATCAGCCTGAAGCCCTGAAAACTCTGCGCCAGCAACGAATCCAGCAATGGCCTGATATAGCGTTCGCCATTATAAACGGCGAGAAGGATATCGAGAGCCGGCTTCGTCATCCCATCAAGCCGGTCAATTGATCGACGCCGTGAAAGACTTCATTAAAATCCGGCCACGCTTTGTCCTTCGCCGAAATTTCAGTCGGCTTTCCCGGCCATTCTATCGCAAACCGCGGATCATCCCAGCGGATGCCGCGTTCCTGACCAGGAGTATAAAAATTACTGCTGAAATACAGCGCCTCCGTGTCGTCTTCCAATGTTAGAATCGCATGGGCGAAACCCCGCGGCACATACATCATGAGGCGATTTTCCGCATTCAGTTCCGCACCGAACGACCGGCCGAAACTGGGCGAGTCCGGCCTCAGATCAAGGATCGCATCGTAGAATGCGCCGCGAACACAACGTACCAGCTTCACTTCCGCAGCCGGCGGCAACTGATAATGGAGCCCGCGCAATGTGCCGCGCTGCGACGAGAAAGAATTGTTGACCTGAACGAATTTGCTTTCAAGCCCGCGCTTCTCGAATTCCTGCGCGCAAAAAGCGCGCGCGAAAAAGCCACGTTCGTCACCAAGCCTCTCAAGCTCGATCAGCCGTGCGGTGGTGAGTGGCGTTTCATGGAAGAGCACGATAAGACCTCAGTGTAGTGCTGCACGCCAGCGCAGATCGGGCGTCAACCGTTCCGCAGCGAGATGGGCCTCAAGCACTTTGAGGCGCATATGTTGTGAATTGCGGAACTGCGTGTTGGTGAAACGCATTGTCGTGAGCCCGTTGCGCAGTCCCGCGATGGAATCTGCCAAAGTCATACGCGGCGTAAAATCGGGTGCCAGCTTCCGGAATAAGGAGAAATCGACCCGGTATGATCGCTTGTCCGGCGGCGCATTCGCGTTGATATCAATCTCCGTGCCGGGAATATGCGCGGCAACCGCTTCGGCAAGCTCCTTCACGCGATAATTATGGCTGTCATGTCCCGCATTGATTGTAAGCAAGGGGCCGCCATTGTCGCGCGCACGCGTGGCGGCCCATTCAATCGCCAGCGCCATGTCCCTGACATCGATCAGCGGACGCCATGGCGTACCATCGCTCAGCACAGTGATTTTCCGGCTTGCAAGAGCGCTGGCGACGAAATCGTTCAGCACGAGATCGAGACGCAATCTGGGCGACATTCCGCAGGCCGTGGCAAATCGCAGACAGGTCACATTCATCGCACCGGGGTTCATGCTCTCGAAATATCGCTCCACAGCGATCTTGGAGCGGCCATAGGCCGTCAACGGCTCGACGTCATCCGTTTCACGCCGCGCGGCCCCGTCTGCAGCGCCATAGACGCTGCAACTCGATGCAAAGACGAAATTCTGCACGCCGGCGCGGGCTGCAGCATCGGCGAGCGCCACGGTGGCGCGGTAGTTTATCTCCTCCGTCACCGCCTCAAAACGGTTTCCCATCGGATCATTGGAAATCGCTGCCAGATGGATTACGGCATCCACTCCAGTGAGCAAGTCTTCGGGAAACTCGCGCACATCACCGAAAATCTGTCCGTCGAACAATGTTTCCGGTGGTTCAATAGGCCCGGCTAAACAATCGGCGAAGTAGCCGGCATCGAACCCGACGAGGCGCGCGCCGGGAAATTTCGCGCGCAGATGGGCGGCGACAATCGGTCCCACATATCCCATGTTTCCCGTGATCAGGATTCGCATGGGGATCTACCAATTCTTCCAGGGAGCGCGGCCACTCGCCCAAAGGTCTTCCAGATGCTGCTTATCGCGCAACGTATCCATGGCCTGCCAGAAGCCCCGGTGGAAATGCACGCCCAACTCGCCATCTCCGGCGAGATGCTGCAACGGCTCTTGCTCCCAAACGGTCATGTCGCCTTCGATGTAATCTCCAACTTTGGGCGACAACACGAAGAAGCCCGCATTCACCCAGCCGCCTTCCCCCGCCGGCTTCTCCTGGAATGCGAGGACGCGGCTTCCCTCCGTATGAAGCGCGCCAAAGCGCCCCGGCGGCTGTGCGGCCGTGACTGTGGCAAGTACGCGTTGCTGTTGATGAAATGAAATGGTTTCGCGGATGTCGACATTGCCGACACCGTCCCCATAGGTGAGGCAGAAGGCATCGTCGTCCCGGACATAAGGCAGGATTCGTTTGATGCGACCGCCGATCTGCGTGTTTTCCCCCGTGTCGACCAACGTCACCCGCCATGGCTCTGCGGCCGCATGATGAACTTCCCGAGACCCGTTGCGCATATCGAAGGTTACGTCGCACATGTGCAGGAAGTAGTTGGCGAAATATTCCTTGATTACATAGCCCTTGTAGCCGAGGCAAAGGACAAAATCATTTATGCCGTGTCCACTATAGATTTTCATGATGTGCCACAGGATCGGGCGGCCTCCGATCTCGACCATAGGCTTGGGCCTGGTGCTTGTTTCTTCCGCAAGCCGCGTGCCGAACCCGCCTGCCAGAATGACCGCTTTCATGTGATCGCCTCGGGTTGCGACCGCGCGAGCGCCGGATCGGAGAGAGAAACTGTCTGCTGCTGCCAGTAATAATCCTGACCGCTAAGCCTTCTTTTGATACTATTCGGCAGCCCATGGCCGTGGAATCCGGCACGATAGCCCGCATATTTTGTGAGAAGATGCGCAATGCCATAGGGCACAAGCCAGGGTCGTTCGCGCAAAAGCCGACTCATCATCGCGGAGCCGTAAGCCGTGCCACGCCGCTCGTCGCCGCCTTGCGCAAAAAGAAGCCGGCGCTGCTGGGCGCGGACATAGCCCGTATCGAAATGACGCTTGAACTCCTGCCACAGTGTGTAGCGATGCGAATGCGCCACCACGGCCTCCGCGCAATAGGCAATCCGGTGCCCCGCATAAAGCAATTTGGCCGTCGCAATGGTGTCCTCCAGCGACAACGAAGGGCTGAAGCCGCCGATGCCATCCAGAGCCGCATTCGACCACGCCGCACAAACATTCGAGCAGAAAAATGCGCGCGGCCCGATTCGCATCACGTCTTCGCGTGAACGGTTCTCGTTTTCTTTCCCGTAGTTAAAACTGCGCGGAAAGGCTTCGAAGAATTTTGCGCCGTCGTGAGGGATTTGCCGCGCATAGGCAACACTTGCTGCACCCTCTACAAGTGGGCGTATGAGACTACCGATCAGGTCTGGAGACTGGGGCCGCGCATCCGGTGTCATCATGACCACAATGTCTGTGCCCAACACATGGCGGGCAAGTTCGCGCGTCTTCCCGTGATTGAATTCATTGCGTGGGACGACCAGCACTTCGGCGCCCATTTTTTGCGCGAGGTCCACCGTGCCGTCTCCGGACGAGGAGTTCACAACAAGAACTCTCGGCCGGACCGGAGAATCCAGCAGGGGCGGCAGGCAATGCGGAAGATACGAGATCGCTTTATGGGTTATAATTGCGACACCGACGCTCGGAGTCGTAGCTGCGGCCACATTTCTCTCCACCATCCGATCACCGCCGCTCAATATCGAATCGCACGGCATAATAATCCGCTAATTCATCCCAGGCTTTGCCCTCGTCCCAGCCCAGCTCGGTCTCCGGCGCGACGTCGGTATTTACGCGGATCGCCGGTTCTTCGAAGATTTGTTGCTTTGCCATTTCGAGCGGTGTTTCAAGATTTAATCGCGCGCCGATTTCGCGCGCGAAGCGCTCGGCAAACGCACCCTGGCTTTCCGCATATCCCGACGGACTGATCTTGTGACATCCGCTCCGCGGCAATGTTTGCACAAAACCACAATATATTTCCGAAAGAAGCGATACATGAATATTGTCGCGCACCAACCGTGGCGTGCTGACGAGCGCAGTCTTAGCATCGCGCCAGGAACGAAGCAGATAGTCGGTAAATCGTGGCTCTTCGAAAGGCCCGAACGGGTTGGGAACAATGAATCTGCCGAGCGCAACGCCTTCCTGCCGCGCGTAAAATTCGAACATCTGCGACGTCAGCGTTTTGGACAGGCCATAGGCGTTGAAAGCGCGCAACGGAGGCGTTCCTGCTCCCTCGCCGGCTTCGAAAATGCTCCCGGTAAGGATGATCCGGCCGCAGCCGGAAACACTCAATGCACGCAACACAGCCGGAAGCGATTGCGTATTCGCGGCGGCAGCGCGGACGCAGTCGAACTCTTTGCTTCGATAATCTGCCGTTTCAGCGCCATGGTGGCACAGAATGTCGAACGGCTCTTCCTGCGCAATAATCTCGAGGAACCGCGAAGAACCGAAAGGCGCGTTCCACAGCGTCCTGCTGCAGGCCGCTACACGCGCCAGGCGTTCGGCACGAAGACCCGAAGAGACACCCTGCTCGCGGCGGCTGACGGCGGTGACGCTATGGCCTCCCCGGACGAGCGCCTCGACAAACCACATGCCGGTAAAAGACGACGCCCCGGTAAACAGAATTCGCAACTGCCACCATCCCGCATTCCAGATTCAAGCTTTTAATTCTGACGTTGCAGCGCAACACGTTATTCCCCGGCTGCCAAGCGGCGCAACCGCGTCTTGGTGTACCGGTTGGTGTGGCTACAAGCGATCGGCGAGTGCGACTTCTCCTGAGGCCGCAAATCCCCGATCAGGCCGCGGCTGATCGTCCTGGAGACGAACGGCCAGATCGATCGAAAAGCCTTCAAATGGGACATGAACTTTCGCCTCCTCCATATCGATCGTGACAGGCGTCGCCGATACGCGGTTCGCACCCGAGGCCGCAAAAGACGAGTCCGTTGTGGGCGTATTGGGGGATCCGATCGAGGCGCGGTAATAGCTCAGCGTATATGTCCAGTTCTGAGTACTTAGCCAGCTCGCGTGGAACGAGGCAAGGCGCGAGTCGGTGTCGAGACTCGAACCGAGAGTCCGGCCGCGATACTGCCATCCGTCCTGGTATTTGTAATCCCAGTAGGTCTGGCCGTAGAAATCTTTGTTGAAGCTGAAAAAATTCTGCGTCGATATGGTATCTGCATATTCGCTGGTAAATCGTACCGCCGTATCCCACATCGGCATCCACGCCGTTACGCCGAAAAGATGACTCGTATCGGAATGTACGAACGGTCCCGTATCCCTGTTCATTTCCTGCGTGTAGAGCGCGTAGGAAATGCTTTGGACTCTGTTCGTATAGCGAAGGTCGAAATCAACCTCGTCCTTGGACTCGCTGGGATGGGAAAGGTCGTTTCTTACATTGATATATTCGGCGAACGGATTGCAGGGATGACTACCGTTGAAATAGGTCGTCGGGGGCTGGTTCGAGCCGCATAGTTCCTGGCTTCGTGCCAGCGCAAATTCGAGCCCTGGAAGTGGGTTGAAACTCACCCGTGTGCCGTCGAACAGCGTGTTGCGGGCAAGTCGCGGTCCATCAAGTAAGCCGACAAGGAACTCCGCCTGCCACGGGCCAAGCCATGAAAGCCATGAGCTTGAAAATGGCTTCGTATCCATCCGCGTGATGCCGACCTGCGGAAAGGGCCGCGCATTGTTGGAAAGAGAAAGAGCGGTATCCCAGCCCGGGCCCCACCAATGCGTAATGGTGCCTGCATATAACAGTGCGTCGCCGATGCGATGCATGGCGTAGCTACCGTCGAGAAGCAGTGTCTGGTGATCGAAACGGTCCAACGACTGCGCTCCGACTTGCAGACGTACGGCGGAATCCTCGCCCATCCATTCGCCCGACACCTCTCCCTGCGCGTCTTCGCGGCCCAGCGCATCAAAACCGCGGACAACATTGGGAAGATTGGTGAAGTCGACCGTGACTGCATAATTCACACGGTCAACTGCGATCGCATTCCTGCCCTCTTCCTCTACGCGTTCGGCCGCAGCACGTACGTAATCGGGTTCCAGTTCCAGCGTGTCGGACTTTTCGAGTCGGTTCAGCACGCCACCCCAGGGCAAAGGCCATTGCGTTGTTACATCATCGATAAGCCCTGCCGACGCGAGCACCTCGATGTCGGAACGCAATTGTGAGTCTCCGACTTCCGCCCACGGAGATGCTGACACTTGACTGATGAGTGGAACCGCGGACAGCAGACCGAAAAACGCCGCCACATACGTCGTCCATCGCCCTACGCGTGGATTGACAATTTTCTCACGTACAAGCTCAATCACTTGCGAAACATTGTATTAGCTGCTTCGATCTATCCGTTTTATGATGTAAAGATGATCCTGCATCGACTATTTCTCCTGCTTGCAGCCGTGCCGCTTCTTCATGCTTGCGGGAGCGACCGGCAAGAACCGTTGTCCCGCTCCGAAACAATCGACGCATCGCCTCTCTCGCCCGACCAGGAACATTGCCGCGCGGTTGCCCGCGAACGCGCAGACGATGCGCTAGCAAACGGCTATGGGCTCGAAGTCGAAGACAGCATGTATCGGGAAACCTATGACGAATGCATATCGTGGCGTATTCGCAACAAAGTCAAATAATCGATGTCACGCCGCGCATGGGCACGGATGGTTTCAGCCGCCATTGCCGCGGTCGCGTGCATGGAAGGAATTTTCTGGATAACGCTTCGTCTTGGAGCAGGGACGTCCTTTCTCGCGGCCTGCGCGCGGGCTAGATTTTGTTCGCGGGATCAAGGGAATCACAGACGTGCGGGGCGACAGAGGCTCTAGAACAATGGATGATCGACGCCGGGTAGCATGCAGGTTGCTCACGGCGTTAGTTCTCGCGGCGGGCATGTCCGGTTGGACTGCGGTGGCTCACGCGCAGAGCGGCTCTGTCGGCCAGATCACGCCCGCACAGGTGGAGCAGTTGCTGGGGGGGCAAGGTCGTCCGGCTACAACGTCGGGCCAAATTCCCCTTGTGGAGCCGGAAACAACGATCCTCGAGCCGACCACGCTTCCAACCCAGCCCTCGCAACCAAGTCGCGTGGAGCAGATACTGTCCGCGCGCGCTGGGGTCGTGTTGTCGCTTTTTGGCTATGATCAACTTGGGGTTGGCCGCCCCGTGACGCTGCCCCAGATGGGCGGTGTGCAGGACAGTTACATCCTGGGTCCGGGCGATGAGACTGTTGTAACACTACGCGGACAGGAAAATTCCGAATTCCGGGTTGTCGTCGACAGGGACGGTCGCGTTGCTTTGCCCCGCCTCAGTCCGATCGAGGCAGCGGGGCGAAGCCTGGGCGAATTCCGCCAACAGGTGAGCGAGGCGGTGCGGCGCGCTTTTCCATCCACCGAAAGTTACGTGACGATCGGAAGGTTGCGGGAGATCAGCGTGCTGGTTGCGGGCGAGGTGGGAAGCCCCGGCGTCCGTACACTCACCGGACTATCCACGGCGCTGGACGCGATACTCGTTTCGGGAGGCATCAAGAAGACCGGCAGTCTGCGCGACGTGCGTCTCATCCATCAAGGCCGCAGTATCACAATCGACTTCTACTCGGTGCTGGCGACCGGCGCATCGTCGCACTCGATTACGCTTGCCGATGGCGACCACATATTCGTGCCACCGCTCACCAAAGTAGTGGCCGCGGCCGGCTGGTTCCGACGCCCCGCTATCTACGAACTCCCGCCCGGCCAAACGGCGATCAGCGCGCGAACGCTGGAGTCGCTGGCGGGCGGCGTGGAGGTGGGTGGGCGCTACAGGCTTGAAGTCACCCACATCGAAAAGAACGGCCAGACAAGATTGGCCTCCGTCACTGCACCTTCAGGCCTCGTGCATGACGGTGAGGTGCTCTTGGCTCTACCGAGCGCCGACCAGACTGTGGGCAAGGCGGTGCTGTCCGGCGGCACCACGCTTGCGGGCGGATATGCCGTCAGGGAAGGAATGCATCTTTCCGAATTGCTGAAAGCGCCGGGGGCACTGGGACAATCGCCCTACACCATTTTCGGCATCATCTCACGCCGTGATCCGAGAACGTTTCTGCGCACACTTGTAGCATTTTCCCCCGTGCAGATTTTGACCGGCGGCGAAGATCCTCCATTGCTCGAAGACGATATCGTGCGCGTGTTCTCGATGGACGAAGCAAAGCTGCTGTCTCGCGCCATCAGGCAGGATGAAAGGATACGGCAGCACAAAGAGGAGGCGGTCCGGAACCCCTATCTTTCTTCGCTCGGCCAGGAACAAACGCCGGACACGACCACACTCTCCCAGGGATCGAACGAAATTTTATCCGGTCAAACATCTCCTATGCAGCCCACCGGTCAGATCACAAACCAGGATTTTACCACGGGGGTTGCGCAGCAACCGGGCTACGACCAATCCTCGACTGCCGTCCCGGTATCCGGGCAGCCAACGGGGTTGCAGCAACAATATCCGCAGCAATATCAACAACAATACGCGGCACCGTCTAGCGCGACTGCCAACGCCGCACAGGCAGCCCTCGCGGCCGGCACTTCCACCGAGCCTAACCCGGAATTGAATAGTCCTCTGCAACAGCAGTTACAGGTGCCAAACGGATTGGCATCGACCAACGCCATGTCTGGCGCATTTCCGATGTTACTACCGAACCGTCAACAGGTACCCGCAGCAAACTTTGAACAGGAAATCACGCCGGCCGGCACAATTGCGCAGAACATGACGGCTGTGACGGTGGACGACATTGCGAGCCAACTTCGCATGGATCCGCATGTCCTGATCGGTTTTCTCGAGGATCATGAAGTGACGCTGGATGGGGCGGTCCGCGCGCCCGGCGTCTATGTCGTCGGTCCGGGAGTCAATTTGCATGACCTGGTCACAGTGGCAGGCGGTACGGACCGCTGGGCCGATGAGAGCGGCGTCGAACTCATTACCACCGATGTGGACAAGGTTTCGGGAAGCGCGACGACAGTGCGCAAGACATTGGCTTTGAACGACAGCAACCTTTCCAGTTACGCCATCAAGTCCCGCGACGAATTCCGCTTTCGGCAAGTGTTCAACGATATCGGGCTGGGATCGGTGACGCTTGAGGGAGAAGTACGCTTCCCGGGCGAATACAAAATCGTGCGGGGTGAAAGGCTCGCCGATCTGCTGAAGCGTGCCGGCGGACTGACCGAGGTCGCCTACCCTTTCGGCACGGTCTATCTGCGCCGATCGGCGGCGGCACTCGAAGAAGAATCATTCCGGAGAACGGCCGATCAGATCGAGAGCCAGTTGCTGCTGGCCATGAGCCGGAATTCCTCCGCGCCGAAACTCGATCCGTCAGCCTTCGCTGTTACGCAGGGCTTCATAAAGACCTTGAAAACGCAGAAGGGCCTTGGCCGGGTCTCGATCACGGCGGATCCCGCCATACTTGCCGCGCAACCTGAACAGAACACCCTCCTTGAGGGCGGCGACGTCATCTATGTGCCGCAGCGGCCGAGCACGGTTTCCGTTCTCGGCGAGGTCCTTCAGCCGGGAAGTTTCGTCTACAAGCGCACACTTTCGGGTGAGGATTATCTCGCAAAAGCGGGAGGGGCGACGGCCTACGCGGATGAATCGCTGACCTTCATCGTTCTGCCCGATGGTTCTGCGGTGAAACTCGACCGGCCATGGCTGCCATTCGACAGTCAGCTTGTGCCTGCCGGCAGCACCATTGTCGTGCCGCGCGACATCGCGCCCCTGCAATGGAGCGATGTCATCAGCAACGCGACCCAGATATTCAGCCAACTGGCCGTCGCAGGCGCATCCCTCGCCGTGATCTCCAGCAATTTGAAATAAATTCGGCGGCCAGTCCGCCTTTCCGGAAATTCACAGGAAAAGCGGAATAAGCGCATATGGGAAACCGTCTTTTCTTCAGGCGGATCGCGCGGACAAAGATAAGTTATGGCCCGGCCCATCGGGGGAAAATACGCAATCGTGCTTGAAGGTAGCAGAGTTCAGAGCACCGACTGGCGGGCCGGCGACGAACGGCGCGCTGACGATTTTCGCATCACAGTCACGCCCGCGACTGCGCCCCTTGGCGGATTACGCAAGCGCTGTTTCGACATTGTGCTTTCGATTCTCCTTCTTCCTCTGGTTGCAATTCTTTCAGTGCCGATCGCATGCCTGGTTGCACTGGGTGGCGGCTCGCCGATCTATGGGCATCTGCGCGTCGGCTGGAACGGAAGACCGTTCCGTTGTTACAAATTCAGGACAATGGTCGCGGAAGCCGAAGACGAGCTGCAAGCGATACTCGAAAGAGATCCGGCAGCGCGCCTTCAATGGCTGGAGCGGTTCAAGCTGGAGAACGACCCACGCGTGACACCGCTTGGCCGTGTCTTGAGATACACTAGCCTCGACGAAATTCCCCAGATATGGAACGTCCTTTGCGGTGAGATGAGCTGGGTCGGCCCCAGGCCGGTTATCCAGGATGAACTGAGCAAATATGGTTCGCAGATTTCGTCCTATTTCGCATGCCGGCCGGGCGTCACCGGCCTATGGCAGATCCGTCGCCACAGCAACACTACCTATGACGAGCGCGTGGCTTTCGATGTGGACTATGCCGGCAACTGGAGCACCGCCCGGGATATTGTGATCCTTGTCAGGACAATTCCAAGCATGTTTGCCGCCAGGGAGCGCGAATGAAACGTATTCTTACAATTACACTAAGATCGCGGTCGTGTGCAGCAGAAGTAGTACGCCTGGAATCAAGAGCTTGTTTGGATTTGTTTTTGAGTTAAGATTGTGAGTTACCGGTGATCCGCCGCCGCGGATCATCGGACCGGCGCTGCGTGGTGCCGGGCGAATCGGGGACATATGAGGGGCATTTCGCGATCTGGCCAACAGTTTCGCGTGGCGGTTCTCGTTGCGATCGTCATCCTGCTGATGTCGTTCGGGGCAGCCGCTCTGTTTCACGGCAGGCTCTATGATTGGAGCCGCGGAACCTCTGATCGGCAGTTTGTTACCTCCCACGTCGCGCATATGCGTGCCGAACTCGCCCGCATTCACCAAGGCCATGTCGATGACCGGACGCTGAAGCGTATTCTGAATATCGAAAACAGCGCTGCGCCGGATGAAACAACCAACGCAGGGGCAGATAATAATTCCGCGCTCGGCGATGCGATCGCCGGTCACCTTGCGGGTGAGCCGGAAAACGATTCTCCCAGGCTGACCAATGCGAGTTTCGATTCGGATACGGCGCCTGGTGCCTCTGCGCCGGCTCCGCCGCCCGACATTCCGGCCGATCGTACCTATGTTGGACAGAAAACCTGCGAGGGTTGTCACGCGCAGGAGGCGGCCAACTGGGCTCACACCATCCACGCGGCGGTCTTCACCCTAAATCCGCGAAACTCCGTCGAAGCGCAAGGCTGCGAGGCCTGTCACGGCCCAGGCTCGGCACATATCAAAAATCCCAATGACCTTTCGACGATCATAAGCTTCTCGCACAAAAGCCTCACGCCGATTGCGCAGCAGAACGGGCAATGCCTCTCATGCCATAAAGGCGGACAGCGCATTTTCTGGCATGGCTCGATTCACGAGAATAACAATCTCGCCTGCAGCGATTGTCATAACCCGATGACGAATTTTGCGTCGCATGGCCTCACAGCACGCGACTCGATCAACCAGACCTGTTTCTCCTGCCACAAGATACAGCGCACCGAATTCAACAAGCGTTCGCATATGCCGCTGCTGGAGGGAAAGATCAGCTGTGTCGACTGTCACAACCCGCACGGCTCAACCACTTCGCCACTGCTCAAGGCCGATAGCGTCAACGAGGTCTGTTATGGCTGCCACGCTGAAAAGCGCGGGCCATTCCTGTTCGAGCACGCGCCGGTGCGCGAGAGCTGCCTCAACTGCCACAATCCGCACGGCTCCAACTTCGAAGCGCTGCTCACTGCGCCACGCCCGATGTTGTGCCAGCAATGCCATGCACAGGACGGCCATCCCGCCCAGCTGCTCACCCGGGGCAATATGGTTCTCGGGCCGGCTCCCGACCCACGGTTGATCTCGACGAGTTGCCAGACCTGTCACGTAAATATTCACGGCTCGAACGATCCGTCGGGAGCGCGGTTCGAACGATGACGCGCGCGCGGCTGATAGTGGCACTCAGCGCTGCGTCACTTGCACTGACTGGCAGCCGCGCAATCGCCGATACTGGCGTGCTCGGTTACGGGAGTCCCGGCAACGAACTCAACCCGGCCGGACAGTCACTCGATCTTCTGCGAGATACGAGCGGGCTTTCGCTTCTCGACGACATAACGCGCACGCCTACCGGCCTTCTCTATCCGTTGCCCTATGCCTATCCCGACATGACACAAAGCAAGAGCGATCCGGATATCTGGAGCACGGGTTGGATAGAAGCAGGAATGCTCGGTACCTGGGGCCCAAACATACATTCCGCCATGCTTGGAGAATACACGGACTGGGCCAATGATCCTTTGTTGGGCAGTCTCGGATTCCGCATGGAGAACAGGAAGACGGCCTGGTTCATGACGGGACTCGCGGAGAATGTGGGGCGGACAGATCAGTACTACCAGCTGAAGACGGGCCGCTATGGCGTCTATAATTTCACGCTCTTCTACGATTCAATTCCACATGTTTATTCTACCGTCGCAAAGAGTCTTTGGAGCGGTTCGGGCTCGGACAATCTCACTCTGAGTAACGGACTCGTCCCGGGCGCCACGACCCCGGCGCAGATCGACGCCACAGTTGCGAGCGCGCCACCTACGGAATTGCAGGTGACGCGCGAGAAGGCGGGGTTCTCCGTCAATTACACGCCATGGGATGCGATCGAGGCGTATTTCCAGGTTTCAAACGAATGGCGTAATGGCACGCAACCGATCAGCGCTACTTTCGGCTATCCCTTTGAGAACGGCGCGATGCAGATCATTGAGCCGATCCACTACCGGACGCTCGATCTGACGACTGCACTGCGTTACAAAGGTGATGATTTCCAGGGCAATCTTACCTACACGGGTTCGTTCTTTCGCAATTCCGACGAATCGCTGACATGGCAGAATCCCGGTCTCGCACAGGTTCCGCCCGGTTCGTATCTGCCGACGGAAGGACTTTTGAGCCTGCCGCCCAGCAATGACTTCCACTCCGTGAAAGGCGATATGGCGATGTTGCTGTCGCCGGATTGGCGGTTCTCGGCCAGCCTATCCTATAGCATGATGCGCCAGAACGAATCTCTCCTGCCGCCCACCATCGACTCCGGAATTATTCCGGGCGCCGGCGGACCAATCAATCTCTCCGACTGGAATACGACGGCCGCACTCAGCCGGCTCACCGCTGATGCCGCAATCAACCTCTTCAATGCTTTCGCGCAGCTGCAATATTTCGCCACGCCCGATCTCTCTTTCGATTTCGAATTGCGCGATCATGACGAAGCCAATCTCACCAACTATCTCGCCTACAATCCCCAGACCGGACAATATGGCTATATCGCCATCGATGGAGGACTTGCCCCGTTCAGCCCGGCTCTCAGCGGCGTCTATCAGCCAAACGCTGCCGGAGACGTGGTGCAAATCAGGAACCTGCCTTTCGCCAACGACAATCTCGAAATGACCGCACGGGGAAGCTATCGCGTCACCAACCATATCAAGCTCGATCTCTCCTATATCCACAATTCCATCGAGCATAGCGTGCGCGAGCTGGCGAATGGCGACGACAACCGTTTTCGCCTCCAGGTCGTGGCAAATGGTTTCGACTGGGGTTCAGTCCGCGCGTCGTATGAATATGGCCACCTGCTGGGGAGCGATTATACATCTGACCCCTATACCGCCTATTATTCGACGTCGCTGCCCGGCTACATTCCGGCATCGCCGCAGGGCGATATTCCCTTCACAATGGACAATCTCCGGAAATTCGATATCGGCAACCGTGTCGAACAAAAACTGCATGCGCAGTCCAACTATATCGTCTCGCCGAAAATCGATCTTCAACTGACCAGCGACTGGAAAATCGACTCCTACAGCGCGCAATATGGCCTGCATGATGCCACTTCCTTCGATATCAATGGCGATATCAGCTATCAGTTGTCGACGACGGCCACACTTACCGGCTTCCTGACGTGGCAGGACCAGCATCGCAGCCTGTTCAATATCAATCCCCAGGGCATACCGGGCACCGGTACGGCGGGCGGCCTCGACTATCCGTTCAGCGCAGCCTGGGGTGAAACACTGAATGACAATGATTATGCAGCAGGCCTTACGGCTCACCAGGCTTGGGACACCGTGTCGCTCGATCTCAATTATATGTACACGCGCGGAGACAGTGCTATCGGTTATTCCTATGCGAGCCCGCAGGCGTTTTTCTATATTCTGACGGCTGCGCAGGCCGGAACATCGTTCCCCGACATCACCTACGATTCCCACGCCTTCGATGCCAATCTGCGCTGGCAGGCCGACGCTTCCCTGACCTACCGCCTGCTCTATCGCGTGAGTTTTGAGCATCTTCACGATTTCCACTACACGGATCTCTATCCGGGCGTCATTAATGACAATGTCTATCTTGGCGTCGTGCCGGAAAATTTTACGGCGCAGACCATCGGCCTCCTGGTGCAATACACGTTCTAGTTTGTTTCTCCGGCGTGACAGCCGTCATGGACACCGGATGGCTTAGCTGCATATCGTGCGTCGTCCGGGAGCGCGGACAGATAACGAACACAT
>DASXXW010000137.1:0-10583 GCA_036502865.1 Rhizomicrobium sp.
CGACGACCTTCTACTCGTACGATGCCTGGGGACATAAGCGCAGTATCGACGGCACGGGTGGTACGAACTGCCCGGGTACGCATCCAGTCAACAACAACCCCATGACACTTCGTGGCTATACCAGCCAGGAAATGATGGACACATATTGTCTGGTCAACCTCAACGCACGGCTCTACGATACCTCCTTGGGGCGTGTCCTCAGCGCCGATCCGACAATTCCCGACATGTCCAATGGACAGGCATTCAACCGGTACTCATATGTGACGAACAATCCGCTCTCGTTTACTGATCCAAGCGGGTATGAGGAGGCGTGCGACGGCGACGACTATGTTGACCCCAACGATCTTTGCGTGACAGATGGTCCAACTGGCGGCTACGGGGACAGTGGCGGATACTATGGAGGCGGTGGCTCTACCGTTACCGGCGCAGCTCGAACGATCATAATTGGGACGATCGCGACCTATGGCGCGGACGGGACGTACTACGGTACGTACAACTGGTATGGAACGGAGCCTGGGGTATTAACTGACTCCGGAGGGGGCAGTGACGGCCCAGACATCGGCGGCCGAGGAAGTGCGGGAAACAGCAACTATCCTTGTAATCTATCTGGGAATGCGCCAAGTCCGGATGATTATCAAAATGAAGCCCGAAAACTAAGACTGCTGTCAGACGCCTCCAACTTAGATCCTTCGGGGACAGCGCAAATTGTATCAACGTCATTTACGGCGAGTGTAATTCTGTCATTTAGACGCGGACAAGCAAACGATGCACAGGCATACGGCGGGAAGGCCGCCTATGCCAACTACGCCTATGGTGTGTTCTTGGCCGCTTTGGGCACGCCGCTATCGACCTCATTAACGCTGGCTAACCTCTACGGGGCTTGTTGTGCAGACTATTCCAAGAATACCGACGTCACGCTTGACTCCAGCTATTCTCACATCCCGCAAGTAAATGTACAAAATATCACAAACGGTTATAACGCCGAGTTGGCTGGGAAGCTGTGTCACAAGTGAGATATGCGGAGTCAACAAATGCGAAAGTTTAACGCGCTGATTATTTCAATTCTAGTCGTGGCGGTTCCTGTGGGTTGCAGTGATAAAGTAACGGTAAAGACTTACCGTTACTTGTCGCCGGATAATCATTGGGTGGTGACCGCAGACACAATTCAACATTTTGGGCCCGGTACGGCTGGAATTGAAACCCCCGTCTATTTATCACCAGCTAATTCAGATAACCCAAAAAAAGTGCAGATTTTGTACTTTCTTCACAATGGCGACGAATCTCCGCAAGACTTTTATTTTAGGGCAGTTTGGCAGTCACCGTCCCGCGTAACGGTATTCTACCATGGGGATGTCAATCTAGAATACCAAGTTGCTCGCATACACGGGATTCAGATAACCGCAGAAAATGTGGGAACGCCGCCGTAACAAAGCCGTCGCTGACACTCTCTCTCAGAATTTCCCAAAATCGGAATGCTCAGATTTGAGATCAATCAATCATAGGGACCTGTTACATCGAACCAGCTTACTGCGGAGAGGGCGTGTTGGGATGCCAAGGGGCACAAGTACAGTAACGAGATTTGCGAACATCAATTCATCGATCTGGTAGATTTTGGCGGTCGTCGAGGATGCGTACGTGAGTTTTACACGTTCTATCTTCGATATTGTTTCTGCGCGCGAATTGCGTACACGATCGGGCTTAGTCCATGAGGGTCGATATGAACGGGCGGGGGCTACAGCTGCGATAAGCTGCGCCGAGAGGGAAGGGAAGGCGGAACGTCGATATTGCGCGCTGCTAGCTGTCGCGTCTATCCACCTAGTCGTCCTTTTGGCGCTATCGTTTGGCGTGCGTTCTCCAAAATCAATTTACGTGCCGCGCGAACTCGAAATCGATCTGTTCCACCCGAACCATGCTCCACTCGGAACTCCGGCGCCGCTCGATCCGGCCTTCATAGGACTCCAGGAGGTGCTGGTTCCGGAACCCACGTTCACGATCGAAACGGACCGGGAAATGGCTAATGGGATCGCGGCGGTCGGCGTAACACAGAGCCTTCCGCCGAGACTTGATCCTAAACACGTGAATCCACGCCTTCAGCTGCCGCATACGCTTGGTGATCTGGTTGGGGCGCTATCTTTGGAACTGCGCGTTCTCGTGTTGGCTGACGGTTCGATAGGAAACGCTCAAATTCAGCGATCGACAGGGCAAGGTGATATCGATCGTTTGGCAATCGAGACAGTAAAGAGCAGTTGGCACTTCCTGCCTGCGTCCTTAAACAGTCAACCTACAGAAGCGTGGATAAACGTTGTCGTCAGGTTCGCCCCGTTTTGACCGGCCCCTGGAGGCTAACTCTGCGTGGTCTGATTCCTTGGTGAGGCTCTTCAGTCCGCAACGGCTCGGGCCAAGCGCCGAAGCTGGGAGCCCCGCCCGCCCGGCTCTTGGGGGAGGTCTGACGGCAGGCGGGGCAGCGCGCGCATCCAAGGGAGGTTAGGATCGCTCGCAAGACACCTTATAGTCTAGTATTTAAGTCGTGTATAGATCAATTTTGACGCTGCGAACCTTGGTACGGGCAACAGGGGCTGCCGGAAAATGACGGGGCAGGGAATTGCGTTGCGCCTTTTTGGTTGCCTGTTTGCGGGCTTCTTCGCTTTTCTGGTCTGCGAATTATTGGTCAGCGAATTTGCCGGGCCTTCGCTTGCCGGCGGTCCCGGCTATTTCTGGGGAATGGGCGGTTCGCTCGGAATCGGTGCCACGTTCGCTTGGGCCTTTTGGAAATGGCCGTCGACCAAGGGCCGGACATAGTCAGTCGAGAGTACTTCGGCGTTCGAGTTCGGCTTCGGTCGGCTCGGCGAGGCTGAAATCGCCCGTCTTCACCGCACCATCCGGCCGGTAGTTCGCCACGATCACGCCAGTCGGATAGGTTTTGGCGCTGACCAGTTTCAGCCCGAACGGAAAATCGCCGAACAATTTTTTGCCGTGCCCCAGCACCAGCGGGAAAATCAGCACGCGGAATTCGTCGATCAATCCGTTCGCCCAAAGGGTCTGTAGGAAATCGCTCGAGCCCTGCACAAGCAGATCGGGTCCATCTTCGTCCTTCAGCGATTTCAGCGCGCCCACAACATCCGGCCCAAGCAAATGGCTGTTCTGCCAGGCAAGCTTTGGAGTGCCGCGCGAAGCGACATATTTGGTCACGCCATTGAACAGGCCGGCGATCGGGTCGTTGGGATCGGTGACATAGGGCCAATGCGCGGCGAAAATGTCATAGGTCTTGCGGCCAAGCAGCAGGGCGAAAGGCTTGCCGAAAATCTCCCCCATGGAGGCGCCGAGCTCCGGATCGAAATAGGGCGCGGTCCAGCCGCCGAGCGCAAAATTACCGGTCGGATCTTCCTTCGGACCGCCCGGCGCCTGCATGATGCCGTCCAGGCTTGCGAAGGTGGTAACGGTGATCTTGCGCATGCGCGTCTCCTGCCGTGATGGGTTTCTTGCCTGATGCACGTATCACATTGCCCAGCCGCCGGAGTTTGAAAAATGCGTAAAGCGTCGAAGCTGGAATCGGCGGCCATGGACGCGGTGGCGAAGCATTGCTCCGGCAAATGGGAAGATGGCGAAGCGTCGCCGGATTGCTGGCTGACGATCGGAAAGAAACGGATCGCCATTTCCGTCGCAACCCTGAAGCCGTTGCGCGAAGAAAATTCTACCGCGCCGCGCCTGCGCTTCGACAGAGTGGTACTGGAACTTTTCGAACGCCTGAAAACAGCGTTGCATAATGTCGTGCCGGACGACCGGGTGGTCATCGTCACGGTAACGGCACCGATCAGATTATCGGGAAAGACGGCGATAGCGCTGGAAGAACAGATACGTGCTGGCCTCCTGCGTCGGGCGGCACGGGTGGATATCGCCGATACCATTCACGGCAATGGCGTTCGAATCCGTATCGTGAGGATGGCTGCTACTTGTACTTCGAAGATAATTGGTTTCGTCCACAATCCCGCTCCGCAGGCGGCGGATATTCTACTCGATGCTACCGAAACTTTGCTTGCCTGTTTGAATGCCGCAACAAACAAATCACCTCGAATTTCTGTCGAGGACGGGCGCTGGCTCGTTATTGCAAATTCCAACGCATTTCCGCCCATCAAAACCTGGCGTCAGATCTATGCGCAGATAATTACCACGGAATTCGACGAGATCGTAATGGTGTCGTCCGATAGCACCGTCGAATCGCTGACCGCTGAGTAGGCGATGATCCTTTCCTCCTCCGCGAAGCGGGGGAGGTGCCCCGCAGGGGCGGAGGGGGCATAGTTCGATAATGGCCCCCCGGCGCTCGCTACGCTCGCGCCACCTCCCCAGCAAGCTGGAGAGGAAAGGATCAGCTAAGCCTAGGAATACATGGACATGACTTGTTCATTACACAGTCACACCAGCGCGTGGCCGCGGAGACGTTCGAGCACGCGCAAGGGCGAGCGCGCCGGTACCGCCATGGACTCCACATCGAGATGGAATGTCTGTTCGAGCACGAATTGGCCCTTCAGCGCCGCATGCATCACCTGGTCGGTGTAACAGATCCAGGTCGAGCCGGCGGGAAAGGGAATCTCCGATTGCGGCGAGCGCAGCTGATAATCCTCGTCAAGCTTCGCGCCATCATGAAGGCCCAGCATCAGCGCGTCATAGGGTGCGCGCACGCCTTTGGTAATTCCAAGCGCGCCGAAAATGCGGGCCTGCCAGCGCGAGCCTTCCCGCGCCTGGCCAAGAAATTTCTGCGCCATGTCTTCGAAAGGTTCGCCCACATGCCACACGCGCGGAGCGCCTTCCGGATTGACGTTGGAGAACAGCCGCAAAATCCGTCGCCCGCGCATGGGCCGTGACGGAAACGCATCCACATGCAGCCGCGTATCGTCGTGGATGGCGGACGCCGCACGGCCCTCGATCTCCACCGGCCTGTAGCTCGTCGGCGCGCGTTCGAGACGGCCCGCATAGGCGGGGATGAGCGCGCCCATGAAGCGTGTCGCCATTGCAGCGAATCGCTCCATCATCTGTTGCAGACGCTCGGCCGTCTCGCCGGTGCACGAGGTGCCGCCCATCTCGCCCGATGGTTTCAAGCTCACATTTTTCGATTTGCCGTTGGAGACATCCGGCGTGAGCAAAGTGCGCTCTTCGCCCGTCAGTGCAAAAGCGAGTTGCGGCAGGAACAGCACTCTGCCGGTCTCAAGCGCTTCACAGGCGCCGGCCTGCATCGCGAGCGTAAAGGGGCCGTTCCAGTCCCGCAGTTCAATTGTATGAAGGGCATCCATCGGGCGCGGAGCATAGGCGGCCATGCAACGGGTTGGAAGAGCAAGGCGTTCTCCGACAAGCAGGCTCCATTATGCAGCCACCCGCAATCGCCCCTTCTTTACGCGCGAAGGCGTAATTCGTACCTCCACGTCCTGTCCCAAATCGCTCAATGCTTTCAAAAGCCGATCGGTCGAAAACTTGCCGATCCGCCCGTTTTTCAAAGCGGATACGCGCGGCTGATCCATTTTCATCAGTCTGCCTGCTTCAGCCTGATTGAGATCGAGAGCGGCGAGAATATCGACAATTTTCCGCATGAGTTCCGCGCGCAGAACCAGATCGTCGGCATCGGGGAAGCCAAGCGCATGAAACGCACTCTTTTCCGAATAAGTTATTTTTTCACGCTTCGCCATTTTTCGTATTCCTGCTCGGCCAATTTCAATCTCGCACGGACTTTCTCGATCTCACGGTGCGGCGTTGCGATTCCGCTCTTCGACTTCTTCTGAAATGCGTGCAGCACGTACACAAATTCTGTAAATCGAGCCGTATACACAGCCCGATACGCGCCACCGTCATGGCCTTCCACAATCTCCAGAACGCCAGCGCCGCCGAACCCTTTCAGCGGCTTCGCAGAACTATGTTTGCTGCCGAGCTGAGCCAAATAGAGTGCATGCCCCATTTCCCTTACAACGTCCTCCGGAAATGCGAGCAAATCCTCCTTTGCAGTCCCT
The DNA here is from genome assembly GCA_036502865.1 of Rhizomicrobium sp. Lineage (GTDB taxonomy): Bacteria > Pseudomonadota > Alphaproteobacteria > Micropepsales > Micropepsaceae > Rhizomicrobium. The sequence goes on from DASXXW010000137.1 coordinate 5,994, forward strand.
ACCCACCCGAGCAGCTTCATTTGTTCCGCCCGATTGGGGTTCTATCGATTTTTCATGTGGTGAATATAGCCTATCTGACATATGTCAGTAAAGACATGTTATCGCCTACTCGCAGAACCGGTCCAATGGCCGCAGATAGCAAGGCACGCGGGACTCGACGCGCAAGCGCCGCCGTGCCAAACCGGCGCCCATGCCGCCCAGACAAAACCCGCTGAAACTCAACCCGCTCCAGTTGCGCACGCTCACTTTGCTCCAGGCGCTGGCGCGCGATCCCGCCGCTTCGCGTGGTGGCCCCGGAGCCGGCGAAGTGACGGTCGAGCGTTTCCCGCAAGCCCATGGCGGCCATTTCCATATCGGCCATGCGGCCGTTTCGGCGAAGGATGCGAGCGGGCTTTATATCGACAAGGTTTGGCATGCGCTGGAGCGCAAGGGGTTGGCGCGCGCAGACTGGCCGCACAACATTATCCTGACCGCCGAGGGACTCGCCTATGAAACGGGGCTGGCGGGCGAAATCCTTGGTCCCTCGCCGCATTGAAGACTTATCTGCCGAGTAGGTGTGACGCATCGCGGAATGCAGGCCGGCCGGTTTACGTCTCTCCCATGCACGTCACGGTGACATCCGGGTTCGCGGCATGACACGCAAGAAACAAAGACGATTGTGGTTCGTGGCGGCGCTGCTGGTGGCAAGCGCCGGCGGGGCCGCGCTCGTCATCGCCGCGCTCAAGGACAATGTGCTCTATTTCTACAGTCCGAGCGATCTCCAGTCGCGCGGCGTGCATCCGGGCGTCGCGTTCCATCTCGGCGGACTGGTGAAACCCGGCAGCCTGAAACGCGGGCCGGGCGCGGAAGTACAATTCGTCGTCAGCGACGGCCATGCGCAGGTGCCTGTCACCTATACGGGCATGCTGCCCGACCTGTTCCGTGAAGGGCAGGGTGTTGTTGCGGCCGGCGAGCTGGAAACGAATGGCGAGTTCGATGCGAGCGAAGTCCTCGCCAAGCATGACGAGCGTTACATGCCGCCCGAAGTCGTCGATGCGCTGAAACGCGCCGGACGCTGGAAAGAGAAGGGCTCGTGACGGGCGAACTCGGCCAATTCGCGCTCTGCCTTGCGCTGGCGCTGTCGCTGGTGCAGGCAATGGCAGGGCTCGCCGCCGGCCATACGCAGTCCCCGCTCGCGGCACGTATCACATCGCAGGCGGCGCTCGGTTTTGCCGTCTTCATCTGTGTTGCGTTCGGAGCGCTGGTCGCGGGATTTGTTACATCCGATTTCAGCATTCTCGATGTGGCGCAGAACTCCCACACGCTGAAGCCGCTCTTCTACAAAATCACCGGTGTATGGGGAAATCACGAAGGCTCCATGCTGCTCTGGGTGCTGGTGCTTGCGGTTTTCACCGTGCTGACGGTGCTCGGCCAGCGCGGCGGCATGCGTCTCACCTCTGCGGCGCTCGGTGTGGAAGGCCTGCTGGCGGCAGCGTTCCTGCTCTACATATTACTTGCCTCTAACCCGTTTCTCCGCCTCGATCCGCCGCCTATCGAGGGCGCGGGATTGAATCCTTTGTTGCAGGACCCCGGTCTCTCCTTTCATCCGCCGACGCTTTATCTTGGTTATGTCGGGCTCTCGGCGACGTTTGCCTATGCTGCGGCGGCGCTTCTCACCGGCGAAGTCGATGGACGATGGGCGCGTGCTTCAAGGCCGTTCCTGCTCGTCGCCTGGTGCGCACTGACGCTCGGCATCACGGCCGGAAGCTGGTGGGCCTATTATGTGCTGGGCTGGGGCGGATTCTGGTTCTGGGATCCCGTCGAAAACGCCTCGCTGATGCCCTGGCTTGTCGCGACGGCGCTCATCCACTCCGCACTAGCGACGGAACGCACCGGTGCATTCCGCAGCTGGACATTGTTGCTCGCCATCGGCGCATTCTCCCTCAGCCTGATCGGCACATTCCTCGTGCGCTCGGGCGTACTGACCTCGGTGCATAGTTTCGCCAGCGATCCTGCGCGCGGCAAATTCATTCTCGGCATTTTGTTTGTTGCGATCGGCGGCGCGCTGGCGCTGTTTGCCTGGCGCGCGCCCAAGCTCGAAAGCGGAACCGGATTCGAACCGGTGAGCCGCGAATCCGCGCTTCTGCTCAACAATGTATTTCTGACCGCCGCCGCAGCGACGGTGTTCCTCGGCACGCTCTATCCGCTGTTTCTCGAAGCCGCCACCGGCACGCGCATTTCGGTCGGGCCGCCCTATTTCGCAATGACCTTTGCACCGCTCTTCATCGTATTGTTGTTACTTGTTCCGTTCGGGCCCCGGCTCGGCTGGCGGCGCGGCGATCTCGGTTCCGCTTTGCGCGTACTTGCGCCGGGCCTCGCCGTGGCACTGCTCGCCGGCGTGATTGCGTTTGCGATCGCTGCGCCGCACTCGCTGACTGCGGCGTTTGCGCTGGCGCTGGGCGCATGGGTGATCGCGGCCAGCGCGCTCGATCTGCGCGCCAAATATCAGATGCGTGCCCTGTCGCTCTCGTCTTACGCCTCGGCTTTGGCGCATGCGGGTCTCGGGCTGACCCTGCTCGGTATTGCGGGGACAATCTGCTGGAAAAGCGAAGCACTCGAAGTTCTTTCGCCGGGGCAGTCCGCTCGAGTGGGCGGTTACAGCCTCGAATTCGACGGCGTCACATCGGTCGCCGGTCCTAATTACACGGCCAACCGGGGCGATATCATTGTGCGCCGCGACGGCGCTGTGATCGCGCGCCTCGCACCCGAGTTGCGGATCTATCCGGTCGAAGGCCAATCGGTCAGCAAGACGGCGATCCGCACCAACGGATTTTCAAATCTCTATGTCGCACTGGGAGACGATCGCGGTGGCGGCCGCTGGCTTATCCGGGCCTTCGTCCATCCGCTTGCGCCGCTGATGTGGCTCGGCGGCGGGCTGATGGCATTGGGTGGTCTCGCGGCACTCCTGTCCCGCCTCCGGTTCCCGTTCGCGCGCCCCGTTTTGGCGCCCGCGGAATGACGCGCACGCTGGCGGTTCTTTTCCTGCTTCTTGGGATCGCCGCGGCGCCCCTCGCCCGGGCGAATACCGGTCCAGACAAGCTCTCCGATCCCCGGCTCGAAGCGCGGGCGGTCGCGCTCCAGCGGCAATTGCGCTGTGTAGTCTGCCAGGGCGAATCTCTCGACGAATCCAACGCCACCCTGGCGGCCGATCTGCGCCGGCTGATCCGCGCAATGATCGAAAAGGGTTATTCGGATTCGAGGATAGAAAATTACCTGGTTGCGCGATATGGCGATTTCGTATTAATGAAACCACCGCTTGAGCCGGAGACCTATCTGCTCTGGTTCGGCCCTTTCATCGTATTGACGATCGGGGGCGCGGTTGCTGCGGCAGCGATATTTCGCGCCCGCAAGCTGGCACGGGACGAGAAGCCCGGCTGATGTCCGAACCCGTATAAAGCCATGCAGTGGGTGCAGTGCTTCGTCAGGTATCGGACGTTTAATGAAGTGGACAGAAACGCTTAATCGGAAGGGCGTAAGCCTTGTCCATCGACCGGGTGGCAATGGCCACCATTGATAAGGAGAAGGTGATGAAGGGTGCGGTGCGTCTGCGGAAACACAATGTGAGGCAGGCTTTACTCGCCGCCGGCTCGGCCGCGGCAATATCATTTTTCGGTCTTTCCGGCTTCGCGACAGCGCCGGCCGAATCGATGCAGCTCGCAGCCAACAACGCGCCTCCGGCGCATCCCGCCGAACCCCACGCACCGGCGCATTATTCGCCGCCGCGCATGCTGGAAAACGGCGCGCCCTTCAGCTTCGCGGATCTCGTGGAGCGCGTAAGCCCCGCCGTCGTGACCGTAACGGTCGAGCAGCAGATGCGCGCCAGTCAAAATATCAATCCGGAAGACCTGCCCGAACCGTTCCGCGATTTCTTCAATCAGTTCGGCCAAGGCGGCGGCGGCCGTCAGTTCTCCCAACCGCACAAGGCCGTCGCGATGGGCTCCGGCTTCATCATCGACAAATCGGGCTACATCGTTACTAACAATCATGTGGTAGCCGACGGCAAGAAGATCACGGTGAAATTGCCCGACGGCCGCGAATTCACGGCGAAGCTGCTCGGCTCCGACGAAGCGACAGACATCGCGCTCCTGAAGGTGAAAAGCGACAAGCCCTTGCCCACCGTCGATTTCGGCGACGATCATACGGTGCGGGTGGGCGACTGGGTGATCGCGGTCGGCAATCCGTTCGGCCTGAGCAACACGGTCACTGCGGGCATTATTTCCTCGATCGGCCGCGATGTCGGAAACGGTCCGTATACGGATTATCTGCAGATCGACGCACCCATCAACCGCGGCAATTCGGGCGGACCGACCTTCGATCTTGAAGGAAAGGTCATCGGCATGAACTCGATGATCTATTCTCCATCGGGCGGCAGCGTCGGCATCGGTTTTGCGATTCCGTCGTCGACGATTCACGACGTGGTGGCGCAGCTCGAATCGCATGGCCATGTGGCGCGCGGTTATCTCGGCGTGGAAATCCAGAGCATCACGCCGGAAATGGCAGCAAGTTTCAGCAACAAAAACATGAAAGGCGCCATCGTCGCCAGCGTCACGC
>DASXXW010000138.1:0-13505 GCA_036502865.1 Rhizomicrobium sp.
GAGCGGCGCAGTTCACCGAGGCGATCGAGCACGAAGGCGCTCCGGCACAGCTGCGCTTCATCTCCATGTTGAAAGCCGGCGGTTCCGATTATCCCTATGCGCTTTACAAAAAGGCTGGGCTCGATATGGCCACGCCGGAGCCTTACCAGGCACTCACTCGCCGTATGGACCGGATCATGGACGACATCGACAGGCTGTTAGCGGAGAAATAGCCGCCGCAATGCACGGAGTCGGGAGGTCGCAGGATCGTCGGAACAGGGTGATCCGACCGGAATTTTGTTCCCGCGCCGGAAGAGATTATAAGGAAGCGCTTAGCAACTCATTCGGGAGGGACTGATGAGCGCATATCTTCGGCATTCATTCTTGGCGGCGGCATTCTTATGCGCAGCGAGTTCCGTTCACGCGGACCCTATGGCCATGGGCAGCGCCAACACTGACGATCAGGCCGCCATTGCAAGCGCTGTGTCGGCCGCTCCCGCGAGTGTGAGCGCAAATGCTGCCGTGATGACAATGGACGCGTCCGGCAAACTGCGCAGTTTGCGCAGCGGAAGTAACGGCTTCACTTGCTTCCCCGACGATCCGTCATCGCCCGGCAAGGATCCCATGTGCCTCGACGCAGCCGCGATGGGCTGGTTCAAGGCGCTGCTCGCAAATCAGCCGCCGCCCAAGGGCAAGGTTGGTTTTATTTACATGCTGCAGGGCGGCAGCGACGCCAGCAATCTGAGCCCGGAGGTGCGCAAACCCGCGGACGGCAAATGGGTGATAACGGGGCCGCATGTGATGATCGTGGGCGCCGATCCGGAATTTTATGCCGCTTATCCTTCGGGCGCGAATCCGGATACCGCGCAGCCTTATGTCATGTGGGCCGGCACGCCCTATCAGCATCTGATGGCGCCCGTCCGCTAACGCAGCGACCGCATCAATGTCCGCCGGCGCCGAGTGCGACGGCGTCTTTTGGCTTGGGCGAGAGCCAGACGCCCGCCGCGACAATGGCGATGATCACGGCCAGAACCATGAACATCCGGTTGGTGGCGATCATCACCGCCTGACTCTGCACCATATCGCCGAGCGTCTGCAGCGCCTGCGCAGCGGAGAGGCCGCTTGCCTGCATCGTGTCGAGCACGACGTGCGGCTGATGCAGATTTCCCGCGAGATTGACGCGCGCATTGGTCGTCGCCTGGTCCCATCCGGTCGTCACCAGCGCCGTGCCGAATGCGCCGGACATGGTACGGATGAAACTGACGAGACCAGCTGCGGATGCCGTCTTGGCCGGCGGCACGGATGCGATCGAAAGCCCCATCAGCGGTATGAAGAACAGCGGAATGCCCAGGCCGGTCAGAACCTGCGGAAGCACAAGCTGCCAGTAGGTAATGTTTTGCGCGAAGCCCGTGCGGTACAGCGTGATGCCAGCCAATAGTGCGAGGCCGGTGGACATCAGCAAACGCGGATCGACCCGTGAGACCAGAAATGCTGCTACTGGCGCCATTGCCACGCCGAGCACGCCCTGAAAGGCCGTGACATTTCCGGCCCAGGTGGCCGTGTAGTTCATATTTGTCTGGAGCCACAAAGGAATGAGTACGATGGTGGCGAAGAATGATCCGAAGGCGAGTGCCATCGCCACCGACATGACGGCGAAGGTGCGATTGGCGAAGATTGTCAGGTCGACGATGGGATGTTCGGCGGTCAATTCCCAGATGAGGAAGGCGACGAAGCCGATGACAGCGGTGATTGCGAGCGTGACGATAAAGGGCGACGCGAACCAGTCATCGTCCTGACCGTTGTCAAGCATGACCTGCAACGCGCCGATCCAGAGAACGAGAAGTCCGAGACCGATATAGTCGATCGGCGCGCGGACCGTCGCGACTTCGCGGTTTCTCAGCAGTTGCCACACCGAAAAGGCGACGAAGATGGAGAGCGGAACATTGATGTAAAACGCCCACGGCCAGCCAACCGTATCCGTCAGCATGCCGCCGAGAACGGGGCCAGCAATCGGCGCGATAATCGTCGTCATCGTCTGGATGCCAAGGCCCATCTGCACCTGTTTGGGCGGCGTCACGCGCATCAGCAGCGTCTGCGACATCGGCATCAACGGCCCGCCGGACAAACCTTGCATCACGCGGAAAATAATGAGCATCGAAAGCGACGGCGCCAGTCCGCATAGCAGCGAGCAAATGCCGAACGATACCGCGGCAATGGAGAATATCCGCACCGCACCAAAACGCGCGGCGAGCCAGCCGCTTAGCGGAACCGTGATGGCTTCGGCCACCGCATAGGATGTAATGACCCAGGTGCCCTCATTCGGCGAGACCGCCAACGAGCCGGCAATATGTGGCACGGCGACATTGACGATGGTGAGATCCAGCACCGCCATGAAATTTGCCAGCGCAAGCAGGAAGATCGTGCCGAACAGCGCGCCGCCTGTGAGATAGGGTGACGCGCCGGCCGATGTTTGTGAGGACGTTCCCGCGCTCATTTTGTCAGATCGATCGCCGCCGTCATTGAAAGACCGACGCGGAGAGGATGGGCCGCGAGTTCTGCCGGATCGAGCGCCACGCGCACCGGCAGGCGCTGCACGACCTTGATCCAGTTGCCGGTCGCGTTCTGCGCCGGGATGACAGCGAATGCCGAACCCGTGCCGCCGCTCAACCCCATGACACGGCCATGAAACACGACGCGCGAGCCGTAGAGATCGGAGGTGAGCGTAACGGGCTGGCCCGTGCGCACGCGCTTGAGTTGACCTTCCTTGAAATTCGCATCGACATAGGCGCGGTTCACGGGAACGACGCTCATCAGCACCTGTCCAAGCTGCACGCGCTGGCCGATTTCGGCCGTCTTCTGCGCTACCACGCCGTCAAAAGGCGCACGGATCACCGAGCGCGACAAATTGAGTTTCGCCGTATCCAGCGCGGCTTTGGCGGCCAGGACTTCCGGATTGTGCTCGACATCGCTGCCGTGGATAAGCGCCTGTTGCGACGCGAGCGTTTCGCGCGCGGCTACCAGATCGGCTTGCGCCGTTTCATAGGCATTGCGCGCGGTACTGAGTTGTTCGGCGGAGATGGCATTCTGCTGCGCGAGCGCCGCACGGCAGTCGTAATCGAGTTTTGTTCGCGTCACATCGGAGCTGCGCGCGGCGATCTGTGCTGCGGCTTCCCCCGAATTGGCGAAATATTGACGGACATGGCGCACGGCCTGTCCGTAATTTGCTTCGGCCTGTGCGAAGGCGAGTTCGGCATCCGACGCATCGAGACGTACCAGAACCTGGCCGCGATTGACGTGCATCGTGTCGGTGACCGGTACATCCAGGATCGTGGCGTTGATCTGCGGCGTGATCTGCGCGCTGTCCGCATCTACATAGGCGTCATCGGTCGAGACGTAACGCTGCGCGACAGCGTACCACCACGCACCGCCGGCAGCCGCGCCAACGAGAAGAAGTACCGCAAGCCCGACAAATAATCTCTTGCGCACCTCTTTGCGCTGCGTAACGCGATCGATTGTTCCGACCTGCTTGTCCTTAAGAAACGCCGAAATCTCAGGGCCGGAAATTGTTACGTCGGTCATTGTTTGCTCCTAAATCAGATGCCAGATCAGAAAGGCGGCACCGATCCCCGCCGCCAGGCCACTGAATGACGACAGCAAGTAACCAAAGGGCGACAGCGCCGTGTGAGGATGGGCTGCCAGCGCGCTCATGACAGGCTCGCCCGGTTGCCGCGAAGGCTTTCGGGAAGCATCGCCGAGACACCTTCGGCGATCAGCGCGAGCGCCATCAGCGAGGGAGAATCGGCGAGGTGAGCCACGCGCGGCAAAGCGCGGAGCGCCAGATCGGAAAGGTTCGGCAGAGCTTTGCGGGCCATGGTGATCTCGCTTGTGTTCAGGGAAGTGCGACGGGCAGACTTCGGGGAGGGGGAGGGGTTAGCCTGCCCGCCGCTTGGCGCCGTTACCGGCGGCAACGCCGTTACAGAGGATAGATGAGTGTTCAACATCTGTACGATACCGTACGGTAACATTGCGAGAGGGGATATAGGCCCCCATGTAGGGTTGCGTCAAGACCGACCGTACAGTACGGTCATGCGCTAGGCGCTAGGCAGGTATGTCGTGACGGACGAGGCACAGACCTTGGAGGTATCGTCGGCTGGGAAACCCGGCAGGGACGACCGGCGAGACGCCATCGTCGCCATCGCCAAGCAGGTTTTTGCCGCCAACGGCTATGCCGGCACATCCATGTCGAACATCGCAGCGCAGGTCGGCGGTTCGAAAGCGACGCTCTACAGCTATTTCAAATCCAAGGAGGAGCTGTTCACGGCCGTCATCGAGAAGAAATGCGAGACGATCCAAAATCTCCTGAACGAAGCACAGATCGAGAGCGGCGGTGATCTGCGGGGTGCGCTCACCCATTTTGGCGAACGCCTTCTCGAACTCATTTTAAGCGACGAGTCGGTTGCCACCTTTCGGCTGGCGACCGCCGAGGTCGAACGCTTTCCGGAAATCGGCCACGCCATCTACAATTCCGGCGTGCTCCAGAACCAGCGCCGCATGGCGGAGTTTCTGGAGCGTGCGAAGGAGGCCGGCCATCTTCGCAAAGACACGGATGCGGCTGTTGCGGCGGAACAGTTTTCGGATCTTTGCCTCTCGGGCATTCACCGGCGGCGGTTATGGAATGTCTCGCCCGCACCAAGCCGCGAAGAAATCTGCGCCAATGTGGAGCGGGCCGTCGTAACCTTCATGCGGGCCTACGCAGCGGCGTAAGACCCGCGGATGCGTGTCCCGTCAGCCTGATTTTTTCCAGATTATCGCATCGAGGCTGAAAGCGCCGGGACCGGCAAACACCAGAAACAGGAATACGAAGCAGTAGAGCACGGCGGCTTCGCCATGGTTCAGGACCGGCCAGAAGCTTTGCGGCGCATGAGCCATGAAATAGGCGACGGCCATTTCTCCGGAGAGCAGGAAGGCCACGGGGCGGGTGAACAACCCCAGCACGAGCAGGGGTGGACCAATCGTTTCCAGCCAACCCGCTACCTGTATAAGAGGCGGCAGCGAGCCTCCCGCGCCCATGGGAGCCGGAAAGCCGAATATCTTCATCAAACCATGTTCCATGAAGAGGAGTGCCACGACGATGCGCAAAACGGCGAGCATCCGTGGCGACCAGGCTTCCAGGGTGGCGTTCATGGCATGGTTCTCCCCTCGCGAACGAGTTGTGACGATATGTTGGTAATCGGCTGGGCTGCAAGGGCAGGCGATACCCGATCATGCTTCTCGCGGTTCGGAGCGGAGGACGAAAATGTCCTCGCATGATATTTCCGCGTTGTTCGGGAAGGCGGTCGATCACCACCTGAAAGGCCGGCTTGCAGACGCACTTGTTTCCTACGATGCGGTGCTGCAGCTCGATCCGCGCATGTCCGCCGCGCATTGCAATCGCGGTCTCGTACTGCAATCGCTGCGCAGATATGAAGAGGCTTTGCGAAGCTATGATCAGGCGGTCCGGCTTCAGCCCTCTTACGCCGACGCCTATTTCAATCGCGCCATCACGCTGCGGCTGTTGAATCGGCCGGAAGACGCGATACGGAATTACGACAAGGTCGTCACTCTCAAACCGGATCACGTGCAGGCATATGGAAATCGCGGTAACGTGTTGCTCGCGCTTGGACGGCCCAAGGACGCGATAGCGAGTTATGATCAGGCGATCGCGCTCAACTCGCGCTTCGCCGAAGCCTATTTCAATCGGGGTAATGCGTTCAGATCTCTCGGCCAGTTGGATGAGGCTGTTCGGGACTTTGCACGCGCCGCCGAACTCAATGCCGGTTTCGCAGAAGCCTTCAACAACAAAGGATGCGCGCTACGGGATCTCGGACGTCCGCTGGACGCGCTTCGGGATTGCGACAGAGCCATCGCGCTGAAGCCGGATTTCGCGGAGGCGCATTTCAACCGGGCCAACGCGCAGCAGGACCTCGAACGTTCCGATGAAGCCCTGCGGAGTTTCGATCGGGCACTCCAGATCAATCCCGATTATTCTGAAGCCTGGAACAATCGGGGCTACGTATTAAAGGAACTTGCCCGCACAGAAGAAGCGATCGCGAGTTTCGACAAAGCTATCGCGCTACGACCGAACTTCGCCGAAGCGTACAGCAATCGCGGCAACGCGCTGCGCGATCTCGGTCGTTGCGAGGAATCACTCGAGAGTTGCGACCGTGCCATCGAACTGAAACCCGATCTTTCCGAGGCGTATTACAACAAGGGCAATGCCTTGCAGGACCTTGGGCGCGATATGGAAGCCCTTGCCTGTTACGAGCGCGCGCTCGTGCTAAAGCCGGATTTTTTTCCCGCCTATAATGGCAAGGGAAATGCGCTCAAAAATCTGTTCCGGCTCGAGGAAGCTCTCGCGAGCTATCGGGAGGCGATTGGACGCAAGCCCGATTTCGCGGACGCGCATAACAATTCAGGAAACGTCCTGAAGGAATTGGGGCGTATCGAAGACGCGCTTCGCAGCTACGATCGCGCCATGGAGCTCAAGAAAGATTTTGTCGAGGCTCACTGGAACAAGGGGATCTGCAGCCTTACGGCAGGCGATTTCGCAACGGGCTGGCCGCTCTATGAATGGCGAAAGCGGAAAGCCGAACCTTTCGGCGTCTCTCCACATTCACAGCCTGTCTGGTCCGGAGCCGAGCCGCTGGCGGGTAAGACGCTGTTTGTTCATGCGGAGCAGGGGCTCGGCGACACCATACAATTCTGCCGGTTTGCGATTCTCGCGCAGAAAAGAGGCGCGAAAGTCATTCTTGCCGTGCAGGAACCGCTGGTGCGCCTGCTGCAAAATCTCGGCCCGAATATTTCAACCATCGCTCTGTCTTCTCCGCCGCCGGATTTCGATTTTCAGGTGGCTTTGATGAGCCTGCCGTTGGCGTTCGAGACCGGCGGCACCTGTCCGGTTCAAATCCCGTATCTTCACGCCGAAGGCGACAGGATCGAAAATTGGCGGCGCCGGATCGGAGATACCGGAGTCAAAATCGGCATCTGCTGGCAGGGCAACAGAAAGGTGAAGATCGACGCCGGGCGTTCGTTTCCTCTTCGTCATTTTGAAGCGATCTCAGTCATTTCCGACATTCGATTGATCAGTCTCCAGAAGAATGACGGGCTCGAGCAATTGGCCGAATTGCCGGCGGGACTTCAGGTGGAAACGCTCGGCAAAGATTTCGACGCGGGTCCGGGCGCATTTCTCGATACCGCCGCCGTAATGATGTTGCTCGATCTGGTCATTACTTCGGATACTGCGATTGCGCATCTCGCGGGCGCGCTCGGACGGCCGGTCTGGCTTTTGCTGCAACATGCCGCCGAATGGCGATGGATGCTCGAACGCGCGGACAGTCCGTGGTATCCGACCGTGCGTCTATTCCGTCAAAAGCGACATGGTGATTGGGCGGGCGTATTTACTGACGTGCAACGAGAACTACGCAAACGGATTCAGCCGCCGCGCGATCCGGATTTTTCGCACGCGGCGACATAAATCTCCGCAAGCTTTTGCACACCTGCCAGGTCTTCGGCGTCGAACCGCGAGACATGCGGACTATCGAGGTCCAGCACGCCGAGAATTTCCTCGCCGTTCATCAATGGCACGACGAGTTCGGACCGCGAGGCACTATCGCAGGCAATGTGATCAGAAAATGCGTTCACATCTCCGACCAGAAGGGGCTTGCGCCCCTCGATAGCTGCGCCACACACGCCGCGCCCGACAGCAATGCGCACGCAAGCGGGTTTGCCCTGGAAAGGACCCAGCAAAAGTTCTTGGCCGCGCAGAAAATAAAATCCCGCCCAGTTCAGATCGGGGAGGCTGTGATAAATCAGGGCTGAAGTGTTTGCGGCATTGGCGATGGGATCGGTCTCCCCGGTCAGAAGGGCTTCGAGCTGGATCGCAAGTGCGCGATAGAATGCGGGTTTGTCCGAACTGTCGATGGCGCGTGCTTCAAACATGTCCCCACTCCCGGGCATACATACCGCCCGGAGGAGACCTAGTATGTCGCGTGACGATTTGAAACCCCGGAGGTGAATTCGAAGTGATACAGGACGAAAGTCTTTTTGCGGTGATCCGCTCCGCTGCGCCGGATCATCGGAAAACTTTCCTGAAAGCCCTAGACGGCCGGGTGCTCACCCATGGCGACATGTTCGCCCGCACGGCGCAAATCGCGAATTGCCTGCGCGCATCGGGGTTGCGCGCAGGAGATCGGCTTGCCGTACAGGTCGAGAAAAGCAGCGAAGCCCTGCTTGTCTATCTCGCCTGCCTGCGAACCGGAGCCATCTATCTGCCGCTCAATCCGGCTTATACGCTGGCGGAGGTCGAATATTTTCTCGCCGATGCGACGCCGTCCTGCGTCGTGGTGCGGCCGGAAAACGAAACATCCGTCCGCGCCCTGGTTCCTGAGACAACGACCGTTCTTGGGTTGAGTGATGACGGGCGGACGGGCTCGCTGATCGAACAATCATACGCGATGCCGATCGAATTCGACGATATCTCCCGGGAAGCCGACGATCTCGCTGCCATTCTCTATACATCCGGAACGACGGGACGTTCCAAGGGTACCATGCTCACCCAGCGCAATCTTGTTTCAAACGCGCTGACCTTACGTGAACTCTGGCGTTTTACAGAACGCGATGTGTTACTTCATGCGCTGCCGATTTTTCACACGCATGGACTTTTTACGGCAACGAATACGGTCCTCATGGCCGGCGCTGCCATGAACTTCCTCCCGCGTTTCGATGCGGACCAGATTTTCGCATATCTCGGCGAGAGCACGGTCATGATGGGTGTGCCGACATTTTATACGCGGCTGCTCGCGGATCCGCGGCTCACGCGGGATGCGGTGGCGCATATGCGTGTGTTTATTTCCGGCTCTGCGCCGCTGCGGGAGGAAACGCATAGTACATGGCTCGCGCGCACCGACCACGTGATCCTCGAGCGGTACGGCATGACGGAAACCAACATGATCACGTCCAATCCCTATGTCGGAGAGCGCCGCGCGGGCACTGTTGGTTTCCCGCTCCCGGGCGTCGAACTGCGCATTGTGGAAGGCGATGCCGGCGCTTCATTGCCAGCGGGTGAAATTGGCGTGATTGAAGTTCGCGGGCCGAATGTCTGCAAAGGTTATTGGAAAAAGCCGGAACAAACAGTCGAATCCTTTCGTGACGATGGCTTCTTCATTACCGGCGATCTCGGAATGATCGACGCGCAGGGTTATGTACAGATCGTCGGGCGTGCAAAAGATCTGGTGATCAGCGGAGGACTAAATGTCTATCCCCGCGAAGTCGAGATCGAGATCGATGCTGTTCCCGGCGTTCTTGAATCTGCTGTCATCGGATTGCCGCATCCGGATTTGGGTGAAGCGGTTACGGCCGTTGTCGTGCGCCAATCGGATATCTCGATTAACGAGACGGAGTTGATCGCGGCACTCGCCGGTCGACTCGCGAAATTCAAACAGCCAAAGCGTGTCATTTTTGTCGATGCGTTGCCGCGAAACACCATGGGGAAGGTGCAGAAGAACAAGTTGCGCGAATATTGCCGGACACTCTAGTTGGTCTTTTCTTCTGCAGTATTCGGCTTTTGCTACACAATAAACCTGCGAAGAGAGTTCGTAGGGAACTGCCCTACAATTGCCCGGCCCGCCAGCGGAATCGGGCTCCCAGACTCTTGACGCTACTATTTTAATCGTGTTTTTGCCCGCAAGGATAGCGAGTAGGGGATCCGTGATGAAAACCAAGACAATGCTGCTTGGCGCAGCGGCGTGTATCTGCCTGGGCGGAACGGCTCTGGGACAAACAGCAGCACCGGCAGGTTCCACCCCGGTGAAAAAACATCATCACGCCGCATCCGGTCTCGAGCAACGGCTCGACCGCATGGAGCGCATCATTGAGGATCAGCAGGCCGAGATACGCGATCTCAAGGCCAAGGTTGGGCCGACAGCCACCGGCGGCGCCGTAGCCGCGGCAACTCCCCCCGTTCAGCCGCAGGTTTCTTCGTCCGATTTCCAGGCGTTGCAGAACCAGGTGAATGAGCAGGCTTCGCAGACGAAGGAGATCGTCGAGGAGCACAAGACGGGCGCGGTAGTGACAATGAACTACCAGAAAACCCCGCACGATAAAGGCTTGAACAAGAGCAAGTGCCCATCCAGCGCTACGACCATAGAGTTTTGCCGTCCGACGCTCGCTACACGTGACGACAAATATTCGTTGTCGATTACGTCCCTCGTGCAGGCGGATGCCGCGACGTTCGACGATTCCGAGGTCACCGGTCCCAAGGGAACACCAGTTCCTTCACGCAGCGGCTTCAATTTCCGCCGCGTGTGGTTCGGCGTACAAGGAACGCTGGACAATGATTTCGGATATAAGTTGAACTATGACTTCGGCGGTGCGGGCGGACAGGAAAGCGGCGCGGAGAGTATCATAACGAGTACGACGCCGCCGACGGTTGCTGTCAACCCGAGCGGTGCGCGCGTACAATCCGCCTTTGTTACCTATCGCGGCATCCTCGATCCCTTCTATTTCAAGATCGGTGCATTCCCGACGCCGGCTAACCTCAACGACGCAACGTCTGCCGACGATCTCCTGTTCAACGAGCGGCCTTCGCCGTCACAGGTGTCGCGCGGCCTCGACGCGGATGACGGCCGCGATGGCGTTGGTTTTCAGGGCAATGGCAGCATCTGGTATTTGTCGAGCTATCTGACGAGCGATACGTTCGGAAAGGGGCAGATCACCGGACAGGAAGCCTATGTCGGCCGCGTCGCTGTAGCTCCGGTGCAGGATCCGGACACGAACTTCAACGTTCATCTCGGCGCCAATCTCGGCGATGTGTTCCATCCCGAAGGCGTGAACGCGGCTTCTTGCACCACGACGGCGCCGGCCTGCTATCTCGTGTCGCTCTCGGACCGTCCGGAACTTCGCGAGTGGAACGTCACCTGGATCAACAGTGGTAGCATCAACGCCAAATCGGCGTATAGCGCCGGCCTGGAAGGTGCGGTCAGTTACGGGCCGTTCCTGCTGGAAGGCGAGAATTTCTGGTACGGAATCGACAGGCGCGATCCAAGTGCGGGGGCGACAAATCCCAATTTCTCCGGCTGGTATGTCGAAGGCAGCTGGGTGATGACGGGCGAATCGCGCATCTACAGCATGGCCAATGCCGCTTTCAGCCGCCCGGTGCCGGTTGCAGATTTCGACCCCGCGCATGATGCATGGGGCGCCTGGGAACTTGCACTGCGCTACAGCGACACCGACATGGACTACAATGTGAATTCGCTGGTCAGTGCGGAACAGGTAAGGGGCGGCGATCAGGAGATCTATTCTGCCGGCCTGAACTTCTATCCGAACTATAATTTGAAGTTCATGTTCGATTGGCAGAATGTCGATATCCGCCGGCCTTGGACGGGCGCCTTCGACACCAAGTACAATGCCTTCTCGATGCGCGCGCAGTTCTCACTGTAGCAATCATCGGCTGTGGAAGTTGGAATGCGGGCTGCGTAATCCGGCGCAGCGCGGGTGGGTATGATAGTTAGATGGAAGGGCGCGAAACGCTCCTGACACCCTTCAGCCCGCGAAGAATTCCCTCGATTTCATCAATGTCCTTGGGCGAAAGCCTGCTAAATGTGACCTGAACTTCGTCAAGACCGGTTGCGCTGGCGGTTGTACATATATACCGGCTGATCCGCGACGCTCTATAACCCAGCGCCGAGTTGAGCTCCGCGACGGACATGGCACCTTGCTCGACTTCGACGGTTAGCAAATATGATTTATTCCTTTGCAACATCCGTTCTTCAATTGGTTTTATTCCCGCTAAAATGATGAGTATTACAATGGTTGCGGCGACGGCTTCGACATAGAGGCCGCCGCCGACGGAAATGCCGATCGCCGCCACAGTCCAAAGGCTGGCGGCGGTAGTCAGTCCACGGACGATTTCGCCCCGGAGCAGGATCGAGCCGGCACCGAGAAAACCGATTCCGGACACTACCTGAGCTGCAACTCGCGAGGGGTCGAGGATGACGTTAGGAGTTCCAAGGACATCGCCGAACCCGAATGCTGAGACGATCATGAAAAGGCATGCGCCGACACATACCAGCATATGTGTGCGTAAGCCGGCTGCCCATGACAGCCTCTCCCGCTCTGCGCCGATCACGCTGCCGAGAGCTGCCGCGACCAGCAGTCTGAGCACCAGAGTCCAGTGAAGAGCCATCTACGTAGAATTTAAGATCGGCTGACGATGGTCAATGGCTTTATGCCTGCCCTGCAAAGGACGGTATTGGTCGGGCCTCTATGGAATACTCGAATTGGCAAGCCCTGGCATACAAACAAAACGGCCCCGGTTTCCCGGGGCCGTTCGCTTTCGTTTAAGCTCTTACTTATTACCCGCCGATAATGCCGGCCTGCCCACAGACAGGACCGGTACCGGCTACGCCGATCTGCAGGTTAAGATTGTCGTTGTTGGACACGAACGCCCCCTTGATCGCGTTGCGCCACTGCTTGTCGAGTGGAGCGAGGCCCGCGGCCGCGAGGATGCCCTGGTTCGGATCAAAATTAATGGCGTCTAAGCTGATATATTTCAGGACGCCGGCCAGGGTCTTTTCTTGGAACTTGCCGGCATAACAGGTGTAGGTCAGCCAGTTCGCAGTTCCGACGATGGGATAGGCATTGCTGACTGTCGGATCGGCGATCAGCGCCGTCGGAGCGTTGCCCTGCACCCATGCCGTCGGATCCGTACGCAATCCGAAGGTTGTGCAGCTGGCGCAATATTGGCCGCCCTTGTTGCTTTGCGGAGGCTGTACGACGGAATAGGCCGCTTGCGCAGTCGTCGGGGTAGCTTCTTCCCAATTGCCGGCGAAGTTCTGCAACGTCGCAGTGTTCAGACCGTACGTATTGAGCTGAAGATCGGTGACGTAGGGCAGGACGTAATCGGTGCCGCTATAGGTGATACGGCCGATCTGGATACAAGCCGTTGCGCCGGTCGGTGAATTGATGCAGTTCGACGGAACACTTGTACTCGGTACGGCCGTGAACGCCGTGTACTGTGCGACGCCGGAATTATTCGGAGCCAGGGTGAACTTGCCCGGCTGTTCGCCCGACACTGCCGGATAGTTCGGGTTGTTCACGTTGTATGTCGGTCCCTGCAGGGCGGTCGGGAGCGTAGACGTACCCGTCGTGTACTGGTTGCCGGAGACACCTGCGCAGACATTCGACAGATGGCGGGTAAAGATGCTGGTAGCACCTGCGCTGTCGGAACGGCCCACAATCTGAAGGGGCACATTGAATGTCGTCTTGTCGTTCGGATCCTGGAGCGACACACCACTATTGTCGGTCGTCAAATGCGAGTCGTTCCAGTTGGTGATCTGCCCGTTGAAGATCAGGCAATAGGTAGTCGGGCTCAGACGCAATCCGCCGCTGCCGTCGCTGCGGGCGTGCTGGATGTTGAGGTGATAATCTGTTTCCTGGTTGCTGGAATTGATCCACTTCTCGTAGATCGAATTGTAAGCCAATACGATTGG
>DASXXW010000139.1:0-19338 GCA_036502865.1 Rhizomicrobium sp.
CGGCAGCGGCCTTGGCGAGCGGTACGCGATCCTGCGGGCGCTTCGGACCCGCCAGGCTCGGTTCCACCGTTGCCAGATCCAGTTCCAGTGTGTCCGTGAAAATCGGTTCCGCATTCTTTGGTTCGCGGAATAATTTCTGTGCTTTTGCGTATTTCTCGACCAGTGCGATGCGCGCCGGTTTGCGACCGGTCGCTTTCAGGTAACGCAGTGTTTCTCCGTCGACCGGGAAGAAGCCGCAGGTAGCTCCGTATTCGGGAGCCATATTGGCGATTGTCGCGCGATCTTCGAGAGTCATTTCATCGAGGCCCGGACCAAAGAACTCGACGAATTTGCCGACCACGCCTCTCTTGCGCAGCATTTCCGTCACGGTGAGTACAAGATCCGTCGCTGTCACGCCTGCGCGCAGCTTTCCCGTCACGCGAAAGCCGATGACTTCGGGAATGAGCATCGAGATCGGCTGACCCAACATGGCAGCTTCCGCTTCGATGCCGCCCACGCCCCATCCGAGGACGGAGAGGCCGTTGATCATCGTCGTATGACTATCAGTTCCGACCAGCGTGTCGGGGAATGCGTAGGTAGCGGTTTTTTTCGATTTTTCGTCTTTGGACTGACGTGTCCAGACCGTTTGCGCGAGATATTCCAGATTGACCTGATGGCAAATTCCCGTTCCGGGAGGAACGACGCGGAAATTCGCGAAGGCTTGCTGGCCCCAGCGGAGAAATCCGTAGCGTTCCAGATTGCGCTGATACTCGATCGAAACATTCTTCTTGAAAGAGTCGCGCTTGCCGAAATTGTCGACCATCACGGAGTGATCGATCACCAGATCGACCTCGGCCAATGGATTGATTTTTTCTGGGTCGCCGCCGAGCGATTTCATCGCATCGCGCATGGCTGCGAGATCGACCACGGCCGGCACGCCGGTCAGATCCTGCATGAGAACGCGCGCCGGCCTGAATGCAATTTCGCGGTCGGATCGCCTCTTGTCGAGCCACGCGGCGACCGCGCGAATGTCGTCGGCCGTAACCGTGGAGCCGTCTTCATGGCGCAACAGATTTTCGAGCAGCACTTTGAGCGAAGACGGCAATTGCGAAATGCCGCTGAGGCCGTTTTTCTCCGCGGCCGGAAGGCTGAAATACACGTAGGATTTTCCGCCGACGGTGAGCGTCTTGCGGGATTTGAATGTGTCGGGATGTGTCACAGGGAATACTCGCGCGAGGCGGCGAGGGGTGGTTTAGTGATCTTCATTCCTCTGTCATGCCTTTTCTGGCGCATGCCAATCGTGGTGGCTGTTCGAGAGGGTAAATTCGCGGTGTACGGACTACATTGCACCGGAATTGCCGGTCCAATTCCTGTCTGTGGCACGCGGGATTTCGGGGACAGTGCGCATACGGAGCGGCTGTTGTTGCCATTCTGCCGCAGTTCGCTTCACAACAGCGTGCGATCCACAAAATTGCCCAATTCACGTCTTAGGAGGATGGAAAGAAAAAACGGTTCGAATTGCGGCAATGTTGAGGGTCGTAGCGGTACTGTTCTGCGGCGCGGCGCTTCTGTCGGTAATTTCCAACGCACAGAGTGCGCAGCTGCAAGGGGCGCTTGAAGAGCGCCTGTCTTCCGACCGCCTCGGGCGCGCCGATGCCGGTAGCTATCTGGCAGGCGACCAGGCGGCATTCACGCTCGATCCGGCCGGTGCGAATTATCTGCTCAGTATAGACGGCACGCCTGAAGTTTTTGTTCTGCATCCGGACAGTGCGTCCATGGGCGGACGCATCTTGAAGTACGATTCCGGCGAGACGGCTCTACTCGTGTCGGGATGGGGTGCGTTGACGCTCTACACGGATTCTGCGCCGGGCGGATTGCCGGCAGTACGCACGGGCGATTTCGTTCCGCCGCTTCAGACGCCCGTTTCGCTCGGCGAGTTGCAGGGCGCTGCCGAGGAGGATACCGCCCAGCTCGCCGAGATCCAGCATCTTTCCGTTTCTTTCAGGACCGATTGGGCGGCGCTGTCGTCCAACATTCAGGCGCGCGTGGTCGCCTTCGAGGCTCTGGAAAATGTCGCGCGCGGCATTGAGCGCTTCTGCGGATCTCCTCATGGGCGCAATGCGCTCGCTCGGCGCCTGACCGCGGTCACGCTGGCGATTGCCGGGCGGCCGACGGTAACGCTGGAAGGCAAGACGCTGATCGTCACCTTCAATCCCGATATGGGCTATGAGGGCCGGGCATCGTCGCGCTCGATTTCGCTGGCGCTGGGCTCACTCTTCTCGGCACCCAGAAACCAGAGCTGATCCGCCGGTGGGAGATTCCATTTCTCCGCGGCGGACGCTATGGTTTCGCAGGGGTTTGCTCTTCCGTGCCCGCGCGCCCCGACAATTCGAAGCATATCGCACACGCCCGAGGCTGCTTTCGGACGGCGCCCATTCGAGTGGATGACAATGACACCCCAAAATGCCGAAGCGGTTCGCAGCGGGTCTGCCGGGATCGCACAGAATGGTGACGATCCTGCCGAGACCTCGATCGTGGCCGCCGCCGCGATCCTGAAGTCTGCGCGCCCCGAACTCGCCGGGTTCTGCGAAGAGTTCTTTGCAGGTTCCTCTCTCGAAGACCTCACGCGTTACGAACCCGCCTCCCTCGCAGCTCTTGCGCAGGCCGTGTTCGATCACTCCGCGACGCGCGAGCGCGGCACGACGCTGGTGGACATGTTCAGCCTCAATGCCGTTCACGGCGACCGCATGGCGAGCGAGACGGTGCTGCTCGCGATTAATGACGACATGCCGTTTCTTTTCGATTCTCTCGTCGCCGAGCTTGGAGCCCATGGGGTGCGGGCCCAGGCGTTGTTCCATCCCATTGTCCACACCAAGCGCGACGAAAAGGGTTTGCGCGCGGACGCAGGCGCCTCGGTTCGCGAGAGCGTCATCGTCGCCATTCTCGATCCCGGCATCGACGAAGCGCGTCAGAAAACCCTCGTTGAGGGTGCGCGAAATGTTTTCGCCCAGGTTTCTCTCGCCGTACGGGACTGGCGGCGCATGCTCGAAAAGCTCGAGCAATCGATTGCGGATCTCAGGGATCATCCGCCGGCCATTCCAAAGGATCTGCTGGATGAAAGCGTGGCCTTTCTCCAATGGCTGAACGAAAACCATTTCACCTTCCTTGGCTGCCGCGACTATGCGTTCAGCGATGCGGATGGCGGCCGGCTCGATCCAATGGCGGAGACGGGCCTTGGTCTTTTGTCCGACACGGCCACGCGCGTCATCGGGCGCGGCGTCGACAATGCGAGCCTGTCGCCGGAACTCATGGCGTTTCTCGCCCGGCCCGAGCCGCTGATTATTACCAAATCGAGCGAACGGTCGGTCGTGCATCGCCGCGTACACATGGATTATGTCGGCGTGAAACTCTACGACGCCGCGGGAAAGCTCACGGGCGAGCGGCGATTCATCGGGCTTTTCACGTCGTCGGCTTACGGCAGGAGAGTAACAAATATTCCGCTGCTGCGGATGAAGGTTGCGCATATTCTCGAGCGCGCCGCACTGCCGGCGGACAGCCATGACGGCAAGGCGCTCGCGCATATTCTCAATACATTTCCACGCGAAGAACTGTTTCAAGCCGACGAAGACGAAATCTACACGACCGCGGTAGGCGTCCTTCGTCTGGGCGAACGTCCGAAAGTGCGCGTGTTTCTTCGCTACGACCGCTATGACCGTTTCGTATCGGTGCTCGTTTACGTGCCGCGCGATCGCTACGATTCGCAGGCGCGGGAAAAGATACATGCGCTGTTGGCGCGTACCTTCAATGGAAGGATGTCGGCAGCAACACCATCGATCGATGAATCGTTGCTCGCACGAGTCCATTTCATTGTCGGCCGCAATCCGGGCCCGAGGCCGATCGTTGAAGAGCGCCAGATCGAAGCGGATATCCGCGCGACCGTACGCACCTGGGGAGACGGTTTCATACAATCTCTCGTGCGCGAATTCGGCGAGGCGGAAGGTTTGCGATTGCTCCGCCGGCATGCCGGCGCGTTTCCCGCCCGCTATCGCGATGCGTTCGCGCCCGACGAGGCCGTTCACGACCTTGCGGATCTCGAACAACTGACGAAATCGGAAGGCGTTGTTCGCGCGCGGGCCTATCTGCAGCCGCATGACGCCAAAGACGTATTGCGACTCAAACTCTATGTCGCGGGCCACGAATTGGCGCTGTCTGCATCCCTGCCGATATTTGAAAATCTGGGTTTCAGGGTCATCGCAGAAAACTCCTATCCCATCATTCTCAATCCTGGTCAGGGACGGCCTACGGAAGCCTCCATTCTCGATTTCTACATGACGCGCGCGGACGGCGCCGCAGTCGATCTGGAAGGCGTCAAAGGCAGGCTCGAAGAAGCGATCCACGCCGTTATTGCTGGCGAAGCAGAGAATGACGGATTCAACCGTCTGATCGTGACGGCGGGATTGCCGTGGTGGGATGTAACAATCCTGCGCGCGGCGGCGAAATTTCTGCGGCAGGCTGGCTTTTCGTTCAGCCAGGATTACATCGAACAGGCTCTGTCGCGAAATTCCGACATTGCCGGTCTGCTCGTTCAACTGTTCCGGGTCATGCATGATCCCGATCGCAAAGAACGCGAAGTGCGTGCAAAGGAACTTCGAGACCGCATCGAAACCGCTTTGAATGACGTACCCAGCCTTGATGACGACCGCATCATCCGCAGGGTGCAGAATGTCGTGGACTGCGTGTTGAGAACGAATTTCTTCCAGCTGGATGAAAGCAAACGCGGCTCGGTCTGTCTTTCGCTGAAGCTCGACAGCAAGAAGCTCGACGAGTTGCCGCTGCCGCGACCGCTTGTCGAGATTTTCGTCTATTCGCCGGATGTGGAAGGCGTGCATCTGCGTTTTGGCCGCGTGGCGCGCGGCGGCATTCGCTGGTCGGATCGCCGGGAAGATTTCCGCACCGAAATCCTGGGACTCGTGAAGGCCCAGCAGGTGAAGAATGCGGTGATCGTTCCCGTGGGCGCGAAAGGCGGATTTTTCCCCAAACAGCTCTCCGCGAGTGCGAGCCGCGATCAGGCACAGGCCATCGGCGTAGCGTGCTATCAGAAATTCATCAATGCGCTGCTGGATCTGACGGACAATATCGGGCCGGATGGAACAATCATTCCGCCACCGCGCACGGTGCGCCATGACGGCGACGATCCCTATTTCGTCGTCGCGGCAGATAAGGGCACGGCGACCTTCTCCGACATAGCAAACAAGATCGCAGAAACGCGCGGCTTCTGGCTTGGCGATGCCTTCGCCTCGGGCGGCAGTCATGGCTACGATCACAAGAAGATGGGAATTACCGCGAAAGGCGCATGGGAAGCCGTCAAGCGTCATTTCCGCGAAATGGGACGCGACATCCAGAACGAGCCGTTCACCTGCATCGGCGTCGGCGACATGTCGGGCGATGTGTTCGGCAACGGAATGCTCCTGTCGAAACACACGAAATTGCTCGCGGCCTTCAATCACCAGCATATTTTCATAGATCCGGATCCCGATCAGGAAACGAGCTGGGCGGAGCGCAAGCGGATGTTCGATCTGCCGCGCTCGACCTGGGCTGATTATAATGCGGCGCTGATTTCAAAAGGCGGGGGAATTTTTGCGCGCAGCGCGAAAGAAATCGTGATATCGGCCGAAGTGAAAGCGCTGACGGGTCTGAAGGACGCGCGCGTATCTCCGAACGAACTCATCAAGGCGCTCCTCAAGGCGGAAATCGATCTTCTCTGGTTTGGCGGAATCGGCACCTTCGTAAAGGCATCCAATCAGAGCAATCTCGACGCCGGCGACCGCAGCAACGATGCTTTGCGTGTCAACGGCAATGATCTGCGCGCCAAGGTCGTGGGAGAGGGCGCAAATCTTGGTCTGACCCAGCTCGGGCGTGTCGAGTATGCAACCAAAGGCGGACGTATCAATACCGATGCGATCGACAATTCCGCCGGTGTCGATACCTCCGACCACGAAGTCAATCTCAAGATCCTGTTCAGCGGACCTCTGCGCCGTGGCGAACTTTCCTCGGAAGAGCGCGACGAGTTGCTGACGGCGATGACGGATGACGTCGCCGCGCATGTCCTGAGTGATAATTATGATCAGACCCTCGCGCTGTCCGTGGCCGAGATGCGGAGCAGCCGCGATCTCGATTCGCATGGGCGGTATATCCGAGATCTCGAACGCCGCGGCCGTCTGGAACGCGCCGTCGAATTCCTTCCCGACGACAATGAATTGCATCAGCGCGCGCAGGCGGGGCTTGGATTGACGCGGCCGGAACTTGCCGTCCTTCTGGCCTATGCAAAGCTCGATCTCGATTCCCAGATTGTCGCCAGCGATCTTCCGGACGAAACGTTCTTTGCATCCGAGCTCGCAGCCTATTTCCCGACCTCGGCCGTCACCCATTTTCCCGAAGAATTGATCCATCACCGTTTGCGCCGTGAAATCATTGCGACGGTTCTCGCGAACCGGATCGTCAATCTCGCGGGACCGGTCTTCATTCCCCGCATCGAAGAGATTTCCAGCGCACCGGCCGCGCGGATCGCGCGGGCCTTCTTCATGGCGGTTGGGGCTCTGGGACTGGATACGCTCCGGTCGCGCATTGACGCGCTGGACGGAAAAGTCGCCGCGTCCGTCCAACTCGGTGCTTATAATGAGATCGCGGAATTGCTGCGCCGTCTCGGCCTGTGGTTTCTCATCAACGTGCCTGCGCGCGCCGATCTCGGCGACACAATCGCGCGATATCGCGCCGGCGTTGAAACCTTGCGAGGCAGTTTCTCCTCACTGGTATCGCCTTACGAAGCGCAGGATACGGAACGTCGTATTGCGGAGCTGCGCGAAGCCGGCATGCCCATGGATATTGCCGAAGACGTTGCCGTGCTTCCGCTGCTCGGCGGAGCGCCGGAGATCATCATGCTCGCGGAATCGCGCGCTTTGCCTGTCGATCTCGTGGCGGGAGCCTATTTCGCCATGGGCGCGACGATCGGGCTGGACCGGCTGCGCGGACTTGCGGGGCGCATCGCCGGTTACGAACATTGGGATCGCCTGGCTGTCCGCCGCATTGTGGACGATCTTTTTTCCGGTCAGCGCGCGCTTGCGGCCGACGCACTTGCGGGTTTCGAGTCCTCCGCGAAAGGCGCGACACGCGAACAAGGCGCCGAGGCGGTCAAACGCTGGGAGGACGCTCGCTCCGATGCGCTGTCGCGCACGAGAAGTTTCCTTGCCGAACTTGAACGCAGCGGAGAACTGTCGATCGCCAAGCTGACGCTCGCCAATTCGCAGATTCACGCGCTCGCTGCGACGTGATCGGAATTCCGCAAGTCATCAACCAGCAAATACGAGACCTATCATGATGCGCAAGCTGACCGTGCTGCTGCTATGTTCGATGCTTGCCGCCTGCGCCGGCAACAGGCCGCCGCCGATTGCCCCGCAGCAAGCCGCGCCGCGCGTGGCGTTACCGCCTCCACCCCCGCAGGGCGAACCCGCGGATCTTGCCGGCCTGCACGCGACGCAGCTTCGTGTGGCATTCGGCACGCCGGCTTTTGTCCGCAAGGATGGCGGCGCCGAAATCTGGCGCTATGACGGCGCGAGCTGCAAGGCCTTCTTCTTTCTCTATCCTTTCGGCGACTCTCTGCTCGTGCGCCACGTCGAAACGCTTCCGCGCGGGCGTGTCATGGCAGCGGATGAAAACTGCCTGTCGTCTTTCCACCCGCCTCCGGAGCAACCGGCTCCTCAGTCGTAGTTGACCAAAGAAAAAATCGGCTTGTCGAGCTATCATCAAGTTTGAGATTCGTTTTCACCATGGCCGGACTTGAACCGGCCATCCCGTGACTAGGAAGACGACGATGTCCACGCGAGATGATGAGATTCCCTGGGAAGGCAGATACTACGAGGCGTGTCATACATTTGGTCGGCAGTGTGCCGATCTCGCCAAATCCAAACCGCCCGGAAATCAGGCTGGTTCACTCGGAACCATGATCAACACACTCATGACCGAGTTATGGGATAGTGGCTTTAGCCAGACAGAAATCAGGGCAGCCTTCACCGCAGCGATTGACGACATGCCGCGTTACGCTGCCGGCGAAGAGCGGCGGAGCTAAACGCAGTATTAGTCGATTTCGCTGGTCTTCGGCTCGTAGCGGCAGAGATCGCGTTCCACGCAGATGGGGCATTTGGGCGTACGCGCGACGCAGACATAACGCCCGTGCAGGATCAGCCAGTGATGCGCGTGGAGCAGGTATTTCTTCGGCACGATGGACATCAGATTGTCTTCGACCTCGCGCGGTGTTTTGCCCGGCGCCAGCCCCGTCCGGTTTCCGACGCGGAAAATATGGGTGTCGACCGCGATAGTAGGCTCACCAAAGGCAACATTGAGAACGACATTCGCCGTTTTGCGGCCGACACCTGGTAATTCTTCCAGCGCGTCGCGGTCGCGCGGTACCTGGCCCGCATGGTCTTCGATCAGCTTGCGCGACAACGCGATCACGTTCTTCGCTTTGGTCCGGTAGAGACCGAGGGATTTGATATGAGCGATCAGACCGTTCTCGCCCAGCGCCACCATTTTTTCCGGCGTGTCGACGGTCGGAAACAGGGTTGCCGTGGCCTTGTTTACGCCCTTATCCGTCGCCTGCGCCGATAAAACGACCGCGACCAGCAGCGTGAACGGGTTCGCAAAGCTGAGTTCGCTTTTTGGCGACGGCATTTGTTTTTTCAGCCGCTCGAAGAAGGTTGCGGCTTCCTGGGCGGTGAATGGCCGGGGCACGTTGCTTTTCCGTGCGGCTTTCGTCTTGGGCATCCTGGCGAATCTCTTGCGTCGTCGCGCTGGAAACAGGAACGGGTATTTGCAATCATCCGTTATTGGCTCGAACGGGAAAAGCCCTCAATCGGCAGGCGAGTCGTGAGCGATACGGTTCTTTTCAATGTGACGTTGCGGCCCAATCCGCCGATGAGCGCGGCTGGATTGAAACTGACGCTTGCCGTGGTGGCGGCCATGAACCTCGCTTTCGCCATCTGGTTCGTGATGCGCGGCGCCTGGCCTGTCACGCCGTTTATGGGGTTGGACGTCGCACTGCTGGGCTTCGCATTCCATGTGAGCCGTGTTGCGGCGCGCCGACGCGAAGAACTCCGCGTCACGCCGAACCTGCTTAGTCTCGATCGCATTCCGCCCCGCGGCGCGCCGACGCATATCGAGTTCAACCCCTATTGGGTGCAGGTCGATTGGGAGGAGCAGCCTCCAAAGCCGGGTTTGCTTACGCTTCGAAGCCACGGACGGGCAGAGCCGGTCGGGTCGTTTCTGGCACCTGAAGAAAAGCGGAACGTCGCATCGGCGTTGAGAGCTGCCATCGGCAGGGCGCGCGCAACGCCTATACCAAGCGGCTAATTACTCAGTGATGCCAAGCACGTCGGCCATTCCATAAAGGCCCGGCTTCCGGTTTTTGCCCCATTTCGCCGCCGCTATGGCACCGCGCGCAAATATCGTGCGGTCTTCCGCGACGTGCCCCAGAACGATGCGTTCATGCGGGCCCGCAAGTATCACTTCATGCTCGCCCACCACCGTGCCGCCGCGGAGCGACGCAAAGCCGACCGATCCGGGCCGGCGTGGCCCCGTCTGTCCCGCGCGTCCCGCATCGCTTTCAAGCGCTGTGCTGCGTCCACGTGCGGCTGCCTCTCCCAGAAGCAGCGCCGTGCCTGATGGCGCATCTGTTTTCATGCGATGGTGCATTTCGAGGATCTCGACATCGAAATCGGGAAGCGCGCGCGCGGCACGCTCGACCAGCGCCGCCAGCAACGTCACGCCGAGGCTCATATTGCCCGACTTCACAATGACTGTGCCTTGGGCCGCCGCCTCGATCTGTTGTTCGTCCTCGGGGGAAAAGCCGGTCGTCCCGATGACATGCACACGATGTTTTTCCGCGGAGAGCTTTGCCAATCCTACTGAGACGGCTGGCCGGGTGAAATCGATCAGCGCGTCGGCATTCGAAAGGGCGGTCTCGGCTTCCGACGTAATAACAACGCCGGTCGCATTGCTGCCAATCATTACTCCGCAATCGGTGCCGAGTGCGGAATGTCCGGATGCTTCAATCGCGCCTGCCAGCTCGCATGCGGGATCTTCGTGAATCGCGCGGATGAGCGCATTGCCCATCCGCCCCGCGGCGCCTGTAACGACAATCCGAAGCCCGCTCATGCGCGAAATAATATCCTTGGCGTCAGTTGTTACTATCGTTGGCCGGGGATGCGCCGGTGGTTTGGCCGCCATCATTCGAGGCGCGCGCCACCGTCACCATGGCAGGGCGGAGCAGGCGGTCCGCGATCACATAGCCGCGCTGAATGACATTGACGATCGATCCCGCCGGTTTTCCGTCGCCCGCGACTTCCGCAATGGCCTGATGCAGATGCGGATCGAACTTTCCGCCTTCCGCGTCGATGGCGCGGACGCCATGCCGCTCCAGCGTGGCCGCAAGCTCGCGCTCCGTGGCCTCGACGCCGTCGAGCACGGCTTTGATCGCCGGAGGCGCTGCCGCATGGGCGTCTTCCGAAAGATGCGAGAGCGCTCGATGCAGATTGTCGCCGACCTGGAGGATATCGCGGGCGAATTTCGTCACCGCATATTGCGAAGCATCGCTGCGGTCGCGCTCCGCACGGCGGCGCGTGTTCTCGGTTTCGGCCAGCGCCCGCAGCAGCCGTTCTTTCAGCTCCGCGACTTCGTTACGCAACGCCGCCAGCTCGTCGGTCTGCCCTTCGGCTCCGTCCTGCGCGGCTGCGCCGGCATCGATCTCATTGTCGTTGTCGGCCATGTGCTTCCTTTTTGCTCTCAGGCAAGCAGTCTTCCCACGACCTTGGCCGTGTGGTCCACCATTGGAATGATCCGCGCATAGTTCAAACGCGTGGGACCGAGAACGCCGATCACGCCGACGACGTTTCCTTGCGCATTCGCATAGGGCGCGGCGATGATCGAGGAGCCCGAGAGGCTGAACAGCCTGTTCTCCGAACCGATGAATATCCGCACGCCGTCGCCCTTTGCGGCGAGTTCGAGCAGCCGGATCAGGCCGTTCTTGCGTTCGATATCTTCAAACAAAGTCCGCACGCGATCGAAATCCGTCTGCACTTCCACGCGGTCGAGCAGATGCGCCGCGCCGCGCACGATCAGTACCTTCTCTTCGGCTTCGCGCGCCGTGCCCGAAGGCTCGGCAAGAATTGCGAGACCCTCGGCGACGATCTTTGCCGTCAGCGCGTCGAGTTCGGCGCGCTTGGTTTCAAGATCGGCCGCGATCTCGGCCCGCGCGGATTCCAGCGTGCGGCCGCGCAGGCGCGCATTCAGATAGTTGGAGGCTTCGCTGAGCGTTGAAACCGGAAGTCCGAGCGGCGTCTCGATCAGGCGGTTTTCGACCTGGCCGTCGTCGGAAACGATGACGACGAGCGCTCGTCCCGGCGCCACCGCCACGAACTCCACATGTTTCAGCGTGGAATCTTGTTTGGGCGCAATGACGAGGCCGGCGCAGCGCGAAAGGCCCGACAGCATCATCGTGGCCTGTGTGAGAACGTCCTCAAGCCCGCGATCGGTGCGGCCGATCTTCGCTTCGATGGCCACGCGTTCTTCGGGCGAAAGATCGCCGACTTCCAGGAGCCCATCCACGAACAGCCGGAGGCCGCGGTCGGTGGGAATGCGCCCGGCGCTGGTGTGCGGCGAGGACAACAATCCCATCGCCTCGAGATCGGACATTACATTGCGGATGGATGCCGGCGACAGCGAGTGTGGCAGACGCTGCGACAGCGTTCGCGAGCCGACAGGTTCGCCCGAAGCGAGGAAGGCGTCGACGAGATGGCGGAACACCTCGCGCGGGCGATCACCCAATTCGCTTGCAAGCAATCTTGCCTGTGCGCTGTCGATCGGACCCTGTTCCACGCTTAAGCCTTTGAAATGATGCTGTTTTCTTCCACGGAAATCGCCGCGTTGCGCGCGGCGGACAGCAAGGCTAGGTAGCGGCAGCCAATCTAAACTTCAAGGGATGTCATGCGGCCCAGCAAACGCGCTGCCGACGATATGCGCAAAGTCACATTGGAAGCCGGCGTTGCCCGCCATGCCGAGGGGTCGTGCCTCGCCAGATTCGGACACACCCATGTCCTCGTCACCGCAAGTCTCCAGGAGCAGGTTCCTTCTTTCCTGAAGGGCTCGGGCAAAGGCTGGGTCACGGCCGAATACGGCATGCTTCCCCGCTCGACCCATGAGCGCATTCGCCGCGAAGCCGCACAGGGAAGACAGTCCGGCCGAACCCTTGAAATCCAGCGCCTCGTCGGCCGCTCTTTGCGCGCCGTCACCGATCTGACCGCACTTGCCGAGCGGCAGATCATCATCGATTGCGACGTGCTTCAGGCCGATGGCGGCACGCGCACAGCGTCGGTGACCGGCGGCTTCGTCGCGCTCAGCCAATGCCTCGCCTTCATGACGAAAACCGGAATGCTGACGCGACCTGCGCTCAAAGATCAGGTCGCCGCCGTTTCCTGCGGCATCTGGCAGGGAACGCCGGTCCTCGACCTGGACTACGATGAGGATTCGACCGCCGAAACCGATGCTAATTTCATCATCACCGGCAGTGGTGGATTGGTTGAAGTGCAGGCGACGGCGGAAGGCGCGCCATTCTCCGAAGAGATGCTAGCCGAGCTTCTCAAGCTCGCGCGCAAAGGCGTCGGCGAACTGATGGAGCTGCAAAAGCAGGCGTTGGCGTGAGCCTGCCGCGAAGATTTGTTCTGGCAACGCATAATCCTGGCAAGTTGCGGGAAATTGCCGAACTTCTGGCGCCGCTCGGGCTCGAGCTGAAAAGCGCGGGCGAACTCGGAATCCAGGAGCCCGAAGAAACAGGTACCAGTTTCGCCGAGAACGCCATTCTCAAGGCGCGTGTCTCGGCCGAGGCTTGCGGACTTCCCGCCATTGCCGATGATTCCGGACTTGTTGTTTCCGCGCTGGATGGTGCTCCGGGCATCTATTCCGCGCGCTGGGCGGGGCCAGACAAGGATTTCACCGCTGCCATGGCGCGCGTCGAGCACGAGCTCGACGAACGCCGTGCCACGGATCATTCGGCCAAGTTTGTTTGTGCGCTAGCGGTTGCGCGACCCGGACATGAAACGCTTGTGTTTGAGGGCGAGGTCCATGGCCGGCTGACATTCCCGCCGCGAGGCAAGAAGGGATTCGGTTATGATCCGATCTTTGTTGCCGATGGCATGGACCAAACATTCGGCGAGATCGAACCGTCCCGCAAACATGCCATCAGCCATCGTGCCCGCGCCTTCGCAAAGCTGAAAACGTGGCTTGAAAGGCTGGACGCTTCCGAATGAGTGCCGAGCCTTTCGGCATTTATGTGCACTGGCCCTTCTGCGCCGCCAAATGCCCCTATTGCGATTTCAACTCTCATGTCCGAGCACAGATCGACGAGGCGGCATGGGCGAATGCCATTGCAGATGAGCTTGCCTATGTAGCGGAGGAATTGGTGGCGGCGCGTTTGCCTGTCACATCCATTTTCTTCGGAGGCGGAACACCGTCGCTGATGAGCGGTAGCGCCGCCGGCACCGTACTCGATGCGATCGGGCGTCATTGGCCGATCGCGTCAGATGTTGAAGTCACGCTGGAAGCAAACCCTTCAAGCGTAGAAGCCGGACGCTTCCGTGAGTATCGGGCAGCCGGCGTGAATCGTGTTTCACTCGGTGTGCAATCGCTCAACGACCGCGAACTGAAATTCCTGGGCCGCATCCACGATGTCGCGGAGGCGAGGTCGGCCATTGCCGTGGCACAATCCGTATTCGACCGGGTCTCGATCGATCTCATTTACGGCAGGCCGCAACAAACGCCGGACCAATGGCGCGCGGAATTGAACGAAGCGCTCGCTTTCGGCACGGAGCATCTCTCGCTCTATCAACTGACGATTGAGGAAAATACGCCGTTTGCCACGCTTGCGCGTACCGGGACTTTGAAACCCCTGCCCGACGACAATGCAGCAGATTTGTACGAGCTGACGCAGGAAATAACCGCGCGCGCGGGATTGCCCGCCTATGAGATTTCCAATCATGCGCGGCCCGGAGCTGAATCGCGGCACAATCTGCTCTATTGGAGATATGGCTCTTATGCGGGTGTCGGACCGGGGGCACATGGCAGGCTTGCAAGCCCGTCCCGTCGCATCGCCACGGCCACGGAACGCCTGCCCGAACGGTGGTTGTCACGCGTGCAGAGCGAACGTCACGGCTTCACGGAGATCAAAGAAATAACCGGCGCGGAAGCAGCGCGCGAACATCTGCTGATGAATTTGCGCCTCACGGAAGGCATCGAACTTGATACATATGAAACAGGCCGAAATATAAAACTGGATCGGGAGCGCATCGGTGCGCTTATCAACGGCGGATTGCTGGAGCAACAGGCCGGACGGATTTCGGCCACGCCAAAGGGCCGGCTGGTACTGAATGCCGTAATCGCCGAACTGGCCTGAGTGTTACGAGCCGGACGCCTGGAAAGTCCGCGGTGCGGGGCTGATGACGGTGAAGTCTCCATCGTTGTCGATTTTCACGACCGCGAGACCGCGATCGGATGTACCATCGGGATTGAACCGGAAAATGCCGTCAATGCCGGAAAAACCGCTCGGATCGGTGAGCACGTCCCAAGTGAAGCGGTGATAGGGCGCACCCGACGACAGGATCGCAATCAGCGAAACCGCATCATAGGCCAGTGCCGACAGCGGCGGCGGGCTGTTGCCATAGATGGCGCGGTATTTTGTTACATAGCCGCGCTCGGCGTCGGGATCCGGCGCCGCGAACCAGCCGCCGGCAAGGCTCGGCTCACGCGCGATCGCTGAGTCGTCCCACAGTCCTGTGCCGAGATACTGGACCTGCTGGCTGCCCGCGCCATCCGCGGCGAGCGTGGACGCGATATCGCGCAGAAGAGGTCCGCCCTGCGCGATCAGAATCGCATCAGGTTTCGATTGCGCGACCTTTCCCGACGGCCCCGCGATGTCGCCGGCTTCCGGGATAAAATTCTCCAGTTCGACGATATGCGCGTTCGCCGCCGTTACGCTTTCGTGGAATGCGCCCGTGACGCGCGCTCCATAGGCGGTGCTGGGAACAAGGGCTGCAAATCCGGAATGGCCTTGGGATGCCGCATAGGAAACAATGCGCCGCACCTGGTTCTCGGGTTGGAAGCTCAGCAGATAGACACCGTCTCCCGCGACCGCGCGATCGGTCGAAAACGAAATCAGCGGCACGCCATGATCGCGGGTGATGGGCGCCACCGCCGAAACGGATTGCGCGAAAAGCGGCCCGATAATGATCTCGGCACCCTGCGAGAGAAGAGTACGAGCCGCCGAAGCGGCCGCTGCGCCACCCGAGCCTTCATCGGCGGTCATGAGAAGCAGGTCGCGTTTGCCCGACTCGAACAGCGCCATCTCGGCAGCTTTCAACATGCTCGAAGCGAGCAGACGGGTGGACGAGGAGCCATTCGAGAACGGCAGCAGTACGCCGATACGTACAGGCGTGCGTCCGGCCGGTAGATTGCCTAGCCGCAGAAAGCCGCCCTGTTCGCCCGACAATGGATGTCTGGCAATCGTTCCCGCGGGTTGCGGCCGGGTCGGCGGCGCGACGGGTTTCGGAGGCGGCGGGGTCGCTGAAGTGCATCCGGACAAAAGCCCTATCGCAACCAGCGTGCCGATTGCGCAAAATCGCCCGATCAGGCGAACGGTCGAAGCTGCCGGAAAATTCCTGGGGTTCTGTTTCATCGGACTCCGTACCGGCCCCACGCGAAGAGGGCGAGATGGTCAAACCTAATCCGGCAGCGCATCCAACGCCAAGCCCGCTGGAGCCCGGTCTCTATGTGACGGCGACGCCCATCGGCAATTCCCGCGATATCACGCTCAGGGCGCTCGACATATTGCGCGATTGCGATGCCATCGTGGCCGAAGACACCAGAACGACTTCGAAGCTCCTCGCGATCCACGGCATCTCCCGGCCGTTGCTCGCTTACAATGATCACAATGCGCCGCGCATGCGTCCGGCCATCCTGGGCCGGCTGGAACGGGGCGAAAGGCTGGCGCTGGTGAGCGACGCCGGTACGCCGCTGATCTCGGATCCCGGCTACAAGCTGGTCAGGGCGGCATTGGAGGCGGGTGCAAAAGTACACGTGATTCCCGGTGTATCGGCCGCGATCGCGGCGCTTGTCCTTTCGGCATTGCCAACCGACCGTTTCCTGTTTGCAGGCTTTCTTCCTCCCATGAATGCCGCTCGCCGAACGGCGTTATCGGAGCTTAAAGCCGTGACGGGCAGCCTGATCTTTTTCGAAGCGCCTCAGCGTCTGGCGGAATGTCTGCGCGATATGTCCGACATATTTGGTGAAAGGCCAGCGGCGGTGGCGCGCGAGCTGACCAAACTCCATGAAGACGTCCGGCGCGGCGATCTTCGGGCCTTGGCAGATCACTTCAGCGAAACCGGCGCACCGCGCGGTGAGATCACTATCGTTGTCGGACCGCCACTAACAGCCGAACCCGATATGGATCGCGCGGATGCATTGCTCGATCGCGCTCTGGAATTCATGCCGGCTCGAACGGCCGCCGAATTTGTTTCGGATGCGCTGAGCCTGCCGCGCCGCCTCGTCTATAACCGCGCGATTTCGCGGAAGGAATCGAGAGAGTCGTGACATCGGAGCGTTTCCTGCAGGCGAAACGTGCCGCCGAGCGCCGTGGGCGCCGCGGTGAGTTGCTCGCAATTCTCCTGCTTGTCGCGAAGGGATATCGTGTTCTGGGTCGGCGCGTTCGCACGCATGCGGGCGAAATCGATATCGTCGCACGCTCGCCGGGCGGGATTATCTGTTTCATCGAAGTCAAGGTGCGTAACTCGTTACGCGAGGCACAGGAAGCCGTTTTGCCGAAGCAGGTGGAACGGATTGCCCGCGCGGCGGAGATTTTCATGGCCCAACAACCCCGGCTCGTGACGAAAGGCGTA
Source organism: Rhizomicrobium sp. (assembly GCA_036502865.1). Classification (GTDB taxonomy): domain Bacteria; phylum Pseudomonadota; class Alphaproteobacteria; order Micropepsales; family Micropepsaceae; genus Rhizomicrobium. The sequence goes on from DASXXW010000139.1 coordinate 16,971, forward strand.
CGATACGACATGATTGTGATATCGAACCGGAACTGGCCGCAGCATCTGCGCGATGCCTGGCGGCCGCGGGGTCGGACGTAACCGAAGAGCCAGCTGAAATAACGATGTAATGTATCCAGTCGACGGCGAATAGTAGAGATGATTGATCCAAGCACAGGAATTCTTGCATGGCGCTGACCGTAGCAATCCAGATGGATCCCATCGACCGGATCGATATTTCCGGCGATTCCACATTTGCTCTGGCGCTCGAAGCGCAGCAGCGCGGGCACGAATTGCTTTATTACGAACCGCGAACGCTATCTTTTCAGGATGGCGTGGTCTCGGCCCGCATGCAGCCCCTCGCGGTCCGGAGCGAACGCGGAAATCACTTCACGCTTGGAGAATCGCATATCAACCGGTTCGGAGAGGTGCAGGTTGTGCTGATGCGCCAGGATCCGCCCTTCGACATGGCCTATATCACCGCAACGCACATATTGGAGCGGCTCGCACCGGGCACGCTCGTGGTGAATGATCCGTTCCATGTCAGGAATGCGCCGGAAAAACTGTTTGTGACGCAATTCGGCGCGTTCATGCCGCCGACTCTCATTACCAGCGACCGCGGGGCGATCCTGGAATTCCGTGCGAAACATCGCGACGTGATCCTGAAGCCACTTTACGGAAATGGCGGTGCAGGCGTCTTTCGTGTGAAGGAAGGCGACGAAAACCTCGGTGCGCTGCTGGAGATGTTCACCGTTCTCTACCGCGAGCCGGTTGTGATGCAACGTTACATTCCGGAGGTTCGCAAAGGCGACAAGCGAATCATTCTTGTGGATGGCGTTTTCGCCGGCGCGGTCAATCGCGTTCCGCGTGATGGGGAGGCTCGATCGAATCTGCATGTGGGGGGACGGGCGGAGGAAACGGAGCTCACGGAGCGAGAGCGGCAGATATGTGACGCGTTGGGCCCGGAACTGAAGAAAAGGGGACTGTTATTCACCGGGATCGACGTGATCGGCGATTATCTCACGGAAGTGAATGTTACCTCGCCGACCGGCATCCAGGAAATCCGCCGTTTTGGCGGTGCCGATATCGCGAGCCTGGTCTGGGATGCGATCGAAAGCCGGTTTGGGGCGTAAAGAGGCCCTTGCCAATTCTTGCGATTGCGCGGGCAATGGCAACCTATCCTGCACCATTCTGCCGGGAAAACTTGCGCTTTCCGTTGCGCGCTGTTGCTCCGAGACCCTATTCCGCATAGGTTATGCGCAACCTGCGCGTCGACGCGCTTCCGTTCGATTGGCGCGCGATTTTGTCAGGGGACGATATCATGAAAATTAACCATAAATTGGCGGCCAGCGTTTCGGTCTTGGCTGCGATGACGCTTATGGCAGCGGCGGGGAGCGCCTCAGCACGTCAGGTCTATCTTCCATTCAAATGGGGGATGACGCCACCGAAGCCGATCACGATTCACGCCCACGCCAACCATCCCAAATATCATGCGCCGAAGGCCAGTGCATCCGGTACGTGGACGGATGTGGCCCATGTTCCCTTTAGCGGCGAGGGCGGCGAAGCACCGCTGGTATTGACCGACGGCACGGTGATGATGAAGCAATCGTTCACCGGTAGCGCCGGCGTTTGGTACAAGCTCGCGCCCGATATCAAAGGGAATTACACGGACGGTACCTGGACCAAGCTCGCATCGATGCCGGCCGGATATTCTCCGGATTTCTTCGCGGAACAGGTTCTGACCGACGGCCGCGTCATCATCAATGGTGGCGAATATAATGACGAATGCAGCGGGGGCTGCTGGAGCAACCGCGGCGCGCTTTACGATCCGGTGCAGAACAGCTGGTCGACGGTTACGGCGCCGAGCGGCTGGTCCACCATTGGCGATGCCCAGAGCATCATCCTTCCCAATGGCACCTACATGCTCGCCAATTGCTGCGATAATCCCGGTCAGCAGGCGCTTGCCTCGATCAACGGCACAACCGTGACCTGGTCGAAAACGTCCAGTTATAATTACAACGATGAACAGGGTTATGCAGCATTGCCGGGCGGCAATGTGCTCATGGTCGATGTGTGGAATCATGGTTCAAATTACGACGATTACGAACTCTACAACCCGAGCGCCGGCACTTGGACTCTCGCGGGCAAGACGGCCGATTATCTGAGTTCGACCCAGACTTACGAACTCGGCGCGGCGCCGCTTACCCCGCTCTATGGTTCGCTGGGAACCATTATCCAGTTCACCGCGAATGGTAGTCCGGGCGCCAATGACGTCTACGATGTTGCCAGCAGTACCTGGACGTCGGGACCGGTCACCAAAGTCGGCAACACAGTATATTATTATGCCGATGCCCCTGCCGCGACCCTGCCGGATGGTAACATCCTGACG
>DASXXW010000140.1:0-6170 GCA_036502865.1 Rhizomicrobium sp.
CACGTTCCGGGCGGGCGCAGCGGTCATGACCGCGCTGATCATCGCGTTCATCTTCGGACCTTCGATGATCCGCTGGCTGCGCGCGCGTCAGGGTAAAGGCCAGCCGATCCGTCCCGACGGTCCGCAGCGTCACGTTCTCGAAAAGCAGGGGACGCCCACCATGGGCGGGCTCCTGATACTGATTTCCGCCGTCGGGGCGACCTTGCTCTGGGCCGATCTTACGCAGGTTTATGTTTGGATCGTACTATTCGTCACCATCGGCTTCGGCCTGCTCGGGTTTGCCGATGATTATCTCAAGGTCGTGAAACATTCACCGGCGGGTGTCAGTGCCGGAGGCAAGCTCATCGTGCAGTTTGCCATTGCAGCCGTCGCGAGCTACGCCGCGATTGCGCTGGAGGAACCTGCACTCGCGGGCACGGTGGCCATACCGTTCCTGAAGACCGCGCTTGTGCCCCTTGGCTGGGGTTTCATTGTGTTCGGTTCGCTCGTGATTGTGGGCTCGTCCAATGCTGTCAACCTCACGGACGGTCTCGACGGGCTCGCGATTGTTCCCGTGATTATCGCCGCCATGGCCTTCGCGCTCATTGCCTATCTGGTGGGCAATATAAAATTCGCGAACTATCTGGAGCTTCCTTACGTCGCCGGCACGGGCGAGCTTGCCGTATTTCTCGCCGCGCTGGTCGGCGGCGGCCTCGGATTCCTCTGGTTCAATGCGCCGCCTGCCATGGTTTTCATGGGCGATACGGGATCGCTGTCGTTGGGCGGCGCGCTTGGTGCGGTGGCGATCGCGACCAAACACGAAATCGTGCTGGCCATCGTGGGCGGATTGTTTGTAGCCGAGGCGGCGTCCGTGATCGTGCAGGTCGTTTCGTTCCGGCTGACGGGAAAGCGCATCTTCCGGATGGCGCCGATCCATCATCACTTCGAACAGCTCGGCTGGCGCGAGCCGACCATCGTGATCCGTTTCTGGATCGTGGCCGTGATCCTCGCCCTTATCGGGCTCTCGACACTGAAGTTGAGATAGGCGCAATGGCCGGCGCGTTTTGTACCTCGAATATGACTTATGTGGCGGGATTCGCGCTGTCATGATCCCCGCTCGCAACTTTGTTGGTCGTGACGTCGGCGTTTTCGGGCTCGCGCGCTCGGGCCTTTCCTCGATCGCGTCCCTGCTGGCAGGTGGCGCACGGGTTCAGGCATGGGATGAGAGCAACGAAGCGCGCGGCCAGGCAGAACGACTGGGTGCGCAGGTCGTGCCGTTCGCTGCGTGGCCCTGGCAACGCATTCGGACCGTCATTTTAAGCCCTGGTATCCCGCTCACACATCCCCAGCCTCATCCCGTCGTTCTGGCGGCACGCGAGGCCGGCGCCGAAATCATAGGTGATGTCGAAGTTTTTGCGCGCGAAATCAGACCGGAGGCGGCCAAGCCGGGACGCGCGGCGGTGATCGCTGTCACCGGAACGAACGGCAAATCGACGACCACGGCACTTATCGGCCATATATTGAATTCCTGCGGCTTCCAAGCCGGCATCGGAGGCAATATCGGCAAGCCTGTACTGGAGCTTGCGCCGCCCAGCACAAATACGATCTATGTTCTCGAGATATCATCCTATCAGATCGATCTCGCGCCGGGCCTCGTGCCGGATGTTGCGGTGCTGGCGAATATCACCCCCGATCATCTCGAGAGGCACGGATCGCTCGCGAACTACGCAGCGGTAAAGGCGCGTCTTCTTGAACATGCATCCGAAGACGGGCATGTGATTGTCGGCGTGGACGATGCTCTTTCTTCCGGAATTTATACCCGGCAGGCGGCAAGACGCGGGTCGCGCGCCATTCCCGTTTCGGTTGGCAAAGTTCTCGGCCGCGGAATTTTCGTGATCGATGACGGTCTCTACGATGCCTGGTCGAACGGTGCTGCGAAAATCGCAAGCCTGTCGCAGGCGGCACGGTTGCGCGGCGCACATAATTGGCAGAATGCAGCGCTCGCCTATGCGGCGGTGCGGCCATTCGTGAAAGATTCGCGGGCCATTGCTTCGGCGATTGTAAGCTTCCCCGGCCTCGCGCATCGCATGGAAGATGTCGGTCGCGCAGGGAAGGTGCGGTTCATCAATGATTCGAAAGCCACGAATGCGGACGCCGCGGCGCGCGCCCTGGCTTGCTTCCGGGATGTTTTCTGGATCGCAGGCGGGCGAGCCAAGAAGGGCGGAATAGATGCGCTTGTGGAATTCGCGCCGCGCATTCGCAAAGCCTATCTGATCGGCGAATCGGCCGAAGAATTTGCAGCCACGTTGAAAGATCGCGTGCCTTTCGAAATCAGCGGCACCCTCGATCGGGCCGCGATGGCGGCCTATGCGGAAGCGGCGCGCTCCGGCGTAGCGACGCCGATCGTGTTACTGTCTCCCGCTTGCGCCTCATTCGATCAATTCAGAGATTTCGAGGAGCGGGGAGATCGATTCCGTTCGCTCGTAAGCGGGCTCACCGGGACCGCCGAAAGAGAGGCTTCGTGAGCGCGCACAGCAATCGGGACAACGGCAATTGGTGGCGGTCGATGGATCGTACATCGCTCGTGGCGATGGTGATGCTTATCGTGCTTGGTCTCATGCTGGCCTTTGCCGCGAGCCCGGCCGCAACGGGCGGTCCGATGACCGAGGGCGATTTCCGTTATGCAGCCAAACAAATCGCTTTTGCTGCAATCGCGGTGATGCTTCTGGGCGCAACATCTGTCTTGTCGCTGCGCACGATCAAGATCTCCGCGACGGTCATTTACATCGCTGCCGTCATCGGTTCTGCCGTGGCGCTCTTTGCAGGCCACGAAGCGTTCGGCGCCAAACGCTCCATCGAACTCGGTTTTCTCACACTTCAGCCGTCCGAATTTCTGAAGCCCGGTTTCGCCGTCCTCGCTGCAGCCGTGCTGGCCGATCGCGAAAAGCTGATCGTCAGAAAAGAACTGGCCGCGCTCATTATCGCGGCGCCGGCGTTACTGATCCTGATCAAGCAACCCGACGTCGGGCAAACCGCGTTGCTCATCGCGCTTTGGGGCGCACTCCTCTTCTTCAATGGCGTGTCTTATCTCTGGATCGTGGCGCTCGGAGGCGTAAGCGCCGCGTTGGGCGGGCTCGCCTATTTGCTGTTTCCGCATGTGCATCATCGGATCAACCAATATTTCGATCCGCAGCAGACCCCTTATCAGGCGGGTCTTGCATTGAAGGCATTTGCGCATGGCGGCCTGGCCGGCGTAGGGCCGGGTGCCGGCACGGTGAAATATCATCTGCCGGAGGCGCATTCGGATTTCATCTTCGCGGTGGCCGGAGAAGAGTTCGGCATCGTTCTCTGCGGGCTGATCGTCATTCTGTTCTGCGTGCTGTGCGTGAGTTTACTGTTGCGGTCCGCGCGCATGAGCGATCCGTTTTCCAAGCTCGCTGGTGCGGGGCTCGCCGTAGTGGTGGCGTTGCAGGCTTTCATCAATATGGGCGTCGCGGTCAGCCTGTTGCCGACCAAGGGAATGACCCTGCCGTTTATTTCCTATGGCGGTTCATCGCTGTTTGCCGTGGCGCTCACGATGGGATTTGCTCTGGCCGTCACTCGGCAGAGATCGAAAATCGGCGAAGCCGATTGCGATCTGTTCGGGTTTCTGCGTGAGGCGCAGCCGGCATGACCACAATCGTGCTTTCCGCGGGCGGCACGGGCGGCCATCTGTTTCCAGCGCAGGCGCTTGCTGGCGAGCTTGCACGCCGGGGACGGCGCATCGTCATCATGACCGACCGGCGCGGACGTAACTACGAATCCGTTTTTCCCGGAGCGGTCATCGAACAGGTGCCCTCCGCAACTTTTTCCGGTTCGTTTGCGGCGAAACTGTTGGCCCCGTTGCAGATACTCGCAGGCGTGCTGGTGAGCTTCGGGAAATTGCGCAGGTTGAAACCCGCGGCTGTCGTGGGCTTTGGCGGCTATCCCAGCCTACCTGTGATGGCAGCCGCGTCGCTTGGTGGTTACCCCACGGCCATCCATGAGCAGAATGCCGTTCTTGGCCGCGTCAACAGGCGGCTGGCGTCCCATGTTAGCGCAATCGCGGCGTCGTTACCACTGTCGCGTTTCCTGCCGAGCGGTGTTGCTCGCGTCGAATACTCGGGAAACCCCGTGCGGCCGGAAGTCGTAAAACTTGCATCCGTTGGCTACGAACCGCCGGCTGAGAACGGGCCGGTTCGATTGCTGGTATTTGGGGGAAGTCAGGGCGCGCGCGCCTTGAGCGAACTCGTTCCCGCCGCACTCCCGCGCCTGCCGCAAACTTTGCGGGCGCGGCTTGAAATTACACAGCAATGCCGTCCGGAAGATATCGAGACCGTGAGGTCTGCTTATGCGTCGATCGGTGTCAGAGCGGAGCTGAAGACGTTCTTCGACGATCTGCCCATGCGCATGAATGCAGCTCATCTGGTGATTGCGCGCAGCGGTGCATCGACGATCTGCGAACTCGCAGTCATCGGCCGGCCTGCTATTCTTATTCCCTATCCATTTGCGACTGACGATCACCAGACGGCAAATGCCGCGGTGTTTGCAAATGCAGGCGCGACCTGGCTCGTGCAGCAGCGCGATCTGACCGAACAGAAACTCGCGAACATGCTCGAAGAGATTTTATCCGATCCATCCGAACTTGCGCGCCGGGCTTACGCTGCACACGCGCTCGGCAAGCCGGACGCGACCGAACGGCTTGCGGATCTGGTGGACCGCATTGCGTTGGCGGAGGCGGCATGATCGCAACCGTCGCCACACGCGTTCCTTTCGATATCGGCACGATCCATTTCATCGGCATCGGCGGCATCGGCATGAGCGGCATAGCCGAGATCATGCACAATCTCGGCTATCGCGTGCAGGGATCGGATGCCGTTGAAAACGCCATTGTGAAACGGTTGCGCAATCTTGGGATTCGCGTGGTGTTGGGTCACGAAGCCGTCAATCTCGGCGATGCAGTTGTGGTCGTTTATTCATCGGCCGTGAAGGCCGGCAATGCGGAGTTCGAAGCGGCTCGCGCGCGCAAGCTTCCGCTGGTGCGCCGCGCGGAAATGCTTGCAGAGATCATGCGCCTCAAGAGCTGCGTCGCCGTAGCCGGCACGAACGGCAAGACGACGACGACGACGCTCATCGCTGCATTGCTGGATGCTGGTGGTCTCGACCCCACTGTCGTCAATGGCGGCATCATCAACGCCTACGGAACGAATGCGCGGCTCGGCGCAGGCGAATGGGTGGTTGTGGAAGCCGACGAGAGCGACGGAACATTCCTGCGCCTTCCAGCTACGATTTCGGTCGTCACAAATATCGATCCGGATCACCTCGATTATTACCGCAGTTTCGACCGGATGCGCGAAGCCTTCAAACGGTTCGTGGAAAATGTGCCGTTTTACGGCTTTGCCGTGTTGTGTCTGGACCATCCCGAAGTCCAGGCGATGGTGGGCCGCATCGAGGATCGCCGTCTCATCACTTACGGATTCAACCCGCAGGCCGATGTCCGTGCGAGCAATATCAGCTTCTCCGAGGGGGCCGCGCATTTCGATGTCGGCATCGTCGACCGGCGCACGGGAGAAGAAACGCGACTTCCAGATATCTGCTTGCCAATGCCCGGCGAACATAATGTGCAAAATGCACTGGCAGCGATTGCCGTGGCGCATGAGCTGAATATCGATGGCGGACGGATCCGCGAGTCGCTACGGCGATTCGCTGGCGTCAACCGCCGCTTTACACGCGTCGGCGAATGGAATGGCGCCGCCATCGTCGACGACTATGCGCATAATCCGTTCAAGATCGCGGCTGCGCTGAAGGCTGCGCGGCAAGCCTATTCGGGGCCTATCGTCGCGATCGTGCAACCGCATCGCTATACGCGTCTGCGCGACACGTTCGAGCAATTTTCGACCTGTCTCCACGATGCGGACACGGCGGTCGTTGCGCCAGTCTACGCGGCGGGAGAGCAACCGATCGACGGCATTAATCGGGACTCCTACGCAAATTCCTTGCGCGCGCATGGTCATCGCGATGTGCGCGTGATCGATGGACCGGATGATTTGCCGGTGCTGATCGATGAATTGGCGAAGCCGGGGGGCGTTATCGTATTCCTCGGCGCCGGTTCGGTCACGCAATGGGCCAATACCATCGAGTCCACCCTCCTGCAGAAGGAAGCGGCGGCGTGA
>DASXXW010000141.1:0-20049 GCA_036502865.1 Rhizomicrobium sp.
TCGAAGTGCCGGTGCGGCCGAGATTGGCGCCGCCGTTGAAACTGAAACTGTCGATGCCGTCATTTAGCGAATAGGAAGCCTGCCAGGTGAGCCAGTTGAAACGCTCGGAGTAATACCCGTCGTTCCAGGAGAGCTGGAGCGTCAGCGGCCCGGTGGTATAATTAGCCTGCACGCCGCGGGTAAACAACGGCGTCTGGTTCCAGAGGAGACCGCGTTCAATGTTGAAATTCTGGAACGTGAACGGGTTTTCGTCGCCGACGATCGCCGCGAGCTTGCCGGCCTGAATCGAAAAATTGGCCGTCGGCGCGATCTTCAGGAACGCCTGCGGCAGCGCCCCAAACGTGTCGCTGGTCGTGGTGCCGATGCTCGAAAACGCCGTACCCAGTGAAGGCAGGGAATAGGCGCCGGCATCGGCATAGAACTGAAACCAGCCATCCGTTTTCTGCACGAAGATCTGGCCATTGTCGAAATCGGCGCGCGCGTCGCGGTCCCCCGGAACCGGATTGCTCTGCCAGGATGCAAATCCGCTTGCGGCGCCGGTGACATAGATCGTGCCGAGGGGGCCCGCGTCGAACGAGAACGGATTGGGGTTCGCGACCAGCGAACCCCCCATTACCGGAATCGTCATGGCGCCGGCATGGGCGCTGCCTCCGGACAGAAGCAGCGCCGTCAACAATACACCGGCGGGCGCATGCCGCAGCGGTCCCGGCATAAATCGATCCTCTATCCGGGCTGAACCAGGCGTGCGTCACGCCTCGCCGAGATAGGCGGTCTCGCCATGAAGTGCCAGATCGAGTCCGCGCTCCTGCGCGGACTGATCCACCTTCACGGGCGTCACCCGGTCGATGAGCCAGAGCATCGCGTAAGTGAAGCCGAACGCCCAGACGGACGAGATCGCGATCGCCACAAGCTGTTTGACGAAGAAGGACGGATTGCCCGACAGCAGCCCATCCGCGCCGTGCGGATTGAATGCCGTCGTCGCAAATACGCCCAGGAGCACGATGCCGAGCGCACCGCCCACTCCGTGCACGCCCCAAACGTCGAGCGCATCGTCCCATTGCAGTTTGTTCTTCAACGCCACTGCGAAGTAACAAACAACACCGGAAACACTGCCGATGATCACCGCGGCGACCGGCGAAACATAGCCCGCAGCCGGCGTAATCGTGGCGAGGCCCGCGACTGCGCCCGTGAGCAGGCCAACAAAAGTCGGCCGCTTCTCAAGCGTCCAGCCGACCACCATCCAGGCGATAGCGGCGAAAGACGCGGCAACGTCTGTGTTCAGGAACGCAACTGTCGTCACCGAATCCACCTGGAATTCGCTGCCGGCGTTGAAGCCGTACCAGCCGAACCAAAGCAGACCGGTGCCGAGCGCTACAAGCGGCACGCTATGCGCACCGGTATCGACCACCTGCCGCCGGCCTACATAGAGGACCGACGCCAGCGCCGCCAAACCCGCCGTATTGTGGACGACGATGCCGCCCGCGAAATCGAGCACGCCCCATTGCTGCAGGATTCCGCCGCCCCAGATCATGTGCACGAAGGGGAAATAGACGAACAGCAGCCAGAGCGTGAGAAACGCCATGTAAGCCTTGAAGGAGACGCGATTGGCGAAGGCGCCGGTGATCAGCGCCGGCGTGATGATCGCAAACATCATCTGATAGGCGACATGAACGAACAGCGGAATGCCCGGCGTGGGCGAGGGAGTTGCCAGCGTCACGCCGCGCAGGAACGCCATGTCGAGATTGCCGATCACGCCGCCCTGGCCGCCCGAGAAACAGAGCGAGTAACCCACCGCGTACCAGATCACGGTCGTCCAGCCCATCGACACAAAGGATTGCATCATGATGGCAAGTACGTTGCGCCTGCTAACAAGGCCACCATAAAAGAAGGCGAGCCCTGGCGTCATGAGCATCACAAGGCTGCTGCAAAGCAGCATGAAACCGGTATTTCCGGTATCGATATGTGGCATTTACTCCCCCTGCTTTATTTGTCCGGCGGTGGTACGCGCCCGCCCTTTCGTTCGTTTGGAACGAACGATAGCGTTTTCATGACAATGGTTGAAGCCCGGATCGCAAACCCGAAAGCCGCACATGGGCGCCGGGGCGTAGGCGAAATTCGAAGCTCCGGTTAGTACCCGCTCGGTCCTGCCCGGCAGGTTTTGACTGGTTTTCCCCGTACGTCACGCGCCGCGCCCCTGTAGGGTTCCACCCAATAGACGCAATGAATTCAAGGTGTTAAGTCTCGTCCAAGGCGAAGATGGAGCGCCTGCGAAATGCATTGAAAGCGGTCGTGGCTGTCCACGACTGTGGATTTCGAACGCCTGCAATATCCCTACATGTGATTGATCGACGAATGACATGATGCACACACCGCAGAACCCGTCGGCGCGTCATCCGCGCGAATCCGAATTCCTCATTGCCATGCGTTGCTTTGTTACCAACGCAAGCGGGGAGCGGGTTCTCGCCGGACTTAGCCCGTCCGAGACGGAAGAGTATTTTTCCTATGTCGATCTGCTCGCCACCGGCCTCGATCAATCGGCGGAGCAGCGCGACCGCTGGCTCCAACTTTATCGCCGCCACGAACCTGCCCGCCTCGCGCTCATCGCGGCGGAGAGCACAAACAGGTCGAGAGTACAGAACTAATAATTATTGCTGCAGGTCTTTCCTCCCCAGCTTGCTGGGGAGGTGGCGCGCAACGCCGGAGGGCCCATGAACTGCTGCCCCCCTTCGGGCACCTCCCCCGCTACGCAGAGGAGGAAAGGCCAAACCGATCTATCCTACTCCCAAGAGAGCTGGTTCTTGGGCAACTTCCCGCTCGGGTCGTAAACCGCGACACGATGGGGCAAATCCCTGCCCCATTTCCATAAAACGAGAATTTGGTCGTCGGCAGAAGCACGGTTGACGAAGCTTGGCACCAGCGCACCTGCCAGGCCAGCCCCAATCAGTTTACGCGCTATCGTCCATGAAGGCGGATCCTGGCCCTTTGCCAAAAGCTCGAACCACGCGCACGCCATATCATCGGAGTTCACGCGAAATCGCGCACGATCTTCGCGGCTGCGAAGATCGGCGATGTCAGCGCAATCCACATCATAGCTGCAAAGAACACAGGGATCTATTTTATGCGCGAATCCCTGATTTGCTTCCTTCACCGCGGTCGAAATCGAAAGTGCGAGATAAAGCGCCGGCGTCCCTACGGGATTGAAGCGACCGCCTCGGAGGCTCGCGCCCTCACCGGAAAGCGGCGTGGAAGACCATCGGGGGTCGTGAGCGCGGTAGCAGGTTCCGACGAACCTCAAGCAAAACCGCCCAGAGCAAGGACATCCAGATAGTCCCGCAACGCAGCAGCCTGCCCTGTCTTCACAATCGATTCCGCCGTGCGGCCGCCAAAGGCAGATATCGGCTCAGCCCGATACCAGGCCATTGCCTGATCTTTGCCGCCTGCCCAATCCAATATGCGGGACACGATCTCCAGCATTTCGCGCATGCGGCCCTGCGTCTTGGGGGCGTTCGTGCGGTTGGATTTGTAGAGCGCTTCGGGATGAAGGCCGACTGTTTCGGCGAGCTGGCCCTTCGACATGCCAAAATCTTCCGCCACCCGCTTAACCACCACTTTTCCGTTTCCGTCGAAAAAGCCGACGACCAATTGCGCAGGTTGCTTCGACGCAGTCCCCGTTGCGTATTGCGGCCGCGATGATTTCTTCGCTTTTTTGGCTACAGGCATCGTCTTGCGGGATTTGACCGTATTGGGTTTAGCGGCCGGTTTCAGCCGGGCTCTGGTTGCCACTCCTTGAGATACACGGCTGGGCATGTCCGTTCATTTGCCTGAATTTCAGGAAAAATATAGGGCAAGATGCCCGTGGACGCAAATGGCGGCTACGGGAACGGCCGCCGTCATGCCTTTGTCTCTTCGCCGCCGAGGGTTTTGCCGGGGCTTGAGGCGATGATGGCAGCGCCAAGTGCTGCTGCGAGCACCGATCCGATCAGTACGGCGATCTTGGCGATGGCGGCATTGCCGCCTTCCGGAAACGCCTGATCTGCGAGAAGCAGCGAAACCGTATCGCCGATTCCGCACAAACAAATTGCGCCGATGAAGGTACGAATGCCGACACCTTTCGGCGCGCGGGCAATCCCGGTCTTTGCCGCAACGAAGGAAAACACTCCGATACCGAGCGGCTTGCCGATGACGAGGCCGAGAACAACGCCCGTGATGATCGACAGCGCGCCGGGCGCGGACAAATCGGCGTCGAAGCTCACGCCGGCCGCGGAGAACGCAAACAAGGGCAGCGCGAAATAGGTACTCCAGGGAGCGACGGCGCGTTCGATCCTGTCGGCAGGCGACAGCAGCCGCTCGCTGGCGGCGGAGAGATTGCGCCCCGCCCAATCGAGAACGGTGACCCTGTCGGCCTCGTTCGCACTATTGTCGGCCTGGGCGATTTCGATCGCGGCGAGCGCATTCGCGGCCTGCGCCAGCAGCGGCGCCGCATCCGGTTCCGGACGCGTGGGCAGAAAGCCTGCAAGCACGATCCCTGCGAGCGCGCCATGCACGCCGGCTGCATGCAAACAAAACCATACTGCAATCGAGATCAGCAGATAGGGCCAGCTCGCATATACGCGTCCGCGATTGAGCGCATACATCGCCAGCATTCCCGCGCCCGCCCCCAACAACCATGCGGCCTGGAAATTGTGAGGATAGAAAATCGCCAGCGTCAGTACCGAAACGATATCATCCATCACCGCGAAGGCTGCAATGAACACGCGAAGCTGCGGCGGCACGCGATCGCCAAGCAGCGCCAATACGCCCAGTACGAAAGCAATGTCGGTTGCCGTGGGCACCGCCCAGCCCGCTGCGGTATCGCCCCGATTGAACAACAAATAGACGAGTGCTGGCGCGATGCCACCGCCGATCGCCGCGATCACGGGCAGAAGCGCCGCCCTGAAATCGGAAAGCGCGCCGGCCGTCATCTCGCGGCGGATTTCGAGCCCAACCAGCAGGAAGAAAAGTGCGAGCAGACCTTCGGAGAACCAGTCGCCGATGGTGAGCGACAACGGCGTGTCCGCCGGACCAACGCCGAAACTCGATCCGATGAAGGTATGGTAGAAACCGGCGAGCGGCGTGTTGGCGCAGATGAGCGCCAATGCCGATGCGATCAAGAGCGCAAGGCCGCCGGATGCGGGCAGGCTCGCGAACGCATGTGCGGAACGGCGGATGCGTTCCGATACCGGCTGCTCGAACGCATCCGCGAGGGAATAGAAATCCCACGCACCATCGTAACGAAGTCCGTCGACGAAGATGGTCGGTGTTCCGCTCACGCCCTGCTGGCGGCCATGATCGATATCGGCATTCACATGCGCGAGCGTCTGGGGATCGTCGAGATCGCGCGCCAGTTGCTCCATGTCGGCGCCGATCTCGCGGGCCATGTCGAGCATCTGGGCTTCGGTGAAAGGCGGCTCGTTGTCGAACAACCGGTCGTGCATCTGCCAGAACAGACCCTGCCGGCCTGCAGCTTCCACTACACGCGCGGCAAAGGTGGCGCCGGGATGAATGCGCTCGATGGGAAAATGACGCAGCGTGTACGCAATGTGTTCGCCGAAGGCCTGCCGGAGCCGCTTCAATACCGTGCGGAAACGGCGGCAATAGGGGCAGAGAAAATCCGTGTAGGAGACGACGTGGATGACGCGCTCATCCGTATTTCCGCCTCGCACCGGAAGATGACGTTTGCCGGTCACGTGATGATGATACCTGCCATTCGGATCTGTTGTTACAACCAGGCGTTACGCATCATGATGACGAAGCTTGCCCATGACCCGCTGGTCAGGCAAGACCGCGCCCGCGCAACATCAAAAATCTCCGCGCGAGCAGGAATATGGTATGAAACTCCCGGAAACGGAAAAAGAGCGATGACGCGGCGATGCCTTTCGATCTGACACCACCCAGCGAAAACCAGTTGCAAGGCTTGATAGCGGGGCTGTCACCGCAGGAGCGCAATGTGCTGCTCGAACACGGGACCGAAGCGCCGTTCTGCGGTGTGTTCCTCGCGGAGAAACGCGCGGGCGTTTACACCTGCCGGCTGTGCGGCCTGCCGCTGTTCAAGGCCGGTACGAAATTCGAAAGCGGCACGGGCTGGCCGAGCTTCACTTCGCCTTTCACCGATGGGCATCTGCGCGAGATCCGCGACAACAGCTATGGAATGATCCGGACCGAAATCGTTTGTGCGCGATGCGGTTCACATCAGGGTCATGTCTTTCCCGATGGTCCGCCGCCGACCGGACTGCGCTATTGCATCAACTCCGTTTCCCTTGCCTTCACAGCGGAGGGCGAACAACTGCCCGACAAACTCGGACGCGGTGCGCCCGAAGGCGAAGTCTGGCGGGGATGAAATAACTTCATTTGCGCATGCGACCTTCGGCGCGCGCATCCAACGACGCCGGCACCGACAGAGATGCGACCACGCAGGTCGCGGCACAAACAAGTGCTGCGATATGAAACGCAGAAAATAACGCAGACCCTTTCGCGGCCAGCACGCCGCCCAGCAATGCCGTTGCAACCAGCCCACCCGTGCGGGCAGCGGCGCTGTTCAGTCCGGATGCCGATCCCGTATGCCCGGCATCGACAGAGCCGAGAACAGCAATGGTCAAAGGCGACACCGCGCCAGCCATTCCAAATGAAATCAGGATGATTGCCGGAAGAACATCGGCCCAATAAGCCATTCCCGGACCGATACGCAGAAGCAGCAGAAAACCGGCGGCGACAATCAGCGGCCCGATCGTCAGCGGAAGTCGCGAGCCGATACGGCCGGCAAGCCCTCCGAGCGCACGCGATGTGAGAACAATCACAATGGGAAATGGAAGTAATGCCGCGCCGGCCATGGTGCCGGAATATCGCGCGCCGTCGATCAACACATAGGGAACGAGTACCAGCAGCGCGCCAAGCGCGCCGTATAACAGAAACGTGAAAACCGTCAGTCCGATGAACGCGCGCGAATTGAACAGGAAGAGCGGCATGATAGCGGCGCTTTTCTTGCGCCGTTCGACCCAAAGGAAGACGGGAACAAGGAGAACGCCAACGGCAATCGCGCCGATGGCAGACGGGGACCAGCCTGTTCGTCCGGAGCCTGCGGTCAGGCCCCAGGTCAATGCCAACAGCGCGAGCGTCGCGAGCAGCCCTCCCCAGCCATCCAGCGGCGCCTGCCCTTTCGGGCGCGGAGGTTCGCGAACAAACAAAACGGCGAAGACAATCGTCGCAACGACGAGCGGGATATTGATCAGGAAGATCGCGCGCCAGCCGAAGGAATCGATCAGCGCTCCGCCCAGCACCGGTCCGACCGCGGCTGCCATCGAACTTGCAGCCGACCAGGTGCCCACGGCTCGGCCGCGCGCCGCTCCGGAAAAAGCCGAGCCCAGAATGGAAAGACTGTTCGGAAGTATCAGCGCGGCGCCCGTTCCCTGGCCGGCGCGAGCCGCCAGCAACAGCGGCAGATTGGGAGCGGCGGCGCAAACCGCCGAACAAATTCCAAACAACAACGCGCCGAGAACCAGAATCCTCCGCTGGCCGTAGCGATCGCCCGCACCGCCGCCAAGCAGCAGCAAAGCGCTCAACGGCAGGAGATAGGCATTTATCACCCATTGCAGATCTGCGGCGCTGGCGTGGAAGCCGCTGCCGATAGCGGGCAAGCCGACATTGACGACAGATCCATCGACGAAGGCGAGACTGGAGGCAAGGATCGACGTGACCAGCACGAAGGACGGATGCGCATGGGATCCGGCCTGCGCCGACTGCGCCTCGCAAGCATCTCCCGATGTCCCTACCGTCCAAGTCATGTCCCGCGCCTATCCTCCAAGAAACCGAAACGCCGAAACACTGCTCGGTTGAATTCTACGTCCATTCGCGCTGTGCTCCGGCCGTCAGAAATATGTCATCAACGGGAGGGGAAAAACCGATGATCCGGATTTCACACACATTCTTTGCTACGGCCTTCGCGCTCGCAACAACCGTGTTCCTGCCTCAGCAGCCGGCGGAAGCGAAAGCGTTCAAGGTGATCTATTCGTTTCCGGCCGCCACGGACGGCGCGGCACCCCATGCCGGGCTCATCCAGGACAGCGCCGGCAATCTCTACGGCACCACATTTTACGGCGGGAACACGTCGGAAGGCCGCGGCGTGGCCTACAAGATCGCGCCGGGCGGTGCCGAGACCGTGCTGCATAATTTCAGCGGGGGCACAGACGGCGGTTTGCCAGCCGGCCTGATGCGCGACTCGTCCGGCAATCTCTACGGCACCACCGAGCAGGGCGGCGTCGATGGCGGCTGCAACAGCCAGGGTTGCGGCATCGTCTACAAGATCGACACGAGCGGCACGCAAACCGTGCTCTACACGTTCAGTGGTTTCAACGACGGCGCGTTTCCGCAAGCCGCATTGATCGCCGACAAGAAGGGCAATCTCTACAGCACCACGACCGGTGGAGGCACGACCAAGAACGGCACGGTGTTCAAACTGACGGCGAAAGGAAAAGAGGTCGTACTCCATTCCTTCGCCGGCGGCAGCGATGGCATGTCGCCGATTGCCGGCCTCATCGCCGACAAATCGGGGCATATGTTTGGAACGACAAATCTCGGCGGCACCGGCACGGGGTGCGGCGGCTTCGGTTGCGGCACGATCTATGAGATCGACGCCAAGGGCACGGAGACGGTTCTTTATTCCTTCACCGGCGGCAGCGATGGCGGCAAGCCCGTCGGCGGATTACTCATGGACAAGTCGGGCAATCTGTTCGGCACCACCGAATTCTATGGGCTGAATAGCGGCTGCGGCGGGACAGGGTGCGGTACGGTGTTCAAACTCTCATCTGCAGGCGCGCTCACGACGCTCTACACCTTCACCGGCGGAAGTGATGGCGGCCAGCCGGTTGCAAGCCTGGCGAGCGACAGCAGCGGCAATCTCTATGGTACGACGCTGTTTTGGGGCCAGGGATATGGCGTGATTTTCGCGCTGGCGCCGAATGGAACGGAGAACGTGCTTCACTCCTTCACCAATGGCGATGATGGCGCCTATCCCTGGGGCGGGTTGCTCATGAACAAAGGATATTTCATCAGCAGCGGATCGGGCGGCGGCTCGCGCGATTTCGGCAACGTGTTCAAGGTACGAAAGTAGGCGTTGTTCCGGCTGCCGGAGAGCGATGCGGCCGGAACTAACAATTCCCCATATCGGCGGCGCGATCCTTCGGCGCCGTCGGTAGGCGCGTATAGTTTATGGCGTACTCCCAAAAAAATTGGGAAGGAACGAAACCTGTCATCGACATGAAACGGGATCGGGATTAACTCTTCCGGCGGCGAAAGGCAGCATGGGACAAAAGGGGAAGATCATGCGACATCTGAATTCGACCAGTGCTCGCTGGCTTCTGGGCTGCGGATTGGCGGCCGCGCTGTCCCTCCCCTTCGCGCATGCCCAGGACAACAAAAAGCCCGCCAAAAATGGGGCGGACACCGTGCTCTATTCTTTCGCGGGCGGCCCCAGCGACGGCTCGTTTCCCGTTGCGGGCTTGTTCGAAGATGCGTCGGGAAATTTCTACGGCACGACGGAATATGGCGGGACAAACGATCTGGGCGCCGTGGTCAAGCTTGCTACAGGCGGCTCGGAGAGCGTTCTCTACTCTTTCGCGGGCGGCGCCAGTGACGGCGCCTATCCCAGCAGCAGCCTGATCGCCGATAGCTCCGGCAACCTGTACGGCACGACGATCGAAGGCGGGCTTGGTAACTGCTCCGAAGACGGGTGCGGCACGGTTTTCGAGATTTCTCCGAGCGGTACGGAAAGCGTGATCTATGCTTTTTCGGGAATTGCAGACGGCGCGGGCCCGCAGGCTGGTTTGATCCAGGACCAGGCCGGAAATCTCTACGGCACCACCTATGCCGGCGGCGGCTCCAGCGTGGGTACGGCCAATTGTGCAGGCGGTTGTGGAACGGTGTTCGAGCTTTCGCCCTCCAACGGTTCCTGGATTGAAACCGTTCTCTACTCCTTCTCCGGAGTGAAAGACGGAGCGGGTCCATATTCCGGTCTCGTCATGGACGGCGGCGGCAATCTTTACGGCACGACAACACTCGGCGGCGGATCCATCAACTGCCCCGGCGGTTGCGGCGCCGTTTATGAGTTGAGTCCCGTTGGCAACGGCACCTGGAAGGAAAAAGTCATCTGGTCTTTCAAGGGCGGCGGCGGCGGAAACACTCCCTCGTCGACTCTTTATATGGACAGCGCCGGCAATCTATACGGCACCACTCCGGAGGGCGGATCCGTCAAATGCGGCGGCGGATGCGGCCTGATGTTCAAGCTTTCGCCGACGAAAACCGGCGGATGGACCGAAGTGCGGTTTCGTGCATTTGCGGCTGGAAAGAAAGGCGCGTTTCCGCTCGGCAACCTCATCGCAGACAGCAAAGGTAATATCTACGGAACAGCCGAAGGTGCCGGATTGTACAATTGCGGCGTTGTCTATCAGATGAGTTCGTCGGGCACGGAAACCGCGCTTCACTCCTTCACCGGAGCAGCGGCAGATGGTTGCGAACCTTTAGGTGGCCTTCTCAGCGATACGTCCGGACAATTATACGGCATGACCGCCGATGGCGGCGCGACGAGCAATGGAGTTATTTTCAAGCTTCCCCAATAGTGCCGCATCCGGTGTTCAGACGAGAGCCGCAAAAGCCGGGGCATAGCGCAATTCGCCTTTGCGTTCCGCGGGAATATCGGCGCGTAAGTTCAACGCCATCAGATGCGGACCTGCATAGGGCGAGATATAGCCCTCCGCCAGCGACGCGTTGAAACCGAAACGCCGATAATAATCCGGATCGCCCAGAACAAATATGCGCGCCCAGCCATCGGCTCCGGCGCGCGAAAGTCCCTCACGAATGAGACTCGCCGCCACACCACGACGGCGCCACGACGCTTGAACGGCGACGGGCGCAAGCCCCAGCGAATTGTCCGGCCGCTCCATCCGCGAAAACAGCACATAGCCAGCGAGCTGCGAGCCGATAATCGCGACCAAAGAGACAATGGAGCTGCCACCTTGGCGGAGCCGGTCGACGAGATCGGCTTCCGCATCCGTTGGAAATGCCTCGATCAGCAGGCGCCGGACGGCCGGAAAATCCGTGGCTGTTTCGCCACGGATTTCCACAGCCCCGGGTTCAGCGGCGATTGTCTTATTCCTTGATGAAAGCGAGCAATTCGGCGTTCACCCGGTCCTTGAGCGTCGTACACATGCCGTGCGGCGCGCCTTCGTAAACTTTCAATGTTCCATTCTTCACGAGCTTCACCGCAAGCGCTGCGGAATCCGCGAAAGGCACGATCTGGTCGTCGTCGCCGTGAATGAAGAGTGTGGGAACGTCGATCCGTTTCAGGTCTTCGGTGAGATCGGTTTCCGAGAAGGCCTTGATACAGAAATAGGAAGCAGGGAATCCTGCCATCATCCCCTGAAGCCAGAAGGACTCACGCACGCCTTCGGAGATTTTCGCGCCCGGCCTGTTATAGCCGTAGAACTGCATGCTGAGATCTTTCCAGAACTGCGAACGATCGGCCTGGACCAGCGCACGTAGCTGATCGAATACCTCGATCGGCAAACCGCCTGGATTGGAGGCGGATTTTAACATCACTGGGGGGATTGCGCCGATCAACACCGCTTTGGCGACACGCCCGGTGCCGTGGCGGCCGATGTAACGCGCGACCTCTCCGCCGCCGGTCGAATGGCCGACATGCACCGCATGTGTGAGATCGAGTGATGTGACCAGCGCCGCCAGATCGTCGGCGTAGGTGTCCAGATCATTCCCGGTCCAGGACTGTGACGAGCGGCCATGCCCGCGCCGGTCATGGGCGATGCAGCGATAGCCGTGCTGCGCCAGAAAGAACATCTGGTCTTCGAACGCATCGGCGCTGAGTGGCCAGCCATGGCTGAACACCACCGGTTGCCCCGAACCCCAATCATTATAATAGATTTCCGTACCGTCCTGCGTGGTGAAATATGCCATCTTTCCCTCTCATCGCGCCGGAGCGCGCCGCTATAACGAAGATTTTTTCGATAGTAGTACTTTCCCCGTCGTTCCGCGAGGTTCGGCTTACCTTGCGCTTATGAATTCGCGTCAAGAATTCGGAGCGCAACACCGATTGAGCGAATGTGTTAGAAGAATGACGCGCAGAGGTTGCAGATCGGGTCTGCGAGATTCTATGCGGGTTCGCTATCCGGTTCGGAGGCGACGTTGGGGTCTTCCGCCTCATGCGCATGGCCGATCGCCTGCCTCAGATCGCGGCCGAGCTTCGCGCCATCGAGTACGACTTTTTCATCGTGGACATCGCGCACAGCCGAGAGCGGCACCACGAAATCGCCCGCGTTTTCGACATAGATGATAATTTCCGGCCTTCCGCCCGGCCTCACTTCGCGCACGGCGGCGAATGCCACCTCGCCGTCATGAACGAACACTTCGAAGCCTTCTTCGATTCTCTCTGCCATTTTTTGTTCCTTGATTGGTGCCTAGACGTAACGCGGAATGGGCCCATTATGGGGCGTCATGCGATCGGAAAGATCGAACATCACTTCGTCGACATAGCACCACCCCCAGCCTTCGGGCGGATCGTACCCCTCGATGATGGGGTGCTTGGAGCGGTGAAAGTGCTTGGTCGCATGTTTGTTGGGGGAAGAATCGCAGCAGCCCACATGCCCGCAAGTCCGGCAAATGCGTAGATGCACCCAGGGCGAGCCGGTCTTGAGGCATTCCTCGCAGCCCAAGGCGCTTGGCGTAACATCGCGGATCGTGTCGAGATGCGTACAGCTATCACCCATGCGGCTCTCCAAGCGCCATTCCCATCGCTCACCGTAGGCCGTGCGCCACGAATCTTCTAGAGTGGGAAAAGAGGCGTGGCGAGCAAGACAGATGTGCCCCGGCTCGGAAATACCGCGCGGTTCGGGCGGGATGAGCGGAAGGCAACCAATTCGTGCCGGCGCAAAAATATATTTTGCCCCATACCCCACCGCCTAATGGGCTTCTTTTTGCCTGCTTTGCCTGCGCGGCCGGTATTCTCGACGCGCTGCTGCTATTCGGCTGGCATGACATAAATCCATCGCATCTCGATTGGCTGAGAGGCGATCCGGCCGTTTATCAGGCGGGTTGGGAGTTTCTGCGCCGCTCGCCATGGACCTTTCCGCCAACATGGATCGCCGGGCTCGATTATCCGTTCGGAGTTTCCGCCGCCTATCTCGACGTCATTCCAATCGTTGCAGTTCCCCTTCGATTGATCTCGGGGCTGCTGCCGGCGGATTTTCAGTACCTCGGACTTTACGCGGCTCTCTGCCTGATCCTGCAAACCTGGTTCGGCCTGAAACTCCTGTCGCGCTTCACCTCGGACATCGTGTTCATGCTGATCGGGGCTCTGTTTTTTCTGAATGCACCTATCCTGGTCAGCCGTCTTTGGGGACATTTCTCACTCTGCAGCCAGTGGCTGCTGCTTGCCGGCCTGTATTATTACTTCGCTCCGATAAAGCCCCGACGGTTCCTAAGCTACGTCGCCCCGTTCATGGCATTGCTGGCCGTTGCGGGGGCCATCACGCCTTACATCGCAGTGATGATTCTTGCTATCGGCACGGCCGCGCTGTTTCGCTGGAGAGCCGTGATAGCCGCCCGCGGAGATATCGGTACCGTCACGTTGAGCACGGAGGCTCTTGAGCCGCCGTCCGGCCGGTTGACTCATCTCGAAAACTCGCTTGCCGGCGGACTATTATATCTCGCGACTTTGATCGCGGTCGCGCTGGTGGCGTTCTTCGTCTTCGGCTTTCTCGTCTTCGGCGCCCACACGCAATTCGATAGCGGGGGCTATACGGTCTATTCGATGAACCTGCTTGGGCCTGTCATCGGCGGCAATCGCGGGCCCGATTCAAACTACTTCAATGTACTGCCCGGACAAGGATTCGAAGGATATAATTACCTCGGCATCGGCATAATTCTTCTCGGTGCGGTTTGCCTGGCGCGCCGGCCGTTGTTTGTTCGCGAGATATGGACCCCTTCGGTCCGTCCGATCGTCATTTTCGCGGCAATGCTGGCACTTCTTGCCCTGTCGGTAAAAATCACCCTTGGCCCTGCGACACTCGTCACCATTCCGGTTCCGAAAATCATTTTTCACGCTCTCGCCGCATTCCGCAGTTCCGGCCGCTTTTTCTGGCCCGCTCATTATCTGTTGATGCTCGGCGCGATCCTGGGGTCGATCACGACGTTCAAATCTCCGGCATGGCGCAACGCTGTGCTCGCGCTCGCATTTCTGGTCCAGTACTTCGATACGCTTTCCCTTCGCGTTGAAGCGATCCATCGTGCGCAGGACCGCTATGAGGATCCGCTTGAGAAAGCCGACTGGCAGGCGATCGGATCAAATCACAAACACCTGGTCATACTGCCGGCACGGCAGTGCGATCTGGCGAACACGCCTGGCGGTGATACGGATTGGCCCTATTTTGCGCGGCTGGCCGCCCGAAGAGGCATGACTTTGAACAGCACTCACGCCGCACGCGCGTCGGCTGCGAGCAACCTCTACAATTGCGTGCAACTTCCGCAGCAGGTTATTCGCGGCAAGCTCGCAAGCGACACCGCTTACGTGTTGAGCGATCGGCTTGTGGTGCTCGCTATCGAGCACAATACGACACATTTTTGCCGGCGCGTGGACGGCTTCAATCTGTGCATATACAACCCGGAGATGGCCGGAAAGTCGCAACTGCTCAAACTCCAACTGGTGCAGCCATGACGGTTGGGAATGGAATTCAAGGCAGACCGGGGCGCCCCCCTAAAGGCATGAACTGAGAGTTGGGAATCCAACCTTTTCGCGCGATCGGGGGATCAACGGCGACCTGCATCTGCCGGCTTTGTATGATTCCAGCTTTGGAGTTGTAAGCGCGCCGAAATCCTGAGCAGCTTGCTGCGCCCCGTGCGCGACACTATCGTCAGGCATTGCCGCAATCGACTCGCTGCTCCCTCCGCTGAAAGAATTGCGCTTGTCGAAGGGGAACATCCCTGAGAGGAACGGATGGACGTCAAGGAAGAGGAGTTGCTGGGTGGCGCCGTTGGAGGCCACTGGTATTACCGGTCGAAGCAACTTGCCCTCGATGCAATCCTGCGCGGAGTGCCATTCCGGCGCATACTCGACGTCGGCGCGGGATCGGGAATCTTCTCAAGGCATCTCCTGGATGGCGCCGCCGCGTCTGCCATATGCGTGGATTCGGCTTATCCACAGGAACATTCCGAATCCTATAATGGCAAGGTGATTCGTTTTGTCCGGGAAATCGAGCCCGGCGATGCAGATCTTGTCCTGCTGATGGATGTGCTGGAACATGTGGATGACGATATCGGGCTGATGCGGGCAAGCCTCGCCGGCGCGGCGAAGGGCGCCTACGTCCTCATCAGCGTTCCGGCATTTCAGTCGCTGTTCTCGGCGCATGACCGTTTCCTCGAACACCGGCGGCGCTACACGATCCGTTCTCTCGAAAAAGCCGTGAAGACAGCCGGGCTTGAAGTGATATCGACGCGATATTTCTTCGCAATGATATTGCCGCTTGTCGCGGCAATCAGGATGTTTCAGCGCGGCGGCCCGCCCAGAAGCAGTCTGAAAAAGCATTCCTCGCCCGTAAACGCGGTGATGACGTTCGCTCATCGCGCTGAAGTTCCATTCTTCAGATTCAACCGCATGGGCGGGCTCTCCGTTTTTTGTTTGGCGCGCGCGCCATGAACGGGGAATTCCAACTGCTTTCGGTCGTCGTTCCCGTCTTCAACGAAGAGGCGGTGATCGGCGAATTCCATCGCCGGATTCTCGCCGCTTTGCGCGATCTGCCGTTCCCGGCCGAAGTGATTTACGTCAATGACGGCAGCCGCGACGGCACGCCCGATATCATCCGGGGATATCTGCGGACATCCGATAATGTCGCTTTTATCGATCTCAGCCGGAATTTCGGCAAGGAAGCAGCCATGACCGCCGGTATCGATCATGCCGACGGAGATGTCGTCGCGATCATCGATGCCGACCTCCAGGATCCGCCAGAACTGATTTCCGAGCTTATACGGGTTCTGCAGAGCGGCGATTACGACGTCGTTTACGCACAGCGTGCGAGCCGCAGCGGTGAGACGGTTCTAAAAAAGACCAGCGCCCATCTGTTTTATCGCATTATCGGGCGGCTCACCGGAATTGACATTCCTCGCGACACGGGTGATTTCCGCGTCATGAACCGCCGCGCAGTCGATGCGCTGCGCAAGCTGCGCGAACATCATCGGTTCATGAAAGGCCTGTTTGCCTGGATCGGTTTCCGCCAGGTGGCGCTCAGCTACGACCGTGATCCGCGTTTTGCGGGCGAATCGAAATTCAACTATTGGCGACTGTGGAATTTTTCACTCGAAGGCATAACATCTTTCACCACTGCGCCCTTAAAGGTGGCGTCCTATGTGGGATTGATAACCTCCATCAGCGCGGCGATTTACGGCATTGCCATAGTTTTGGGCACGCTCGTTTTCGGCAATCCGGTGCCGGGTTATCCGTCGCTTCTGGTGATCGTTCTGTTCCTTGGCGGGCTGCAATTGCTGACGCTGGGAATCATGGGAGAATATCTCGGACGCGTGTTCAACGAATCCAAGCAGAGGCCGCTTTATTTCGTGCGGGAACATATGAAATCGAAGAGTTCGACCGATACGAGACAGCCCGCCGTTCTGAACAGTCCGGACAAGCAACGCAGCACAACACCCTGAGGAGCCGCGCCGCGAAATGCAGCGCTGCCGATCATGATTCGATATGGCGTGTGATGTGGTGAATAGCCCAACGGAAAGTGGCAAAAGTTACGGGATCGCCATTGTCGCCAATGACAAGGTGCTGCCTTGGCTCTTGCCGTTTCTCGAGAGTTATCTGGCGACCAATGCAACGATCCCGCTTTATCTGATCCCGTTCGACGACGATGTCGAAAAAACTCGGCGGGTGGCCGAATTATACGGCGCCATCTGGGTTCATAATGATACGGCTGAGGTCGACGCGCTTGCCAGGCGGCTCTATCCGCTCTTCCCTCATCATCGCCGGCGGTTGCGCAAACTCCAGGCGCTGACCCTGCCGCTCGATCGGGTAATCTATCTCGATGTCGATATCATTCTGTTCCGAAGTTTCCGCGAGGTTTTTGAAACCTTGCGCGCGGGGGAAACGGATTTCGTGATCGCGTCCGCCAGTGAAGATTATGTGTATAACAAGAAACGCGAACAACACACCTTCCTCAAAGACGTCACTCTTTTCAATGATGGTTTCTTTCTGACCTCGCGGCGCATTCTCTCGCTGGCCGATTTCGAACGCGTCATAGAGGCCGACGGCGCATTGTTTCATTCGGTCCGCAAGCGCGGAATGCTTTTCGCCCAGCCATTGGTAAATTTCGTGGTTCACCGTATGGGGTTAAAGGTGAAATCCCTCGGAGATTGCGTGCCGAAGGCATCGAATGAAAGTTTCTACAAGGCTGAAGGGGTGAAACTGACAGATAACGGACCGCTTGATTGGCAGGGCCGCGAAATCTATTTTGCCCATTGGGCAGGTGCCACGGGAACGCCGAAGCGCCGTATATTCGATACGCTCTGGCTGGACTACGCGAAACGGGCGCGCGAGCGGATGGGAATATGATTTTCTATTCAACCGGTTTTGAACGGTTCGTTTTTTGAATTTGCTGACGCTACTATCAACGGCGGCCACCGTTTGGTGGGTCTGCTCGATGATCGTTCTGGTACTTTCCTTTGCGGCGAGCCTTGTCCATCCGCTTCGTGCGCGGCGCGCAGCCGCTTGCGGCCCGCTGCCGCCACTGACTGCTCTCATACCGGTGAAGACGCTGCATGCCGGATTTGCCGAGGCACAGCGCTCGCTCTTTGCTCAAGAATATCCGGATATGGAAATCATTATTACCACGGCCGAAAGCGACTCGCCGGCCATCCGCGCGGCGCGCGAAATCCAGCATGAGTTTCCGCATGTCAATTCGCGGCTGCTCCAGTCACACTATACGGGCGCTGTAAGCCCGAAGCTGAATTCGCTCTGGCCGGCGATCGTCGATGCACAAAACGATCTCATTCTGACAAAAGATTCCAATCTCTGCCTGACTCCGGGCGAACTTGCCGACCTCGTTTGTAGTCTCCGGCCCGACACGGGATTGGTCAGCACGATTTCACTTGCAACAGAGCCGCGATCCTTTCCAGCATGGATCGAAGCCTCGATCATCAACTGTTTTCATACACGCATGTTGATGCTGGGGGATGCGATCGGATTGGGATTTGGCCTCGGCAAAATCATGCTTTTTCGCCGCCCGGATTTGATTCGGGCGGGCGGAATGGACCGATTGTCATGGGCCCTTGGAGAGGATATGGCCCTCGCGCGGACCATGAATTCGCTGGATTTGCGCACGGTGCTGGCCCCGCGAATCAGCCATCAGCCGCTCGGTGCCCGGACATTTTCAGAATTTTTTCAGCGCCAGTTGCGCTGGATGGTGGTATGGCGCGTTCAACTTCCAGCAGTTTTCCTAGGGGATATACTTGGCTCTGCGATTCCAACGGCTGTGGCGGGCGCCCTTGCAGCAAAATTATTCGGATTTGACGTGATTTCGGTCGCCGTGGGCACATTGGTAGTCTGGTGCATGCTGGAGACAATTCTTTGTGCGGCAAAAGGCTGGCCGCTCTCGATATGGTCTCCTGTTGCTTTCCTCGCGCGGGAAATCCTCACGCCGATTATCGGACTCCGGGCGTTGCTATCGCGCGACGTTGCATGGGCCGGAGCGACGTATCGCGCCGGTAATCCGAATGGTTCAATGAGGCCGGACGCGAATGGTCGCCCGGCTGGAAATTCCCGCCAATGATTTGGGCCTCCGCAATCGGCATCATCGATGCGATCACGGCCCTGTCACTGTTTGGCGTGATTGTGGTCGGCTTGGGCTTTCTTGTCCTGCCGGCGCTGTATTTGCTCGAATGGATGCAGGGCAAACTCAGGACAAATCCGGCGCATATCCCCGGCATATCCGGGGACAGCATGCCCCCGGTTCTCATCCAGATGCCGATTTACAACGAACCGCCGGAAGTCGTGGAAGGATTGCTGAACACCGTCGCGGCGCTCGATTGGCCGCGCGACAGGCTGCATCTGCAATTGCTGGACGACAGTTCGATCGCGAATCGAAGAACCGGACAGTACCTCGTCGACAGGCTTCGGGACGCCGGATTCCGTGCCGATCATCTGACGCGCGAACATCGCGACGGTTATAAGGCAGGCGCCCTGGCCAATGGATTGCGGAGAAGCGACGCGCCATTCGTTGCCATTCTGGATGCCGACTTCCGCCCACCGGCGAATTGGCTCCGATCTTCGATTCCTGCGCTTCTTGCCGATCCATCGGCAGGGTTCATTCAGTCCCGTTGCGAGTTCTCCAACGCCGAGACCAATTGGCTGACGCGCGCGCAAAGCCTGTTGTTCGATTCGCATTTCATCATGGAGCAGGGAGTTCGCGCACGTGCCGGCATGCTGTTCCAATTCAACGGCACCGGAGGCATCTGGCGGCGGCGCGCCATCGAAGAGGCGGGCGGCTGGACTGCCGATTCGCTATGCGAGGATCTCGATCTGACCATTCGGGCGGCCCTTGTCGGATGGAAGGGCCTTTTTTCGCTCGATCCAGCCGTTCGGGGGCTCGTACCCGATCAGATGCGTCACTGGCGGGTGCAGCAAAGGCGCTGGGCCACGGGTTTCGCGCAGATTGCGCGTAAGCTCACCGTACCGATTTGGGCGTCACGCTGGAGTCTGGCGGAAAAACTCCAGGCCGGTTTCCTGATTTTCTATCAGTCGGCACTTCCGGTGATAGCGGTCGCGGCCGTCACCTTGCTCTTGGACATCGTCCTGCACGCGGGAATCATCCCCCTTATCGGCCGGCTGATCGCCGCAATTTTGATTCTCTTTTTGCCGGTCGTGGTGGGCATGACTTTACCGCCCTATATAGAACTGAAGCGCGGCGGCGCACTGCGCTATCTGAGCGCCGTCTGCGCGCTCCCACCCATGATCCTTTACCT
>DASXXW010000142.1:0-15365 GCA_036502865.1 Rhizomicrobium sp.
ATCCGGTTCAGGGATGAAACAATGAAAATGTTCGAGTCAAATCTGCGTGGCTATCGGCTGACGACAGCCGAGATTCTCTATCACCTGCCCGATCATCCTGCGGTGCTGCAAAGCTATATCTGGCAGGAATTCGACGTGATGCCCGAATTCCCCATCCTCAACCGCTTCCTGCAATTCTGGTTGCACAATATCGAAGGCAAGCTTCATTCCGTGCGGGTCGCAACGCGCGGGCTCATCTCGCCCGCCGAACTTAAACACACCGGCGCGGAATTCACGCTGCACTAATTATTTTGGCAGAGCGCCCCGGAAACCCTCCGGGGCGCGCGGCCTTCCAAAAGCCCTCAGTGTCCCGGCAGCCAGCTGGCGACGCCGCCATGGCCCGAGCAGGCGCCCGAATGCGTCGCCTGTTTTGTATAGGTCCCGTCCTTGCATTTGCCCGTTGCGCCCGCCGGAACGGCTGAGTCCGCCACGGAGTAACTCTTCGCCAGGCACATCTTGCTGAAAGCGGTGTAGGTGGTCTTGGCCTTGTCGGCTGGTGCGACCTTAGCCCAAGCCGCACTGCAATTCTTCATCGTATCGGCGGAAGCCGCCGAAACAGCAAGGCTCAACGCTGCAGTCGCTATAATAAGTAGGCGCATGTTATTCCCCCGTGTGAATGAACATCCCGGTCGAGCCGGCAGCCTGCATCCAGGAGAGAATTAAGTCCACCCTCAGCCGCCCGGAGCAAGCGTCTCCAGAAACCGCACCGGCTCTCCGGCGCCCGGCAGGAGCAATGTGTCCTCGCGCATGACGATACGTCCGCGGATGATCGTGGAGAGCGGCCAGCCGGTTGTCGTCACGCCGTCGAAAGGCGTCCAGCCGCTTTTGTTTGCCATCCATTTGTTCTCGATCCGCCGTTTCATCTTCAGATCGACGATGGTGAAATCGGCGTCGTAACCAAGCGCGATGCGGCCCTTGCCCGCGACACCAAATATCCGCGTTGCGCCGCTCGTCAGATCGACAAAACGCGTCAGCGACAAGCGCCCCGCATTCACATGATCGAGTAATATGGTGACGAGCGTCTGGACGCCCGGCATGCCCGAGGGCGTATCGGGATAGGTCTTGTCTTTTTCCGCGCGCGTATGCGGTGCGTGATCAGACCCGATGACATCGACCAGACCTTCCTGAACCGCGCGCCACAATGCGTCGCGATGCGAGGCGTCGCGAATGGGCGGATTCATCTGCGCGTAAGTGCCCAAGCGCTCGTAACATTCGGGCGCGGCTAGCGTCAGATGCTGCGGCGTTGTTTCGACGGTTGCGAAATCGCGTGCATCGGCCAGCAGCGGTAATTCGTCCGCGCTTGTTACATGCAGAACGTGAAGACGTCGCCCTGCCCGCCGCGCAAGCCGCAGCACGCGTTCGGTGGACAGCCTCGCTGTCTCGGCGTCGCGCCAGACCGGATGGGTTTCGGGATGGCCTGTCAGCGCAAGGCTTTTGCGTTCCCGCAGACGCGCTTCATCCTCCGAATGGACCGCCATGCGGCGATGTCCGGCGCGCAGCGCCGCGGCAATGTCATCTTCCTTGTCGAGCAGCAGTGAGCCTGTCGAGGAACCCAGAAATGCTTTGACGCCGGCTACTCCAGGCGCCCGTTCCAGCTCGCCCAGCGCACCGATATTTTCCGGCGTGGCACCTACATAAAAGGCGTAGTCGCAATGCATGCGATTGCGGGCGCGGGCGAGTTTGTCTTCCAGAGCCAGCCGCGTCGTTGTCGGCGGATGCGTGTTCGGCATCTCGAAAACCGCCGTGACACCGCCTAGCACCGCGCCGCGGCTTCCACTTTCGAGATCTTCCTTATGTTCGTTTCCCGGCTCGCGGAAATGCACCTGGCTGTCGATCACGCCGGGAAGGACGTGCAACCCCTTCGCATCGAAAATCTCGGCTGCCGGTTCGCCCGGAAACGATCCGATCGCGACGATCCGTCCCCGGCGCACGCCGATATCGGCAATCTCAATTCCGGAAGGACTGACAACCGTCCCACCCGCGATCAGAAGGTCAAACATTTGGGCTTCGCCTGAAAGGGTGCTATCCGCACGTGTTCGTCACCAAGCATAGCCCAGTCTTTCTCATGATTCTCAACTGCATGCTCGGCTCGGGCTTTGGAGGCCTTGAAAAGCTGTTTCTCGACGAGATCGAGATGCTTCCGCCGGCCGGAATGGCTGTGCGCGGTCTGGTTCGCAAAAGCTCCCCGCTCGCCTCTTATGCGAAAGCGCGGAACATCGATTTCGACGAGATCGGCTTCTGGAGCGATTGGGATCCCTTCAGCGTCGCGTCTGCGCGAGCAATGGTCCGGCGTCATCACCCGGAACTTGTCATGACGGTCGGCCGCCAGGCGCATCGTCTCCTCGGCCGCGCACTCGGAAAAAATATTCCGATCGTGCCGATGCTGCAGAAGCGCCGCTTCGATCACCGCATGCCCTACGCAGGCATCCTCGTCGCGGCGGTGCATCGCCGCGCCACGCTGATTGAAGATGGCGTCGCACCGGAAAACATCGCCGTCATTCCAAATGCCGTGCCGCTGCCGGCGGAGCCGAAATCCGATTATCGCCTTTCGGCCGGCGGCCCTGCGAAGTTCGTGGCCCATGGCAGGCTGCACCAAAAGAAAGGCTATGGCGTCCTGATCGAAGCGATCGCGCTTCTCTCCCGCAAAGGCATCGACTGTAGTTGTACGATTGCTGGGGACGGTCCCGAACGCGAAAGCCTCGAAGCGCAGATCGACAAGAACGGGTTGAAAGACAAAATCACTTTGCCCGGCTGGACGGACTCCGTTGCCGATTTCCTGGCCGCAGGCGACATCTTTGTTCTACCCTCATTCCAGGAAGATTTTCCGCTCGCAGTATTGGACGCGATGGCAAGCGGAATGCCCATCGTGGCAAGCACCATCGACGGGCCGAAGGATTTTCTTGTCGAGGGTGAAACGGCGCTGCTCGTGCCGTCGGGCGACGCAGTCGCTCTCGCACGCGCCATGGAACGCATGATCGCCGACACAGCTTTGCGCGAGAAACTGGGCCGCGCGGTGCGGGCCGAAGCCGAGAGGAAATACAGTTTCGAAGCCGTCGGGCGGCAACTCGCCGACGCATTGCGCAACGTTCTCGCCGGCCGCCCGATTTCAACCAATTTGTAGCAACGGGATGTCTTCTGACCGGCTGCATCTGCTTCTCGCGCCCAAGGAACGCTTCGAGCCCGGCGGCGCAGGCGCGTTTGCACTCAATGCGCTGGAAACATCGCGGGCAAGCCGCTTTCGAACCGACATCACCGTGTTCGGAACGCCGGTCGCAAATCCATTTCCGGATGTTTCATTCCAGGCCGTGGCGCTGCCCCGATGGCCCCTGCGCGGGAAGAACATCGAATTTGTACGGCGCTATGTGAGAGCTGTGCGCAATGATCCGCCGCGTCTTGTCCAGGTGTTCAACCGGCCGGTCATGATCGACCATCTCCGGCGCGAGCTGAAGCGCGCCGTGCTCCTGCTTGATTTCGGGAACGACCCGCGCGGCATGGACGGTTCTCGTTCCGCAGCCGACCGCCGCAGACTTCTCAAGCAATGCGATGCGATTATCTGCGTCAGCGATTTCATCCGCCGCTGTTTTCTCGACGGCATCGACGATCCGCTCTCTGCCCGCGTGCTGGTGATCCATACCGGGGTTGCCGCGCCTGCGATATTTCCAGCGAACAAAGAAAAGAAAATCATCTTTGTCGGACGCATCGTCCCCGAGAAAGGCGTGCTGGAACTGGTGGAGGCTCTTGCACAGATTTTGCCACGCTATCCCGGCTGGAGCGCAGAGATCATCGGGGCGCGCTGGTTTGGTGGGGGCGAAGCTCCGAGCGATTATGAGAGCAACGTCCGGCGATTGGCGGCGCCATGCAAAGCGATCGGCTTCGGCGGCTTCCGTCCGCATGACGAAGTCATTGCGGCGCTGAATGGCGCGAGCATCGCGGTCGTTCCTTCGAAATGGGACGATCCATTCCCCCGCAGCGCGCTGGAGATTCTCGCCTCGGGTTGCGCCCTGATTTGCAGCCGGAATGGCGGCCTGCCGGAAATCGGCGCGGATCGGGCACGATTTATTGACGAAGTATCGGCGGGTTCCCTCGCTGCGGCGCTGCAGGAACTGATATCGGACGATGCTGCACGGCTATCTCTTCAGCATCGCGGCTTCGACGATTTCCCGTTCGAAATCCATCGGACGACTTCGCGGCTCGATGATCTGCGCGAAATGTTGATGCGGTTCTAGGATGCGCCAGTCAGTCAGTAAGATAATTCCAAAGCAAGAACGCGCGTCCGTATTTTAGGGCGCAGCGGCGAGTTAATCCATACGTGATCGCGTTTTCCGTCAATCTTTGATGCGGAATATTCCACCATCGCCAATAGTTTTACCCGCCGTTTTGCCGCCGGCCCAGACCGTCCCAAAAATTTCTAGGTCCTTGCCCTTATGCGTGGAGATCAGGGCGAGGCTGCCGACGTCATAAGGCTTTTCACCGTCCTTGCATTTGTTCTTCTGGCAAAAGGTGTAAAGCACCGTCTCAGTACCGTCCGGCGCCAGTTTGAACACGTTTCCACAGCCCTCATTGAAGCACTGGCCGAACGGAGCCGTGGTGAAAGCCGATACGCCATACAGATTCCCGGAGCTGTCCATGACCACATTCGACTCCGAATTCCCGCCATTGCTCCCGTCGAACACAAGAACAACCGATTCCACGCCGCCGGGGGTGAGCTTGTAGACGCCGCCGCAACCGCCGTAGCTGTCGCAGCCGACGACATTACCTTGGATCGTCGTGCCGTAAAGATTGCCAGCGGCGTCCATTGTCACACCGGCCATGGGGTTGGCGCCGTCGCTGCAATTGGCTTGCGCGCAGAATGTGTACAGGACCGTCTCGGTTCCATTCGGCGCGAGCTCGAAAATAACACCGCATCCCGATGAATAGTACTTGTTCTGGCACTCACCGATGTTACCGCCGTCGAATGTCGTGCCATAAAGATCCCCGTTGGCGTCCATGATGAGATTGGACGCGGGCTTGGCGCCGTCGGTGCAATTGGTCTGGGAGCAGAAATTGTAAAGCACCGTTTCCGTGCCATTGGGCGCAATCTTGAAAACCGTGCCGCAGCCGCGAGTATCGTTGCAGCCGTCAATCCCGCCGCCAGTTGTCGTGCCGTATACGTTGCCCTGCCCGTCCACGAGCACGCCGCTTGCCGGCAGAGCGCCGTCGCTGCAATTGGACTGTGAGCAGAATGTGTGGAGCGTTGTCTCCGTTCCGTCGGGCGCGACCTTGAAGACAACGCCGCAGCTCGGTTCATCGCACACCGTCTGAATGCCGCCCATATTTGTCGTGCCATAGAGATTGCCCGCGCTGTCCATCGCCAGGCTAGAGCTCGGGGATTCGCCATCGGGGCAATTTGCCTCTGGGCAGAAACTATAAAGGACCGTTTCCGCGCCGCCCGGCGTAATCTTGAAGACGTTACCCCAGCGGTAAGCTCCCCCCGCCTCGTTTGTGCCGTAAAGATTGCCTGCGGCATCGGCGATCAATCCGCCACCTGGTACACCGCCATCCGTGCAATCGGCTTCCGAACAGGCGCTGTGGAGCAACTTGTATGTTCCGGCGTCAGCGCTCAAAGCTGTAACGAGGCCAACCATCCCAAGGCCGGCGGCAAGGATGCACCGGCGTACAGCACTCTTGAACATAGGACATCCCCTCCCAGTTAACGGTTGACGAACTCCCCACGAATACAACTAATACGGTTAAATATCATTTTGGTGACGTGACCGCCAGTCCGACTACTTGGCCAAAATCTGGGGAATTCCGGGGGCGGCCAACGTCGCCGCTATTTTGGTTCATCGTGGCTGGACCTCAGGTGAAAGATAATGGGAGCCTTATTATCGGATCGCGCCGTTCTGAAAATCCAGGGTAGTGACGCCCGTGATTTCCTGCAGGGCCTTATTACGAACGACATCCGCAAGCTTACAGCGGATGCTCCGCTCTACACCGCCCTGCTGACCCCGCAGGGAAAAATCCTTTGCGATTTTCTGCTTTACGAACATGACGGCGCAGTCCTGTTGGAGTGCGAACGCGCAAGCCTTGGCGATCTTAAAACCCGCCTTTCACGGTACAGGCTGCGCGCGAAAGTCGAGATCGTTTCCCGCGACGATCTTGCGATTGCCTGGGAGCCGCATGGCAACGGTCCCGAAGCGAAACAGGATCCGCGCCATCCCGCGCTTGGGTACCGAACGATTGTTCCCGCCGATACGAATAGCGCCTCGAACACCGCTTATCTCACGCACCGGCTTGAACTCGGCATTCCCGAGGGCGCGGATTTCGGCTCCGACCGGATGTTCGCGCTCGATGCCGATCTCGACGAGCTTCACGGCGTTGCGTTCGACAAGGGCTGTTATGTCGGCCAGGAACTGACCGCGCGCATGAAACATCGCGGCACGGCGCGCAAGAGATTGCTGCCGGTCGAGAGCGAATTCGAATTGCCCGGCGCCGACACGCCGGTGACGGCACCCGGGAATGAAATCGGTGTAATCACTTCCACCTACGCCAATCGCGGATTCGCCGCCATTCGGCTGGATCGCCTTGCCGATGCCGACGGCGCAGCGTTGCACGCGGCGGGTGTTCACGTGCGCGTGCGCAAACCCGAATGGCTTTTGTCTTGACGCCGCTCGCGAAAGCGTAAGAGTTCCGCCGCTGTTAGGGAGTGTGAAACGATGCTTCATCACGTCTCCGTTGGCGTCGCCGATGTCGCAAACGCGGCTGAATTCTACGACGCCGTGCTGGGTGCGCTGGGTTACAAGCGCACCGCTCAATATCTGCCTTACGCAATTGGTTATGGCGAAGGAACGTCGGAGTTCTGGATTCAATTGCCTGCCGATCAAGGATCGCCGTCTCCGGGAAATGGCACGCATATCGGGTTTTCGGCGCGCAATCGCCAGGCCGTGCACCGCTTCCACGAAGCGGCACTCGACAATGGTGGAACGGATAATGGTGCGCCGGTTCCGCGTCCCGATTATGGGCCGGACTATTACGGTGCGTTTGTCCGCGATCCCTATGGCAACAAACTCGAGGCAACGCTCAATCCCGCCTCCGGAAAAGGTGCAGCCAGCGCCGGCAGAGATAAAGCGGGCGTGCGCAAACGTGCGGCAGGTTCGGGCAAACGCGCAAAAGCGGCCCGTGCCGAAAAGCCTCGCCGGAATGCCGGCGCAAAACGCGCGGCAGGCAAGATCAAGGCGAAAGCGAAACGCGGCGGCATGAAGGCGGCCAGGAAAGCCAAGCGCAAAGCCAACCGCCGGTGAGCGCCGTCGTCGTCCGTTGTCCTTGGCCCGGTAAAGACCCACTCTACGTCGCCTATCATGACGAAGAGTGGGGCGTGCCGGAATTCGACGACCGCGCGCTCTATGAGAAACTGGTACTCGACGGTTTCCAGGCCGGGCTGTCGTGGATCACCATTCTGCGCAAACGCGAGAACTTCCGCCGCGCGTTCGACGGTTTCGATCCGCATCGCATCGCCCGCTACAGCGAGAAACAGATCGGGCGGCTACTGAAGGACGAAGGCATCGTTCGCAGCCGCGCCAAGATCGAAGCCGCGATCGCGGGCGCGCGCGTCTGGCTTGAGATCATGGAAAAGGACAAAGGCGGCTTCAGGGATTTTATCTGGAAGCATGTGGACGGCCGCCCCCACGTCAACCGTTACAAAGCCCCCGGTCAAATTCCCCCAAAGACGGAGATGAGCGAGGAACTGTCGAAGGAATTGAAAAAGCGCGGTTTCAATTTCTGTGGCCCGGTGATCGTCTATGCCTTCGCCCAGGCCGTGGGGATGGTGAACGACCATCTCCTGTCCTGCCACCGCCACGCCGAATGCGCCAAACTGGCGGCCAAAATTAGGTAATAAACGTCATCCCGGACGCGCGCGTCTCGCGCGATCCGGGACCCAGATTAGCGCGCGTCTGCGCGCGCAGAAAATTATCCGGACACACCTGCAGGTGCTGGCTTCCCGCGTTCGCGGGAATGACAGTCTGATTTCATCCGCGACCGCGATAGGGCGAAACGCCTGGATCGTTCAGCCAGACGTCCGCGGGCAATTTCCCGGTCTGCCAGAACACGTCGATAGGAATGCCTCCACGCGGATACCAGAAACCCGCGATGCGCAGATATCTGGGTTTGATCACAGCCACCACGCGCTTGCCGATGGCGATGGTGCAATCCTCGTGAAACGCCGCGTGATTGCGATAGCTGGAAAGAAACAATTTTAGCGATTTCGATTCGAGCAGCGCCTTCGCTGGAACGTAGTCGATGACGAAATGCGCGAAGTCCGGCTGGCCAGTAATCGGACAAAGAGTCGTAAATTCCGGCGCGGTGAAGCGGACTACATAGTCCACATCCGGATGCGGATTGGGCACGCTTTCGAGAACGGCCTCATCCGGGCTCTGCGGCAACGCGACGGCGCGGCCAAGCTGCATCAGTCTCGGCGTTGAAGTCTTAGCCTTCTTCATAGGTACAGGACTGTCCATAAGTAGGCCGGCGGATACAAACGCGGGCGGTTTCGGGAAAGCTCGCTTTCGCCTTCCGGAATATAAAGCGTGCAAGGTTCTCCAGGGTCGGCGTGCCCAGTCCCTCGACGTCGTTCAGGAGACGATGGTCAAGTTCGCCGCCGATAGCGGCAAGCCCGGTCTTGATCTCGCCAAGGTCGCGCAGAACGCCCGTCGCAGCATCCGGCTCGCCGCGCAGCGTCACTTCCACATAGAAGGAATGACCGTGAATGCGGCGGTTTTCCTCTGCGCCCACGCCCAGATAATGGGCGGCGTCGAAGGTGAATTCCTGTGTCAATTCGATCATGGCGCGCGCGTTTGGCAGGGCCGGAGCCATCCGTCAAGGAGCCATTATGGGAAACTCCTTTGGCGGCCAGCCATTCCGCATGGACAAAACTCCCCGAGAGTCGAATACGATGGCTGGTGAGCGAATCGGCATGCCCCGAAGTCTCCGATCTTCAAGTCTCCGATACATGGAGGTAAAAAGATGAAAGATAATCCCGAGCTCGATTCACTTGCTCTCGAACATGCATGGAAATGGTTTGAATATCACGCCAACCAACGCATGACCATGATCCGATTCTACTTAACCGTCGCAGGCGCTATAGCTACAGGTGTTGGCTACCTTTGGACATCGGATCAGCATGCTCTATCGGGCACTTTGAGTTTTGTGGGGATTGTTGTTTCTCTTTGTTTCGCGCGCCTTGATGCCCGTGTATCTCAACTCATTAAAGTTGGCGAAGGCGCACTGAAAGGGCAGCAACACATAATCGCGTCCAGGTTGAATAACCGTAATTTCGCGATATGCGAAATGGCCGACAGGTTACGGGCCGATGATGGAAAACGGTTGCATCTATTCCCTCACTCTTATAGCGAGAACTTCAAAGTAATGCTTTATCTTGCCGCCACCGTCTTTCTTGGAATGCTAGTTAGCAATATCGTAATCGAATCGAACTATCACGCCGCATTCCACTCGTCGCCTAGGTAGGGCCGGTATATTATGCAATTCCCACCCCTTTCTTTTTTGCATCGCGATCTTTGTGGTAGTGATTCCAGAATGCTTCAGATAACAGACGGTCATTTGTTTGAAGGCGAACAACCGATCCCGTCAGCTTCTCCTTTAGCCGAAGGAACCCCTCTTTAGGTTGTTCCAATTCATACTGCATCTGATTCTCGAATGTTCGCGCGATTAGCTCTGAAACGTTTTGGACACTATCTGTGACCATTGCGCCGACCGCGATCCCCGTCTCAAATTCTATGAGGCGACTCAACGGATGCACGTCCCTATAGAACCTCCGGCGATGCTCCTGGTCGCAATAGAAAATCACCGGCTTCCCTAAACTGAGAGCCATCGCAGCCTCTGCGTCTTTTCCGTAACTCTCCCTATCTCCTGCACAATAAACTAACATTTTGGCACACTTTACCATAAGACATTCAATTAATCCCTTATCTTCATGGCCACCCGCAGCGCTTAAGGTGGGATCAAAATACCGCATGTTCATTGTTCTTAGTCGTTCATCCTCAAATATTTTTTCGCAAGTGTCAGCCATATTCCTGAAATCTTCACGTGTCCGCATGCTGGTAGCCACGTATATATCTAAATCACTTAACATCGATAGATAGTAACGGGTGTTATTCAGAGCTGCAGTTCTCGCAGTATTGAATCTTGCTGCTACTGCGTCGAACTTTTCTTTAAGCACGGCTTCGGAAGAAATCTGTTCGTCTAAGACTTCGATTGCAGAAAAGATGAATTCCCCCTGACGAGCTTCAAATTTTGGTGGGTACTTGCCCTCGAGTAGAGACCGGATCGTTGGCAATTGACCGCCGTGCCTAACGTGCCCCTTGTATGCTTCGAACAGATGCGACCGCAAATCACTATCCTGGCCATCGCCATACGATTTACATGCCATTTCTGAAATCAGATAACGGCTGTCTTTAGAGATGGTCTGCAAAGGAAGTGACGCGCCACGCCGCTTCATACCACTGGTGTCAAAACATTCCGCTTTGAAAAAGAGCTCAATCTCCGTAAACGATCTATCGCGAAGGCTTCGAAATGCCGTTCGGACATTTCCAAAATATAACAATGCATCAATATAAAGCCGATAGAGACCCCATTTGAGATGCTCCAACGAGATGATTTTATCTCCTGCACTCAAAAAACTGTCATCAAGACCGGAAACGGCGCGAACGGCATAAGGATGCTCGGTAGGCGATTCAATCCAGTAATAACGAAAAAAACCGTCGCTGACTGGGGCTTCATGCCCAA
Source organism: Rhizomicrobium sp. (assembly GCA_036502865.1). GTDB lineage: Bacteria > Pseudomonadota > Alphaproteobacteria > Micropepsales > Micropepsaceae > Rhizomicrobium. The sequence goes on from DASXXW010000142.1 coordinate 10,819, forward strand.
GCACGAGCAGCTGGTTTAGTTGGACCGGTGATAGGGGGACTTCATCAATGGAGCCCAATCTATGAAAAATGTCGTCATGAGACTGCTCGGTAAGCCAACTACCGATCCCGCCAGTTGGAACAGAAAACAGCGAGAACATCTCCAAGATTTCGGATTTTTCTTTCATGACTGTTCAGTTTGCAGATTTAAGGGGGCTCGTCGTCAGAAGCCAAAGGCTGCCGGAATTGTGCCCCACCCCAACGCGCTTGCTAGCAAGGCGCTCTTTTTGGTTCTTGTCAACTAGTGAGAGCGTGTTGGGATAAGCAACTCCGGCTGCCAAATCCTTTCACGGATCTGGGTCCAAGTTGAATAAAATCAATTACTTTTGCTCGTCGTGCCACTTCTTCACGGCCGCCAGGGTCAGCGCGACATGCTGGTCCGGATTGAGATCGGTATAGGCCAGCAGGATCTTATGATCGGGCGCGATCACATAGGACGTGCGGTTGGCATATTGCGGTTTGATCGCCAGCACAGAGTCGTAGGATTTGATGACCGTCTCGTCCGGGTCTGCCGCGACCGGAAATTTGCTGCGGCATTCGCTGACGGAGAATTTGTCGAGCTTGGCGATGGGATCGTGCGACACGCCGATCACCGTGGCGCCCAGAGCCGCGAATTGCGGCATGGCCTCGGCGAAATCATGCGCTTCCACAGTGCAACCCGACGTGAAAGCCGCCGGATAGAAATACAGCACCACCGGGCCCTTTTTGAGAGCGTCGGCGAGCGAGAAGGAATATTCCTTGCCGCCCAGCGAAGCCTGCGCGGTGAAATCCGGTGCCGAAACCCCGACCGCCAATGCTGCCATGGCGGGCGCGGCAAGAATGGCCGCAAACATTGCGGCGCTGCTCATCAATCGTTTCACGTCGATCCTCCTGGCCCCCGGCTCACCTTAGAGCAATTCACAGGATTATGCGCCAGTCCCGGGCGCCGATCTTCCGGAGCTCCGCGCCAGATTCTTGCGCAGCCGGAAGGCACATGCTAACTGCACCCCGCGCGGGCTCGCGGGAGCTTTTACGCGAGAGTGATTCCCTTGCGGATTCAATGGATTAACCGGCGGGCAGATTCGTTCAGGGCCCCGCCTGGAGACAAACTTGGCTGGCAATAATTCTCACAGCGCCGGATTAGCGGGCCGATATGCCAGGGCACTTTTCGATCTGGCATCGGAAGGAAATTCGGTCGATGCGGTCGCGAGCGACCTCGCAGGCCTGAAAGCATTGCTTGTCGAAAGCCCCGACCTTGCCCGGCTCGTCAAAGCGCCGGTTTTTTCGGCCGACGAGCAGCGTGCGGGCATGGACGCGGTGCTGCGACGCATGGAAGCGACGCCCCTGACCATGCGCTTCATACTGACGCTCGCGCGGAAGCGGCGGCTATTTGCTCTGACGGATATCATCCGCGCCTATGATGAGTTACTCGGGCGCCAGAAGGGCGAGGTCGACGCGGAAGTTTCCGCCGCCCGTCCGCTGACCGAAGCAGAGACCACCGAACTCAAAGCCGCTTTAAAGGCCAAACTCGGACGCGACGCGCGGCTATCGACCAAGGTCGATCCCGCTTTGCTCGGGGGGCTGGTCGTGAAAGTCGGCTCCCGCATGATCGATTCGTCGCTGCGCACCAAACTTGAAGGTTTGCGCAGCGCCATGAGAGGACATTGAAATGAAGATCCAGCCTTCGGAAATCTCCGCGATCCTCAAGCGCGAAATCGAAAATTTCGGCGCCGAAGCGCAAGTCAGCGAAGTCGGCGAAGTGCTGAGTGTCGGCGACGGCATCGCGCGCGTTTACGGCCTCGACAATGTGCAGGCCGGCGAGCTGGTCGAATTCCCCGGCGGCATCAAGGGCATGGCGCTCAATCTTGAGACGGACAATGTCGGCGCCGTGATTTTCGGCAACGACTCCGGGATCAAGGAAGGCGACACGGTCAAGCGCACAGGCGCCATCGTGGACGTGCCGGTCGGCAAGGGATTGCTCGGGCGCGTGGTCGATCCGCTCGGCAATCCGATCGACGGCAAAGGCGACATCACCGACGTTGCCGAACGACGCCGCGTGGACGTGAAGGCGCCGGGCATCATCCCACGCAAATCCGTGAACGAGCCCATGCAGACGGGCATCAAAGCGATCGACAGCCTCATTCCCGTCGGCCGTGGACAGCGCGAACTGATCATCGGCGACCGCCAGACTGGCAAGACGGCGATTGCCATCGACACGATCATCAATCAGCGCGCCGTCAATCAGGGCACCGACGAGAAGGCCAAGCTGTATTGCATCTATGTCGCCATCGGCCAGAAGCGTTCGACGGTGGCGCAGATCGTCAAAACGCTCAGCGATGCGGGCGCGATGGAATACACCATCGTCGTCGCCGCGACCGCGAGCGAGCCCGCGCCGCTGCAATATCTGGCGCCGTTTGCCGGCTGCACGATGGGCGAATGGTTCCGCGACAACGGCATGCACGCGCTGATCATCTATGACGATCTTTCCAAGCAGGCCGTGGCCTATCGCCAGATGTCATTGTTGCTGCGCCGTCCGCCGGGCCGCGAAGCCTATCCGGGCGACGTCTTCTATCTCCACTCGCGCCTGCTCGAGCGCGCTGCGAAAATGAACGAGGATCATGGCGGCGGATCGCTGACGGCGTTGCCGGTCATCGAAACCCAGGCCAATGACGTGTCGGCCTATATTCCGACCAACGTCATCTCCATCACCGACGGGCAGATCTTCCTGGAAAGTGATTTGTTCTTCCAGGGCATTCGGCCCGCCGTCAACGTCGGCATTTCCGTGTCGCGCGTGGGTTCGTCGGCGCAGATCAAGGCCATGAAACAGGTCGCCGGCTCGATCAAGCTGGAGCTCGCGCAATATCGCGAAATGGCCGCGTTCGCGCAGTTCGGTTCCGACCTCGATGCCGCCACGCAACGCCTGCTCAATCGCGGCGCGCGACTGACGGAATTGTTGAAACAGCCGCAGTTCAGCCCGATCCCGGTCGAAGAACAGGTTGTTTCGATTTTCGCCGGCGTGAAAGGCTATCTCGACAAGCTTCCGGTGGGCGACATCCAGCGGTTCGAAGGCGAGTTGCTGCGGATGATGCGCTCCAAATATTCCGATGTGCTGGACGGCATCCGCACGCAGAAACAGATCACGCCGGACAATGAAACAAAGCTGAAATCCATCCTCGACGAGTTCGTGAAGAGCTTCGCCTGATGCCGAGTTTAAAGTCCTTTCGCAACCGGATCGCGAGCGTCAAATCGATCCGCAAAATCACCAAGGCCATGCAGATGGTGGCCGCTGCGAATCTGCGCCGCGCGCAGGAAGCCGCGGAAGCCGCACGGCCCTATGCGGAAAAAATGAACGCGGTGATCGCGAGCCTCGCGGCCGGCATCAAAGACAATCCGGGCGCCCCTGCCCTCCTCGCCGGGACCGGAAAAGACGATGTCCATCTGGTCATCGTTGCGACTGCGGATCGCGGTCTGTGCGGCGCGTTCAATACCAACATCGTCCGCCGCGCGCGCCTGCATATCCAATCGCTCGAACGTGACGGCAAGACGGTCAAAATCCTCTGCGTGGGACGCAAGGGCCGCGATCAGCTCAAGCGGCAATATGCGAACAAGATCATCGACTCGATCGATTTCGTCGGTATCAAGCGCATCGGTTTCGCGAATGCCACCGCGATCGGCCGCCGCGTGCTCGATATGTTTGCCGCGGGCGAGTTCGATGTGGCCTCGATTGTTTATTCCGAATTCCACTCGGTCATGAGTCAGGTGCCGACGCTGACGCAACTTATTCCCGCAGTCGTCGGAGAAGCGGGTCAGCTCAAGGCGCCGCAGGGCAATGTGTATGAGTATGAGCCGGACGAAGGCGCCATTCTCACCGATCTCCTGCCCCGCAACGTGAATGTGCAGATTTTCCGGGCGCTGCTGGAAAACGTCGCGGGCGAGTTCGGCGCCAAGATGGCGGCCATGGATTCGGCGACGCGCAATGCGGGCGACGTGATCGACAATCTGACGCTGCAATATAACCGCACGCGTCAGGCGATGATTACCAAGGAACTGATCGAAATCATTTCGGGCGCCGAAGCGCTTTGATTGAAGACCGGGCGTGGATGCGCCCAACGGAGAGAATACGATGAACGCGATGACAGATACCAAAATCCTCGGCCGCGTGACGCAGGTCACCGGCGCCGTGGTGGACGTGCAGTTCGAAGGCCATCTGCCGGCTATTCAGAACGCGCTGGAGACCGACAACAACGGCAACCGCCTTGTTCTCGAAGTGGCGCAGCATCTGGGCGAAAGCACCGTGCGCACCATCGCGATGGACGCGACCGAAGGCTTGGTCCGCGGCCAGAAGGTCACCGATACCGGCGCGCCGATTTCGGTTCCGGTCGGTCTGGGCACGCTCGGCCGCATCATCAACGTCATCGGCGAGCCGGTGGACGAAGCCGGCCCCGTCAAATTCACAACCAGGCGCGGTATCCACCAGGAAGCACCGCCCTTCACCGAGCAATCGACCGAGGCGCAGATCCTCGTCACCGG
>DASXXW010000143.1:0-7126 GCA_036502865.1 Rhizomicrobium sp.
GATCCCCAAAATCCACGATATGGACCATACCCTTGGCCGAAAGCGCGGCATTCCCGGACGCCAAAGCACACCGCCAGTCCGGGATCATCGAAAGACTGTAGGGGAAAATGACTGCGTCAAACCCGTCCGACTCGCCAAAAAGTTGTGGCGTCAAAGCTTCCGCATAGCCGTGAACCAGGGTAATCCGTCCCGCCAGCCCGGCGCGCGCGACTTGGTCGCGAGCCGTTTCGAGCATAGCTTGCGATGCGTCCAACCCGAAAAGCCGTGCCTGAGGATAGCGGCGGGCGATGGCAATCAGGTTCCGGGCCGTCCCGCACCCCACTTCCACCAGGCTGCTTCCCGGTTGCAGGTCCAGCCCCCGGATGAGGCGGTCGCGGCCTAAAAGGTAATAGCGCCGCGTGAAATCGTAGAAATGGCGTTGCCGCCGATAGACGCGGTCCATAAGTGCGCCATGGGAACTTGGCCCAGCCGGCATTTCGCGACTACGTCAGCGCCCGGCGGCAATACACATGGAATCCGCCATAAATGGAGGAGCGGTCGCGGGCATGGAAAGCGCGGCTTGCACTTTCGAGATAGTCCCACGGCGCCAACAGCTCCGGCGGAAGCTTCCGGGGCAGCGGAGAGTCCTCGCCGGCCGTCCGGAAAATCACGCGCGCATCCCGCGAATCGGCGGTCCGGTCGATTTCCGTCCACAGCGCAGACAGTACGTCAGGCGTCATCCAGTCCTGTGCGTCCAGAAGCACGTAGCGATGCAAAGAACCGGCTGGCTGTGTTTTCAGAAAATCGATCAGCGATGCGTGATGGACTTCGACCCTGTCCGTGCGCGTGCGGATCGCGTCGTAAACATCTTCGCGCAGATAGGCCGGGACGGCTTCGCGCTTCTCGACATCGTAGCTGCGCGCAAAGGCCTGCCAGGCGAAGTAATTATCCGAGATCGGAAAATCGCAGGCTAGCTTTTCCACCCGCTTCCGAAGCACGGAAATCGGATCACCGTTCGAATCGGCTACGAGTTCATCGTATTGAGCAGGCGGGATACCGAGCGCATACAGCGATACCGGCGTACGAGACAGGAAGCGAATCGATTTGTAGTCGAAGAGGGGCGCTATCGTGCTTTCGAAATGTGCGCGCTGTTCGTCGGGCGTGCGCGCAGTGACCAGCCCCTCCAGTTTTTTTCCATGCAGCCGTGCAACCACATGCAGCACGCCGATGAAACGGCCGAGCAGGCCGTAACGATAAAGATTCCGCGCAAACATGTTGATGCGGCGACCGTGCAGCGGAATGTGTTTTTCCCAATAGCGGCGCGTCTCGGGATCGAGACGGTGACTGAGGAAATTATCGAAGGCGTTGCGATTTGCTTTGTCGTTCGCAACGCCGAAGAACCGGAAGAAATCTTCGTAGCTCGGCAGATCGGCAAGCGCGGCAAGCTTCAGGCGCGTAAGCGCAACATGATTGGGATTGAGATCCACCGCGATGATCTTTTCGGGATCGGCGGCAAGATAGTTCAGGATGTTGCAGCCGCCCGAAGCAATCGTCAGTACGCGGTGATGCGGCTTGATCTCCAGCGCTTCCAGATCGACGTCGGGATCTTCCCAGATCTGGTTGTACACGAACCCCTTGAACATCAGGGTGAACAGGCGCTCGAGCGCGCCCCGTTTGGTGTTGGCCGGTCTGGTGTGCGCGGCGCGTTCGAGAAGCGTTCTTGCCATGGAGTTTTGCAGCGATCTTCCGAATGCAGAGCAGTCTATCTAGGCCGGAACCCGTTCAATTCAAAGCCCCGTCCGGCGGAAGATGTGGACTGCGCTTGCCCGTGCCGGAGCGACCGGCTATCCCGCCCGAATGATGCCGACCGATTCTCCCGGACAATCTTCGCCCATCGGGCAACTCATCGCGCTTCTCGATCTGGAACCCATCGAAGTCAATATTTTCCGCGGCATCAGTCCCGAAGACTGCTCGCAGCGTGTGTTCGGCGGACAGGTGCTGGGACAAGCGCTCGTTGCGGCTTCACGGACCTGCGAAGCGCGAATCTGTCATTCGATGCATGCCTATTTTCTGATCGGCGGCGACCCGAAAGTTCCCATCCTTTACGAGGTGGACCGAAGCCGGGACGGTGCGAGCTTCAGTTCGCGGCGCGTGGTGGCCATCCAGCATGGCCGTCCGATTTTTCATATGTCCGCATCTTTCCAGGTCGAAGAGCAGGGCGTCGAGCACCAGATCGATCCTCCCATCGTGCCGCCACCCGATTCGCTGCCGAGCGAAGACGATTTTCGCCACACCTATGCGCACCGGATTCCGGAGACGCATCGCGCCCATTTCCTCCGCAGGCGTCCGATCGAGATGCGGCCCGTTGATGGTGAGGCTATCTTCCGTCCAAACGTTCGTCCGCCGCACCAGGCGATCTGGATGCGCGCGATCGAAGCGTTGCCGCCGCAAATCGCGCTGCATCAATGCGTGCTCGCCTACGCGTCCGATATGACCCTGCTCGAAACATCGCTATTGCCGCATGGCGTGTGGTGGTTCGACCCGCGGCTGCAGATCGCGAGTATCGATCATGCGATGTGGTTTCATCGCAGCTTCCGCGCCGATGAGTGGCTGCTGTATGTCCATGACAGCCCCAGCGCATCGGGCGCGCGCGGCTTCAATCGCGGATTGATTTATACGGCGGATGGAAAGCTTGTCGCGTCCGTCGCGCAGGAAGGACTGATCCGGCTCCGTCCCGAACGCGCCTGAACGGCGCGCGTTCGTTTCTAGCCGGTATAGGTAACCTTTGGCACGGACCTGGGGCGTGCGTAGAAAGTATCGCTCATATTGATGGTGCCGATGATGAAGTTGCCGATCGGCGATAAGTAATTATACGAAACCTGCACATAGATCGCGCTTCCGCCGGCGGAGATTACGCCGGTCGGCACGGTCATCTGCGTGTTCGGCTGCAATGGCGTCCCGCCATTATACGGAACGCTCCAGTCGACGACATTCTGGCCGTTGGGAAGATTGATGATACTCGAAACGACAACCGTCACATTGCCGGCGGGGAAGGGGTAGAGAATGGAATTTCCCGCATTGAAGATGTTGGTCAGATCGGCGTTCGAAACCGTCGACGCCTGGGCGACGAGATCGGCGACGCTCGATGTTTCGCTGGTGACTTTCTGGCGGCACTGGAGCGCGTTGCAGAGCTCGATCGTGCCCATGAGCAAGACGGCAAGCACCGGCGCGAGAAGCGCAAATTCCACGGCCGCAAGGCCGCGCGTCGCGCGCAGGAATCGGATCGGAAGGTTCAGCATGTGGAGCCCGTCCCGTAGGGTTCGTTGCGGAAGGCCGCCGACGCCGACAACAGATATTGGCCGTTGGGCATGTTTGCGAGCAACGGCGCAAGCAGCGGCGTCATGATCGACCAGGGATAGAAGACGCGGACCAGAACGACATCGCAGGAGTTGCCTGTCAGATATTGCATCTGTTTGGTGTTGAGGCTGCCATTGGTGTTGACGACGTTGTTGTAGTTTGCGCTGGAGAAATCGGCGAATGACTGCATGTCGACCTGCAGATTCGAGGTGCAGGTGGACGTGCCGATCATGCCCGACATCTCACCGCAGACCTGCTGGGCATATTGGGCTTCCGTCATGGAATTGTTCTGCGCCTGCCCGGTGCGCACCAGCCGCGCTGCATCGTCGGCTGCGTTCTGCAACGTCGACTGGGCGAAGAAGATCACGCCCGTTTCTATGATGCCGAAGAGAAAGAGCGCGAGGACCGGCGCAATGAGGGCGAACTCGATGGCTGCAGATCCCGCGCAATTCCGCGCGCGGTCCCGCGACACGGCGGCGCGACAAAATCTGGCGCGAATGGTTTCCATTTCCTGGTCGCTGGAATATCAAATTGCGGAAAACCGATTAACCCATCGGTAATAATTTGCGAAGCCGAACCGTATGACTTCGTAAACGCGCCGTTAATTCGTGCGCGGTCGCATTAAGCAAGAAAAGCCTTGCGCAGAGCCAATTTGTATCAAATCGGGATTGCACCGTGCGTGCAGTTATCTCTTAACGAATCCATAACCATTTAACAAACATTCAACGGCATTTAAGCGAAATTTAAGGCAAAGCGTTGGCAATTCGTCAGGGAACGACCTCATGCCTTCGCGCCACTTCTTCTCAGCCGGGCTTTCACATCTCAAGCGCCTGTACCGCTGCAGGCGGGCCAATGTCGCGATGATTGTCGCGATCGCACTGGTGCCGATTACGCTTGCTGCAGGAACAGGGGTCGATCTCGGACGCGCCATGGTTGTGCGAACGCGTCTGGCGGAAGCTCTCGATGCGGCCGCACTGGCCGTCGGCGCTTCGCAGGGTTTGTCCCAGACGCAAATGCAGGTGGTCGCCCAGCAATATTTCAACGCGAATTACAATGTGGCGGACTCATTCGGAATTCCACAACCCGTCGTAGTAACGACAGGTACCAACACCGTCGCGGTGTCCAGCGTCGTCCCCATGCCGACCGTGCTGGTCAAAGTTGTCGGTATGAATACGGTCAATGTCGGCTACACCTCGCAGGTGACGCGCGGCCAGACGAAGCTCTGGATCTCTCTCGTGCTCGACAATACGGGGTCGATGACGCAGAAGGATAAGTATGGCGTCAGCAAGATCAGCGCGCTGAAAAACGCGACGACACAATTGCTGACCATGCTGCAATCGGTAGCCCAGAACAGCGGCGATGTGATGGTTTCCATCGTGCCGTTCACGACGGGCGTCAATGTCGGGACCACCAACAACACGGCGAGCTGGCTGACTTTTGCACCCTGGGATGCCGTCGGATCCGGCGACGGTTCTTACAAGAATGCGCTTGGGTTGGTTTGCCTGCCGGGTACCGCGGGCTGCAGTTGGGTGCCGAACAATCCGAGTCACTCCCAATGGACCGGCTGCGTCATGGACCGCAATCAGAGCAATGACGTGGAGAATACACCCCCGAATAGTTCCGACGTCACGACGCTGTTCCCGGCTGCGCCGCCCGTGCTCTACGGTCATACGCCCGCAAACACATGGAAACTCGCCTGCCCCGAACAAATGATACCTTTAACGGACGTCTTTTCGCAGAGTGGTTACGGAGACCTTACCACCGAGGTGAACGGAATGGTGGCAAACGGCACCACGGACCAGCCGATTGGCTTCGCGATGGGGTGGATGACTCTCAGCAACAGCGCGCCGTTCAATGCCGGTCCGTTACCGTCCGATACCACCCCGATCATCATCATCGTAAGCGACGGTTTGAACACGCAGGACCGCTGGACGGGTGACGGACAGAACGAAGATACGTCGACCGACGCCCGCGAAGCCCAGGTCTGCGCGAACATAAAAGCAGCCGGAATCACTGTGTTTTCCGTCTATGTCGACCTCAACGGAACGCAAGGGAACTCGGCGCCGCTGCAGAACTGTGCAAGCACGCCGAGCGACTATTTCGATCTGACGACGTCGGGGCAGATCGTCACCGCGTTCCAGCAGATCGGCACGGAGATCACACAGCTTCACATCTCGAAATGATCGGCTTCCGGGGAGCACTTCCCGGGCCGTCACAATGATTGAAGTTCCAATTTTAGTTAAATTTGAAAGTAGAACTGCGTAGAATTCGGCACAGTCGAGCAACCGGACGTTAGAGACCGATAGCGCATATCTCGCACGGCAGAACGAAGGTGCGGGCATGCTCTCTAGATTCATCCGGGAATTCATCCGCGACCGGCGCGGAAACATCGCGATACTCTCGACCGTGATGATTACGTCGCTCGTCGGCGTGTCGGGTCTCGTGGCCGAATTCGGCAACGGATTACTGAATCGCATGCAGGACCAACGCATCGCCGACGCGGCCGCGATGGGCGGCGGCGCCGTTTACAATTCGACCGCGTCGTCATCCGCGATGTCGGCTGCGGTGACCAACATCGCCGCATTAAACGGCGTTGCGAGCAGCAATATTTCGGCCAGCGTCGTGAATTCACCTTCCGGCGACGGCAACCAGGCGGTCCAGGTGACGGTACAGTCCAGCGTGCCGCTCGTGCTTTCGCGCACCCTGTTTGCACGGAATACGCTGCCGATCAGCGTTTCTTCCTATGCGGAACTGGAATCCGGAGCACCGGGCTGCATCATGGCTTTGAATCAGACCGGCAGCGGCGTCACCTTAAGCGGCGGTACAGCCATTACGGCGGCGCAATGCTCCGTCACTTCAAACAATACGGTTTCTGTTCCCTGCGGAACCTACATCACAACCAAGCAGGTCGAATATTACTCGACCTCCGCGCCGAGCGAGCCCTGTAGCGGTATCCAGGCGCCAACCGGAGGCACCCTTTCGATCAGCAGAGGATTGTCGACCGATCCGTTCGCAAGTCTCACCGCGGTCACGGGCGCCACCTCACGCCTTTCGACAGTTGCGGCGCTTACGGCACCTTCAGCTCCGAGCGTCACCGGCGGTACGGCGGTAACTTTCGGTTACACCACTTCCACCACACAGAGCCAGCTCTCGGCCGATGGCTGTACCGGCACCTTCAGCAGCAATATCTGGACGGTAACGTGTGTAGGATCGAATTCCTACAAATTCGGCACGATCCAGCTGTCGGGCGGCATAACGGTCAACTTCAACCTCAACGGAAGCGCCCTCAACACCTACGCCGTTAACGGCCAGGTCTGCGACAACGGCACAGCGCTGCATTTCGGGAATGGCACTTTCAATATTTCGGGTGGCGTGGCGTCCGGCGGTGGATCCAACACGACATTCGGCTACGGCACCTACAATATCGGACCCATCACCAGCGCCAACAATCCGTGCGGTGCTACGACGGGTTACAGCATCTACAACACCGGCAGCGTCATGACATTCGGCAGTTCGACGAATGCCAGTACGTTCAACCTTGCAGCCGGCATCGACGACACGGGTGGCGAAACCCTCGTGCTCGGCGCGAGTTGCACGAGCGGTTCGAATCCCTGCACCTCAACGAGCAGCAGCAACACCTTCACATCTGCAACGGGTAATACATTCAATATCGGGCCTGCCACCAATGGCGATGCGCTCGACATGGGCGGCGGCGCGAACATCTATCTGGGCGATTCGACCGGAAACAATTTCGAGATGGTAGGCAATCTGAATGTCTCCAGCGGCGGCG
>DASXXW010000144.1:0-2315 GCA_036502865.1 Rhizomicrobium sp.
AAATTTGAACGGCCGCATCATCTGCGGCAGGGCGCCGCCATGTTTCGCCAAGACAATTCCAAAGCGCAGGCGCGCCACACGCATCCCGAGCGCTTCGGCCTTCACCGCCTCCGCCTCCCACTCGAGCGCCAAGCGCGCGAGGAAATCGTCGCCGGGCTTGCTTTCCTCGGTCAGCACTTCGTCGCCGCGATTGCCGTAATATCCGATGGCCGACGCGGATACGATCGCCTTTGGCCCGTCCTCGAGTTTCTCCAGTGAGCAGACCAGTTCGCGCGTGATGTGTACGCGGCTGGACCTCAGCACAGCTTTGCGTTCGGCGTTCCAGGTCTCCCCGGAAATCGATGCCCCGGCCAAATTCACCAACGCGTCGGAGCCTTCCACCTTGTCCTGCTCCGCGCCGAACGGCTCGCCTTCGAGGTCGCACGTGTTCGGATTCCAGGCGATGTCGAAAGCCTTACCCGGACTCTTCTGCGCGGAGTTTCCGGTGTCTTTTTCGTTCCGTGCGCCTTTGCTGTTCTCTTTCTTCGCAGCGCTGCCGGAGCGTTGCAGCCGGACGACAGTGTGCCCGTCGCGCAGCAGCGAATCTGTTAGAGCGGTGCCCACAAGCCCACTTGACCCGGCAATCACAACTTTCATACATTCCCCGTCATAAAGGACGCTACGCAGTCCGCCGGGCCGGGTCAAGTCGGGTAAACCTGTACCGGAAGTCGATCCCCCCTCAGCGCTTCCTTCCGCTAGCCGCCCGCGAGGCGGCGGGTTACAATTCGTTTGTGAGCAGCGTGGCATCATCCAGCATAAAACCGTCCATTCGGGTCAAGGTCCTCTTCTTTGGCCGGCTTAAGGAAGCGGCCGGGGCAGCGGAGGAATTTGTCGAACTCGTATCCGGCTCCCGCATCGAGGATCTGTTCGCCGGATTCATCGCGCGTCAACCGGAGCTGGCGCGGTATCGCAGTTCGGTGGTTGCTTCGCGCAATCAGGAATTTGCGGCGTGGAGCACGCCACTTGATTCCGGCGACGAAATCGCCTTTCTCCCGCCGGTGAGCGGCGGCTGAAGCTGACGGATGTCCACCCCTCCCAGCGGCGACCTGATCTTGCTTGTCCACGAAAGCATCGAGGCGGACGCGTTTATCGAGCATGTTCGTACCGGCGCGGACGGCGCTATCGTCACCTTCGATGGGTGCGTACGCAATCAGTCCCATGGCCGCCGGACTCTCTACCTGGACTACGAAGCCTACGAATCAATGGCGCTCGGCAAGATGGGGGAGATTGCCGCCGAAGTTCACGCCAAGTTTGCGATCGACCGCGTAGCCATTGCGCACCGCCTCGGCCGCCTGGAAATCGGCGAGACCAGCGTCTTCATCGCAGTCAGCGCTCCGCACCGGGCCGCGGCGTTTGAGGCGTGCCGGTACGCGATCGATACGCTCAAGCGTTCCGTGCCCATCTGGAAGAAGGAGTATTTCGAGGATGGCGCGGTCTGGGCGGACGGTGAACTTCCTCCGGTGCCGCAGGATACGCGGGCGCGGAAAAGTGCATCCTAGGTAGCGATGCGGTCCTCAGTGTATCCAGCTAATTCAACATGGCCGCGTATGTTTCTGCCCGCCGCAGCATTGTTCTGCGCCTGCTTGCTGTGGGCAGGCGCGAACTTCGCGCAGGACAAGTCCGACCGGCCGCCCTGGGCGCAGAAGCCGAAGGGCGCGAGCGCGGAGAACACGGTGCCCCCACCGGCTGAGCCGGTGGATTCGCAAGACGACGGTTCGCAGCGCGGTCGCATTCGCGTTAGCGTCAATCTCGTCAACGTGCTCGTCAGCGTGCTCGACGAGCACAATCGCCCCGCGCCCGACTTGCCGCGCGAATCATTTCAGGTTTTCGAGGAAGGTGTTGAGCAAAAGGTCGAGGTTTTCGAGCCCGAAACGCAGCTGCCCCTAGACCTCGCGCTCATGATCGATTCGAGCCTCAGCGCGCACAAGGAGATTGCGTTTGAGGAGGAAGCTGCGGCGCATTTCATCCGCCAGGTGTTGCGCAAGGGAGATCGGCTGTCGGTTTTCTCTGTCGACGAGAACGTCACACAACTCGCGGCATTCTCGGACGATGTTCCATCGCTGCAGGCCGCAGTGCACAGGATGCCGGCGGGTTCCGGCACCTCTATCTACGACGCAATTCTGTTGGCCTCGCGGACGCTGGGGCGCCGCGGAGAAGATCGCCGCCGCGTGATTATTCTGGTGACCGACGCCGGTGAAACTACCAGCAGCGCCGACTATGACGCGGCGCGAAAGGAAGCCGTGCGATCCGGCTCGCTCCTATACACGATTGTCATC
>DASXXW010000145.1:0-3207 GCA_036502865.1 Rhizomicrobium sp.
AGTCGCAGGCTTCGGTGCCTTCAAGATCGATGGCCAGCGCCGCGAAGCCGCCACCGGGAAGCACCACTACCGCCGCGCCGTTGTTCTTCGCGCGTGGAGCATAAACCGTCATCGTGGGCCGCGAGACATTCAGTACCGCCATATAATGACGGCCGGCGACGAGATGGCTGGTTGTCACCACGGATTCCGGCGCCGGAACCGGCCGCGAATCCGGCGCCGCGCCGTGCCAAATCGGTATTTGCGTATGACCCGCTATGGGCTGCCAGACGCCGGCTAAAGCGCTGTCGCCGCAGGCCACCACCATTGCCCAAAGAGCAAAGATCAAGAGTTTCATCACCGCTCCGCTTCGGATTCCCTGATGACCAGGCCTTGGCTGTAGGGCCGTATAGCGCAGGCATTTGTGGCAGACGGCAAGAGGAAATTAGGCCCCGTTTAACCGGCTTTCGGTAGAATTCCCGTTCGGGTTCTCTTCAGGAGGGGCGGGACACCATGATACATCCGTTACATTTGGCACGTTGGGGCTGGCTGGTGCTGTGCATCTCGTTGCTCGCGGGCTGCGATAGCCGTTCAGCCGGAAATTCGGCTGACGATCTGCAACAATGGCAGGGCACCTGGAAGATGACCGCCACCACCTATGAGGGCGCGCCGCAATCCGCCGACATGGCATGGGTTGTCAAAGGCAACCAATATTTCATCCGGATGAACGGCCAACTGGGCGTCGACCCCTATATGTTCAAACTGGATGCCGACAAAAAACAGATCGACGTATTCCATCACGATACGCCGCCCGGAACATTCGGCGGCAGCTGGAAAGGCATTTACAAGATCGACGGCGACACCCTCACCGTATGCTACGATCTGGCCGGCCTCCACTATCCGGACGCCTTCGCGGCCTCTGCGGGTTCCCGGCAGGTGCTGTATGAATTCCGCCGGGAGTAATAATGCTGGATACGATGTAACAGTCGGGTAGAGAAAAATACGTTAGCTGACCGCGCGATCTACACCTTCATGCCCCACCTTTGCGCGCAATCAGGCTCACGAGCAACTCGTCCAATTGCTTGAATTGCTCGGGCATACAGCCCTCCATTCCTTCGAAAGACGCATCGAGCGCTTCCTTCGAAGGGTAAAGTTCGTGAAAGGTCAGCAGCGTCTTGCCGTCTTTTTCCACGAAGGTCACCGTGGTGACCGCGCCGTCATCGCTCTCCTCATTTGTCCAGACCAGACGCGCATTCGGTATCACTTCGATATATTTGCCGAAGAACGCCATGCTTGCGTCGCCGTGGCTGAACTCGAAACGATATTTGCCCCCGTCGCGAACATCCGCCTCGCAGGAGACGAGCGACGCCCCCATCGATTTCGGCGCCCACCAACGCTTGAGCAGTTCGGGCGTCGTCCACGCCTCGAATACGAGCCGGGCCGCCGCATCGAAGCTTCGTGTGGCGACCAGTTCGCGGTCGGATTTCCGTTCAACATTCGTGCGGCTCATCGGGTTTCTCCTTCCCGTTTCAATTTTTCAACGATCTCGTTCAATGCATTGAAGCGTGCGCCCCAAAATTGGCGATAGCTTTCGATCGGGCTTCATGCAAGGGCTTGCATCGTGACTTCGGAGCCATGGAGATGAAGAGACAGGCGGTGTTCTGTCTTTCCCTTATCGCGGTGATGAGGAGCACGGCTTGTGGGGCCCAAGAACCATCTGCAAATCCGAAACCCGAAGCCCCGGCTGCTTCGTCCGGCATTCAGCCGCCCGCGGAGCAGATCATCGTCTCGGCCGCCGGGCTATATGGTGACTGGAAAATGGTTCTGCCGGAGTGGCCCGGTTTCGACAAACCCGTCACTGGTGATTTCTGCACTTTCAAGAAACATGACGCGGGCCTTTCGACCATTTGTGCCGACGATTTTCTGCAGAAAATTCCCGAAGCCACTTTCGACGGCGACAAATTACGGCTGCGCTGGGGCGGCTCGTTCAACTACACAATTTATGACGCCGTTTGGGAGGGAAACGGAAGCTTCGATGGCGAGATAAGCCAGGCGTCTATGGGCATGGTTATTCGTCGCATCAAAGCAAAGATGGAGCGCATATCGGACCCGCCGATCGCAGATGCGCCGCAGGACACCCTGGTGATCCTGACTCATTACTTCCAGGATCTGTCGGCGAAGTCTCCCCGTGAAAATTACTATGAGGACGATGTCTACAAGCGGATGAAGGAGTCAGAGGCGAAACCTGCCCCACAACCCGGCACGCCGGCGATACAATATTTCGGCAGGATCCTCGAAGACAAAGGCCACGGGGCGATCTTCCCCGACGTGTTTAAAGCCTCGTACGCTGGGAATGCCCCGCAATGGTGCCTGGTCCGTCTTGATGCACGCGGTCTGGCCGACGTGCGATGCCGGGAGATACGGTAACGCCGGTCGGTCGAGCATCCCGAATGCTTTCCGCTTGTCCGCTGCGGCCGGAGCCGCCCGCGATGCGCCTCCTAGAAGAACCAGAACCGCAGACACACGAGGATCAGAACGGTGCCGAGAACCAGGCGCAGGCTCGGTTCCGGCACCTTGGTGACAAGCAGGCTGCCGATGATGATGCCCGGGATCGAGCCGACCAGAAGCGAGCCGAGCAGCGGAAAATTGATCGTGCCGAGCCACCAATGGCCGAGGCCGGCAATCAGCGTCAGCGGGACGGCATGGGCGATGTCCGACCCGACGAGGCGCGCGATGGGCATTTTGGGATAGAGCAGGATCAGCGCCGTTACGCCGATCGCGCCGGCGCCCACCGATGAAATCGAAACCAGCACTCCCAGAACCGCGCCCATGAGAATGGTGAGATTGCGGACGGTGGCCGCCGGCATCTCGCCCACGCGCGTGGCGTAAATCTCCATCACCGTTTTGCGGAAGAATAACGATAACGCGGTCAACAACAACGCGACGCCCAACCCGCTCGTAATCGCCTTCTGCGCCGCCGGATTGTTCATGTCGAATTTGGACAGCGCGAAGATCGTGAGCGCGGTCAGCGGAATACTTCCCGTCGCAAGCCGCCCCACCACGCGCCAATCGATGGTCTTCTTGAACCCGTGAACGAAGGTGCCGCAGGTTTTGGTAGCTGACGCGTAGAGCAAATCGGTGCCGACGGCCGTCAACGGGTGAATGCCGAAAAGCAGGATCAATATCGGCGTCATGAGCGAGCCGCCGCCCACCCCGGTCATGCCCACCAGG
>DASXXW010000146.1:0-12188 GCA_036502865.1 Rhizomicrobium sp.
GGCCTTAAAGTGGGCGACATCATCATCGTCGGCGTTGATGGCAGGCCGGCTTCTTCGCTGAAAGTCTACAATCTGCGCAAGCGGCTGCGTAATGAGCCGGCGGGACTGGTTGTTACATTCGCAATCCGCCGCGGCGATACGCAACGACTTGTTACCGTCAAGCTGCGCGACCTGATCTGAAGGCTCGGACAGCGCGTGTCCTGCAATGGACGCGCCCTACGGGATCGAATAGTTTTCTATGTCTCAACCATCGCCGGTGCGCCATGCGCCGGCGATATTTCGTTCCCGACACGGAGATTAGCGATGATCCCGCAATATTCGGACTACGCGGCCAATGAGCGGACATTCCTTGCCTGGGTCCGCACCGGCATTGCGGTCATCGCGTTGGGCTTCGTTGTAGAGAAATTCTATCTGGTTCTGATCCAGCTTGCGCGAGCTGATGCACTGCCCACCGGGGAACATACGCGGGCTCCCGTCGCGACGTGGGAGAGCGGCCGCTTCGATGGCGCCACACTGATCATCGTGGGCCTGGCGATCATCGTGGTCGCATCCATACGATTCGTGCGCACAAGCCACATGTTGCACGACCAACGCCTGTTCACCGAAGGAACCACGCGCCCCGAAGTCATTCTATCGGTGATACTTGTAGTGATCGTCGCAGCGATCAGCGCGCATCTGGCACTGGGATAAGCCCGTTTCAGATACCGTGCGATTCGTCGCTCGTCAGGTCATTGACGATCAACCAGTGCCCGTCTCGCTTCTCCATCACGGAGAGCTCGTTGGTATGTTGGTCGGGCACAGGCTTGCCGGTGCGGGTATCGACCTGATTGAAGGTCGCTTCGCTGCTCGACACGACGGCCGCGTCCGGGCCCAGCATGCGAATGGCATGAATCGTCAAAGGCCCCGGCTTACCCGCGCGGAACGACGCATCCTTGAACAAATGATTCAGGAGGCGGCGCATTTCCTCCGTTCCGTGGAGACGGATGCCTACGCTGTTCGTCCATTCGATATCGGGCGCCAGGGTCGCTAGCACCTCGTTTGTATCGAAATCCCGCCATCCCTTGTCATATTGCATGAACGCCGCACGTACGCCTGCCTCTCCCGTATCGGCGCATTGCGCCGCGCCTGGTACCAGCAGACCAAGAACTGCCAATAAGATTACCCGTCGCATCTCTCACCCCCATCGCTTTCGACGAACTATCGTCCGAATAATACCGCACTAGCAAATCTCAGTGTACCGATCAGACAAAAAAAGTCCCGGGATTGCTCCCGGGACCCTGATTGTTTGCCTTACGGTTCTACTTTCCCATAAGCGCCTTGATCATCTTCGCTCCATTGGGCGAACCCAGTCCGCCAACGAGATCATAGCCCTTCACGGCAGGATACTGGCCGCTGCTGTTGCCGACGACGTCGTGCGACATCTTCTTGTCTTTCTTGTATTCAGGGTAGAGCGTCGGATTGATAAAGCCGACCGTGGACTTCCCTTCCTTCGCCGCCTGTTCGTTCGCCAGTGCAGTAAACCCGGCCCAGATCGGCGAGGAGAAGCTCGTTCCACCGGCGCCTCCACCACAACTTCCGTCCGCACAGATTTCCATGTCCGTATTGGCATTTGCCGACACGTCGGCAACATTGCGCAACGTTTTCGAACCCTTGTTCTTACTGTTGATGTAAGGAAGCTGGTAGGGCTCGATCTTGATGGTCTGGTCGACCGAGGGTCCGGCAGCGCTGTCTGGCCAGCCCGGTTCGGATTTCCACGAACCGCCCGCACCATTGGTTACGAGATCCGTACCGCCGACCGCGATGATATTTGCGTCTTCTTCCGGCCATGGCCCGCTGGCCTGGAGGGTGACCGCGTCACCGCTCGCGGTGAACCATGATTGCCCCTGTGCCGCCATTTCCTGATAGACCGGATCTTCGACAGAGAAGTCCTCGGAATAACCCCAGGACGTACTCAGCTGCTTGCTGGAATTGTCGGAGGCCATCCGCTCTTCAATCGCCACAGGATCGCTCGCGACATAGACCTGGACCTGATCCATGCCGGGCGCCATGGAGATCGAATATTCGATGTCGAGTGCCTGTTCGCCATCGTCGCAATGGCCGCAATTAACTTGCGTCCCATCGACCGAGATGCCGTTGACCTGCACAGTGAGAGTCTGCTTGAACGTTGTGAAATAAAGCGGAATATCACTCGGAATATAACCTTCGAGCTCCATCAGACCCAAGGACTGGCCTGCTCCGTCCAGTTTCGCTTTACTTCCCGTCCCGTAATAGGCCGCCCGCATATCGCTGCCGAGGTAATTGCCCCCGGGGCCCGAACCTGTGCCGGTTCTCTGGTTCCCGCCTTTGGAAGGCCTGACCAGCTTCGGATAAGGAAGCTGATAGTTGTTCAAACCGGTGATCGACAACACGGGGATGTTGAGCGCCAGCGTGGGCTCGCGATCCGGCGCCATGAAATTGCGATTCTCGGTCGGGTGTTTGTACGTGTTGAGTTTGACGTTCAGGACGCGCTCAATATCGGCCGCACTGCCCTCGACCTGAAACATATAGCGGTTCGGGTAGGTGCGCGTGACTTCGAGACCGCTTGATGCGAAAAAGCTCTTCGCGGCGTTGTAATCGCTTTCAGTCGGTCCAAAGCGCTTGGTGAATTCTGCGACCGAAAGATAGTGATGATAGAGCGGGCTATTCCTGTTGAATATCTGGTCGTCCAGCAGGCTGCGAAGACCGGCGAGATCGCGCATCGGAAGCACGACCTGCAGACGCAGATGCGTGGAAGGGTCGACCGCGCCGGCCAATGTCGCATGCGCGACGGCTTGCGGTACGATTGATTCGCCAAGGGTGGCGGCCGAGGCCTGCGTCATGGCGGCAATCGCCATGGCAGACGCGATCAGGCCGGCACGCAATCCGGTCAGTGTATTCGGTTTTTTCATAAAATCCTCCTCGTTATGGGCCATGGCTATATTTGCGGTGATGGCCGGTGCAGGAACGACCCGCTCGCTCCCGATGGTTGGAAAAATTGCCTCCCACATTCTCGGCGGACGAAGAGGGGGATTTTTCGGGAGCGACGAAAGCGCATCGCCTTCGGGAGGTCAAGCAGCGAGCCGTTCGGGTCCGATAACGATGTACCGCATAAACCGGTGCGCACTGGGCTTGCTGCCAGCCCCACGGACGCCTGCGCCCGCAGTTCCCCTTGGACGGTCGGCAACCCTTGCATGCTGGAAATCATCTTTTTGTTTGTTGTACGTAATTACTAACGTGAAATATCTTGATGATGTAAATATCAATTTTGTTTTAAGGCTTGGAATGATGTAGCCGCATGATGTTATGGTCGCTCATCTTTCTTACGGTGTAAGCGCCCCACTGGTATTCCCCGCCAGCGCCCCTCCGTATACAATTCTGGAATGTATCCCGGCTGAGTTTATACTGCCGGTATCCGTGTCAGCCGCAAACAAATCTGCTAGGTTTACTGGCTGGTCGCGGGAGGGAAGCCTGATGAGCAAACTGTCACATTCCATGCGGGCTGCTGCCCTGTGCGCATTTGCATTTGTAACCGCATCGCCTCTGAAATCTGCGACGTTCGCTGTGTTCGACCCGAAAGGATCGCTGGAAACCTGGCCGCAATCGATCAACGATGCAGGGGTGGTCGCCGGAACCTATGTTGTATCTGCCAACAGATCGCATGGCTTTGTTCGCGACGTGGACGGCACGATCACGCGGTTCGATGTGCCCAAAGCCATTTACACCGAGCCGCTTGCAATCAGCAGCGATGGCCGGATCTGCGGCGAATATACCAAACATAACCGCTACCACGAATTCTCCTTCGTCCGCGAAACGGACGGAACAATCACGCCGTTCAATCCGCCGCACGCACTCCAGAGTGTTGCCGTCGGCTTCGACGGACATGGAAACATCGTTGGCAATTTCACCACCGAGACCATCAAATCGCGCGGTTTCATCCGTTCGCCGGATGGAAAAATCACGGTGTTCGATTATCCCGGTTCACTTGCCACCGACGTAGTCTCCGTCAATGCAGCGGGCACCATTGCCGGCCTCTATGTCGATGATAATTTCGCCTATCACGGCTTCATCCGCACGGCCGACGGCACGATGACTTCCTACGATGTAGGCGGGAGCGGCACCGCCGCCGGCCAGATCAACGATGACGGAACGATTGCCGGCGAGTATTTCGACTTCCACGCCGTCGATTTTGGCTATGTCCGTGCTGCCGACGGCACCATCACCCACTTCAATCCGAAACATTCGAAGGACACGGAAGTGTACGGCCTCAACGCGCGCGGCACGTCCACGGGCACGTTTCAGACCGCAGACAAGGTCATCCACGCCTTTGTGAGAGGCGCAGGCGGCGTCATCACCAAATTCGACGCGCCGGGCGCGGCTTCGACGACGACTCCGACAGGCATCAACAAGAAGAATGTCATCACGGGAAGTTTCACGGATTCGAGCGGGCTGACGCACGGTTTCATCCGCAGCAACTGAACCCTATCGAGCGCCCGAAGCTGAAGAATTATTCGGGTACATTGGACGGACACGTTTATTTGTCTTGCGTGCCCCAAGTTCCCGGCTCCGCCGATGGCGACGCGGCTATGCCGGAAATGCCCGCAAAGGCGTCGCCAATCCTGTAGCTGTAGACCAACTTGCCGGACGGATAGTCATATTTCCGAAACAGCTGATCTTTCTTTCCGGTACCGGAGGGAGCGGCGTAGAATTCCGTGCCATCGGCGGTGAACGAAAACTGATACAGCCAGGGAAGGCCGGAGATTTCCGCACTCGGCTTTGATTTTCCGGGCGGATAAATCTCGAGACTGGACCCGGTCTCGGTGCTGGCATTATCGATCACGAGATTTCCCGCCGGGTCTATCGCCATCGACAGTGGAAGCGATATGCCTTTCAGCGTCAGCGGCACCATGGGCATCTGCCCGTTCACAAATTCGCCGACGCCGCTCGTCAGATCGGCCGTGTCATACGCAACAAACACATTTCCTGCTTTGTCCACGGCCAGGGCATCGGGATATTCCATCGACGCATCGCTCAGGCTGCGCGTCGGGCTGGTGCTGCCCTTTTCGTAGATCTGTACGCTCACATCTCCGCCGGTCGTCCCCGATTGAAACACGTATAAAGTCCGGCCCCGAATGACGATCTGGTCCGGCGGTTCGCTTGTCGGAAAGCCCTTGAGCGGCGTGTTCGTGCCCGGCGCATATTCGAAGACCCAGGTCGAATATGTATCGGCGAGATAGAGATTACCTTTCGCGTCGACCTGAAGCGAATTGGCGGTGCCGGGATCGAGGCTGAATGAATAGATCGGCTGTTTCGGCTTCTTGTCGCCGCCTTTGTAGACATTTACTTCGCCGCGAGAGGTGGGCGCCGCATAGACCACCGGACCCTCCCACGGCTTCGCGGGCGTCGCGCGGCTGGCGTGTGCTGCAGGAACAAATCGTGAGACGGAGCTTCGAAGGGAGACTCGGTGCAATGCCGATTGCGCATGGACCTCTCCGGCCACCGCGACCGCGGCAATGGATACAATACAGAGTTGCAGATAAGACATTTGCACAACCATCATCTGATCCCAATGGACTAATTAAATCATTTCGCCGGCGGATTGGCGATCAGATAGGGGAAGCCGTTATTTATCTTCGGGTCTTCTGCCCAGATGTTTGGATCAAAGCCTGCCGGAAGTCCGGATTGAAGTTGCTGGGTCGTCAGACCGGTCAATCCGGAGACGTTTCCCTCACCAGTGCCTTCGTCTGTTCCACTGGTGTCTGTATCCCAGTAGCAATTCTGAACGGAACTGGCGGTCTCCTTGCCGATGAACCCACCGATTAGGCTCGAATCTCCTCCGCTCACTGCTCCTATCGAATAGGATGTGTTCGTCGGCGACTCTGTTTTGCCGGTGAGACCTCCGACGGTCGATCCGTCACCGCCCGAGACGGAGCCCGTGGCATAGGAGTCCGTCGTCGTGCCGGCTTCCTCGCCGTTGAGACCGCCGACCACAGCACCCTTACCGCCCTCTACTCGCGCGGTCGAGTAGCTTTGATCGACAAACCCTTCATTATTCGTGATTAGCCCTCCGCCCAGCACTGCCTTCACCGAGCCTTGGGCATGAGAGCCGACAATGTTCCCGGCGTTTGAACCAACCAACCCCGCACCGAACCCGTTAGGTGCAGCTATGTTAACATTTGACCACGAATACAGCACCTGATTGTAATTAATGCTGACAAGACCGGAAAAGCCGCAACTAGAACATTCTCCCTTGAACACGCCTGTAACTGAATCATTGAACAGAATGCCCTCATTTCCCACAGCCAACCCTGCCCACTGCGACTGTCGTCCGACGTGAACCTTTTCGTTCACCAAACGCATGTTTTCTATCGAGCCAGTGCTCATGGTACCGACAAATGTACCGCCGGCCGCTTCTTTCCGCTTTTCATAATCGGCAGACAAATTCGCAATCGCATTCCCGAGGCCCTGTATAACGCCCTCCACCGGCGTTGGAATCGGTATATTTATATATGTGCCATCTCGCGACGCATCGTAGTTGGCTGCAAGCGCATAGTTGCCCGATGGATCAGACTTAATTGCGGATGCGAGAGTGGATACACTGTTCACCAGCGCAAACGACGCTCCGTTGATGCTGAGGCTGGTTGCCAGGTTGCGGATATCCATTCTTCCCTTTGGGCCGAATGCGAAAACCCCGCCGGTTCCGCCATTGTTTGTCTGCACCGTAACAGATGATTTTCCCTTGACCGTTACCGGAGAATCGACCGTGACCGAGTCATAGGCGTCTAGGGTGAGACCAAAGTTCGTCTTCCACGCGAACTTCGACGCCACGACAATATTGTTCGCCTGCAAGCCGGCGCCGGTCGTCGAGATGCTTACATTCCCGGCAGCAAGCATGTTCTGCAGATCACCAACATTCAGAACGGCATCCGCATCCGTCGGCACACAGACGCCGGAGGAACAACTGATGTTCTCAGTCGCGTTGGTAGAAATCACCACATCGGCAATGGCTCCCGGCGCCGACAGAGCGGCCCAAAGCAACAGCGTTATGAAAAGTGTTCGATGTGATCGCATGGCTGCCCCCGTCTTGGTGGAGTTGTAGCACGCTCACAGGGTTGGGCCGAATCTGACGGCCGGGTGGGCTTCTGCTCTCGACGTGTGAAATCGCTGGTGCCGCCTGGGTGACTCGAACACCCGACCCCCGCATTACGAATGCGATGCTCTACCGGCTGAGCTAAGGCGGCCCGCCGGGCGATGAGGTATCGGAAATGGGGCCTGGAAGGAAGGGGGTCGTTGGCGCCCGCCGAAAAAGCGCGTCACTCCGCCGAGCCGCGGTTCCAGGAGGTAAAAGCCAGGAACAGCATGGAAACCTCGCCATCCCCCAGCGGGCCCAGGAACATTTCGGCGTCAAGCCAGCTTTTACCCTGAAACAAAATATCCGTCGTGACCCTCAGCGGCGCCTTCGCCCGGCACACAGCATCGAAAACCTGCCGCCACCGCGTCTCGATCTCAGGCGGCAGGAATTCCTGGATGAGGCGGCCGGTCATCGACCCGAAGACTGCTTCCCACTTCGTCCCGGCCCGGCGGATGAAATAGTCGATCTCGCTCCCCTGCCTGACCTCGATCAGGCCGACATGCTCGGTGAAGCTACGCATGGATGCAGGATCCAGATCGGCGCGCGTCGGCATGGGCCGATCATGGCGGCGCGACTGCCAATAGTCGCGGGCGCGCACGATCACAGGCTGCGTCGCCTGAAGTTCCCAGTCGAATGCCATCCCCCGCGCCTGCACGCTGCGATTTGAACCGAGCACAGACCCTCTCCTGCTTCGGACGATACGACTTTGTTCGGGGCTACTCCAGCATGGAGGGTGCAGGAGACGGGTTTATTCCGCCGCGCGGTGGAATGCCTGGGCGGCAGCCTCTTGCGGCGAGTCGAATTTTGCCTCCGGCAATGCCGCGCGCAGGCGCCGGGCAAAGGCGGCGAGACACACTTCCGCTTTCGAAAGAGGCCCGCTCACATAGCTCGATGAAGACATGCCGGCCTGCACGCCGGCGATGAGAGCCGTGTCCTCCGAATTCACCTGCCGGTTGATGCGCCAGTTCAAATGACGCGCGAGCTTCACTTCGCGTCGGGAATCCGCGCGCACATAGCCGATTTCGCGGATCAGCGTCGTAGACGGCGACACCGGAACGAACTGCATGAAATCGACCTGGTCGGGATAGACGTCGAAAGCCACATTCGGCCACAGCCGGTAATAGCTCCAGACGCGGCGGCGCTCTTCGGGCAAATGCTCGAAGATGGGCAACAAGGATTGATAGAGACGCTCGGTCCGGTTTTCGGACGGCCGCTCCGTGATACGGCCTTCCATCTTGTCCACCCAATCTTCCGCTTCGAGCCTGTAACTTCCTGCAAACAGACGCGTCAGGCCGGGATGAGACACGGGAATATGCAGACCATCGCCGTAATTGTCGGCCACGTTCTTCCAGTTCACAGCACGCGGCCGAAGCGTCACGCGACCCTGGGGTATGAGGTTCTCGAAATCGTGGATCGCGATTTCGTTCTCATAGGGCGCCATCATTTCGGCAATCGACGGCCCACCCTTTGCCGCACGGACGAAAATGAAGCCGCGCCAAATTTCCTGTTCGAGCGGAACAAGGCCATATTTCGTGCGATCGAGCGTTTCGAATCCCTGCCAGGGCGGCACGGATTTCAGGGAGCCGTCGAGCGTGTAGCTCCAGGCATGGTAGGGACAAACGAGGCGATGGCCGCAATTGCCGCTCTCGCCTTCCGCAATCCGCGAAGCACGATGGCGGCAGACATTGTGGAAGCTCCGCACCACGCCATCGGCGCCGCGAACGGAGAAGAACTTTTCACCCAGAATGTCGAGTGTTTGATAGTCGCCCGCATTGGGTATGTCATTGAGATGACAAATGAGATGCGGCGCGCGGGCAAAAAGATGGATGCGCTCGGAGTCGAAAAAACCGGCATCCGTGTACAGCCAGGCTGGAAGGCTTTTTTCTGTTCTTTCCGACATGCGGCGCTCGAAAGGCTTGCGGTTATCCCGAACAACACCGTTCTAGCACGGTCAGCGGCCGCTTTCGAGGGGCGCCCCCTCGGGGCTACGCCGGCGCAGTGCAAGGAATGCGAAGACCAGTGCGAGGCAGCACATCGTTACATATACCAGGAACGGAAACGGATGAAGCTGCCCATCGACCACGTAATCGAGACCTCCGTCTTTCTTGTATATATGCGAGCCGACCGGCAGGTCGTTTGGAAGCGAGCCGTCGAAACCCGTATCGACGTAGGAATACTCCACAATCGCGCTGTTCGCGTCGCGGAGCCTATACCGCGTGTAGCTCCACGGAATGCCTGTTTCATGGATATTCTCGCGTGAAACAATCGTTCCGTCCATCGAGTCGAACATGCGTTCGCACACGGTGTTGCCGGCTACCCAGATCATCGCAATGGCGAGGAAGCCAAATATCGCCTTGAGACCGATGCTTACCATCGGTGCCAATAAGCCCTTTGATCCGGCCAGCTTCACCATACCAGTCCCGAAAGCCCTCTTATTAAGACCGCGAGACAAACAAAATACAGGATGAGACAAACGAGTGTCGCAATGAACATGCACCTGACGAAAATGCCCGAAACCTTAATCCAGGGGACGGGGCGGGGCGCCCACGCCGCATAAATCACGGTGCGTCCGGTCGCGATCGCCAGGGCCATAAGGGCGAAGAAATGTTCCAGGACGTCCTGCAACCCGCCGCCCATCGCCAGAAAGTCCATTATATGTTCGAATAGTTTCCCCAACGAAGTACTCCGATCAGGATCGGGGATTCAGAAGCGATGAGCGTATCACTGGTCAGGAAAAGGTTCGTTACCAGTCGTCACCCGGATCGACCTCAATATTTTCGCGGTCGCGCGGCGCATTGAGGCTGCCCATCTCGCCGTGCAGCGGACAGAACAACCGTTCATGGCCGGTCAATTGATGATCCACCTGCTCGATCGTCAGCCGCGCGCCGCATCTGGGGCAGGTCCGAGGGGAGCTCTTGATGATCATCGTTTTACCCTTGCCTACTGCGCCCTGGGATGTGCTTTCTTGTACACTGCCAGCAGCTTTTTTGTGTCGATCTCGGTGTAGGTCTGCGTGGTCGACAGAGATGCGTGGCCGAGCAATTCCTGCACCGCGCGGAGATCTCCACCATTGGACAGCAGATGCGTAGCGAAGGAATGGCGCAGCGCGTGGGGCGTGGCACTCTCGGCTAGCCCCAGAGCGCTTCTCAGCCGTTGCATCAACGCCTGCGCATCGCGCGCGCTCATCGGCTTGCCGCGCCGCGAGAGAAACAGCGCGCTTCCCGGCTCCCCAGCAAATGGAACCGCAGCCATATAATCAGCTATGGCGTCGCGCATAACCGGCAGCACCGGCACCATGCGTTCCTTGTTGCGCTTGCCGAGCACCGTCAGCCATTCGCCCAACGGGGCATCACCACGTTTAAGCGCCAACGCCTCGGAAATGCGCAATCCCGCGCCGTAAAGCAATGTGAGCAATGCGGCGTCCCGCGCGGCGAGCCATTCGACATCATTGTTGGTTGCTTCTTCGAGCGTGCGTGCCGCGTCCGTCTCGCTCAAAGGCCGCGGCAGCGTGCGCGCCAGCTTGGGCGTGCGTGTGGCTTTCGCCGCGGGATTCTCCAAAATCTCTTCGCGCGCCAGATGGCGGAAGAAACTTCTGAGCGCCGACATGGCGCGCCGCACGCCACGCACACCGAGGCCTTCATTGCGGCGGCGGCTGATGAAGGCCCGGAAATCGGCAGGCTTCAGCGCGGCGAGACTGCGCGAGTCGATGCTTGTGCCCACATGGTCCTGTGCGAAATCGAGAAACCGGGCCATATCATCGCCATAGGCCCGCAACGTATGCGGGCTCATGCGGCGCTCATGGGTCAGCGTCGAAAGCCATTCCTGTCTTAAGGCTTCACCAGATCGGGTCATGCACGGACGGTTGGCCTGATCCCGTTGTAATCAGGCGATTGACCGCAAGGAATCGCGACGCAAAGTGTAGCCATGAGCGAAGCCGCCTTGAAGCCCCGTGAGAGCAATGCCCAGGAGATGCGCGCGGGCGTGCTTCTGCCGTTACCTCTGGGCGGCATCTATGATTACAGGCTGGACGAGCCGCTTCCGCGCGGCGCGATCGTTGCGGCACCTTTGGGACCGCGCCTGCTTCTCGGCGTTGTTTGGGGCGAAGCGGATGGAACCGTCTCGCCGGAAAAACTGAAGCGTGCGGAGCCCCTGCCCGGTCATCCGCAGCTTCCGGCCAGTCTCTGCGATTTCATCGATTGGACGGCGCGTTACACGCTGTCGCCGCCCGGCTCAATGCTGGCAATGGCGCTGCGCGCGCGCCAGGCGTTCGAACCCGAAATCCCGCGCACCGGTTTTATACGCGGCAGTGAAACGCCATCGCGAATGACGCCGGCCCGCGCGCGCGTGCTCGGACTCGTAGAGGATGGGCTGGCGCGCAGCATTCCGGCCATCGCGGAGGAGGCGAATGTTACTCCGCAGGTTATCCGTGGACTGATCGATGCCGGCGCACTCGCCGCGATCAGCATGCCGGAATTCGCATCGCTGCCCATGCCGGATCCGGAATTTTCTCCACCAAATCTCAACACCGAACAGGCACATGCCGCGGCCGAAATCTCTTCCCATGTCGCCGCACGGGAATTCGCGGCCACGCTACTCGATGGTGTGACGGGTTCGGGCAAGACCGAGACCTATTTCGAGGTGGTTGCCGAAGCGCTCCGGCAGAAACGGCAGGTCTTGATACTGCTGCCCGAGATTGCGCTGACGGTTCAGTTTCTCGAGCGGTTCGCAGCACGGTTCGGCTGCCGGCCGGCGGAGTGGCATTCCGATCTTTCACAAAAAGAACGCAAACACATTTTTCGCGCCGTGCTTTCCGGCGAAGCTCGCGTGGTCGTAGGCGCGCGCTCGGCCTTGTTTCTTCCTTTTTCGGAACTCGGTCTCATCATCGTCGACGAAGAACATGAGCAGGCTTACAAACAGGAGGACGGCGCCATCTATCACGCGCGCGACATGGCGGTGGTGCGCGGACGCATCGAGACCTGCGCGGTGGTGCTGGCCAGCGCCACGCCCTCGCTCGAGACCTATGTCAACGCCACGACCGGGC
>DASXXW010000147.1:0-8158 GCA_036502865.1 Rhizomicrobium sp.
CGCGGCGAGGCGCGCCTCGAACGCCTTCGGATCTGGCGGCACACGACACGATTTTCGGCATGGCGCGTTCACCGGCGCGAGAGTGGCGCTTCGGCCCATCACAGCGAGGTGCAACGGTGCGGCTTTCGCCGCGGCTCCTCGTTGATGATGTCGAGGCGCAGATTCAGGTTGCACAAGCCGGAAGGGGCATTGCGCGCGTACTCTCGTATCAGGTGACGGACGAATTGGCCGCCGGAGCCCTGGTGCGGCTGCTGCAGGACTTCGAACCGGCGCCGCTGCCGGTGCAACTCGTCACTTTGAGCCGCAGCCACGTGGCGCCGAAGGTGCGTGCCTTTCTGGACTGGGCCGTGAAATCCCTTCGCGACATCGACGTTATTCGCTGACGCTCCGAGCGCTCAGGGCTGCAATCGCGTCGCCGCCCAGGGCGCGAGGGCGCCGGCGCTCTGCCGATCGGGCAGGGGTCGCGTCCACCGTGCGCGGTCGTGGATGCGGAACTCGCCTTCCACCCAGAGTTCCACGGCGTCCGCCCATAGACGATATCCGCCCCAATGAGGCGGCCGCGGTACTTCCACGGTGACATTGTCGGGTTCCGCCGTGCCGGGGCCTTCGTAAGGAATCGAAAATCGGCGTGCCATCGCAGCGACGCCGCGCTCGAGCGCCTGCCGCGATTCCACAGGTTGGCTTTGATCGCTGGCCCACGCGCCAAGCCGGCTCTGCCATGGACGGGTATGAAAATATGCGTCGTTCTCGGCGTCCGAGAGGGGTTCGACTTCGCCCTCGGCGCGCACCTGGCGGTGACGGTGATCCCAATGAAATACCACGGCCGTCCTGCGGTTGGCCTCGAGTTCCCGCCCCTTGCGCGACTGATAATTGGTGTAGAAAAGGATGCAGCCGCGTTGCGCGTCGATCTCCTTGCAGAGGACGACTCGCGCTGACGGGTAACCGCGACCGTCCACCGTGGCCAATACCATGGAATTGGGATTGGGTTGGGCGGCATCCGCCTGGGCCTGCGCCAGCCATTGGGCGGCAATGATCAGGGGATTCCCCGGCAAGGGGTCGGGCAGGGTTTCGGTCCAATGTGTCTTTATGCTGCTGACCATAAGAGAATGGTAGCTGTGCCATCGCCCTTGCGGTAGCCGTGGGCGGTCAGTAAAACGGGAACCGCAAAAACTAGGGGACTTTTTCGACATGAATCTCGATGAATTGCGGACCGAACTGACCGATCTCGACGGCCAACTGGTGGAATTGGTGGCGCGCCGTCAGGCATTGAGCGAACAAGTGGCGACCGTCAAGCGGGCCACCGGACGCGCGACCCGCGATTTCGGACGCGAGCGCGAGGTCATCTTGCGGGGCCGAAGCGCCGCCGCGCGATTGGACGTGTCGCCGGATCTGGTCGAATCGCTGCTGCGGCAATTGATACAGTCGTCGCTGGCGACGCAGGAACAGGCGCGGGTTGCCGCCCAGGCGCACGGCAGCGGCAAACGTGCGTTGGTGATCGGCGGTCACGGGAAGATGGGCGGGTGGTTTGCGGAATTCCTTGCATCGCAGGGTTTCCGGGTCGCCATCGCCGACCCCATGGGAGGCCTGCCGGGGTTCGATTCGGTCGCCCAGTGGGAGAACGACCCCCTGGACTTCGACTTGATCGTGCTGGCCACACCCTTGAGCGCGACGACCCGTCTGCTGGAGTTGCTGGCACAGCGTGCGCCGCGCGGTTTGATTTTCGATTTGGGTTCGCTCAAGACGCCGCTGCGCGCCGGACTCGACGCGTTGGTCAAAGCCGGTTGCCGCGTCACGTCGCTGCACCCCATGTTCGGACCTGACACGGAATTGCTGTCGGGCCGGCACGTGATCTTCATCGACTTGGGCGACGCCGACGCGCTGCGGCAAGCACAGGAGCTGTTTGCCCCAACGATGGCGGAGCGTGTCGTCATGGGCCTGGACGAACACGATCGCTTGATCGCCTATGTATTGGGCTTGTCGCATGCGCTCAACATCGCCTTCTTCACCGCGCTGGCCGACAGCGGCGAGGCGGCGCCCCGATTGGCAATGCTGTCCAGCACCACGTTCGATGCACAGCTCGAAGTGGCGAGCCGAGTCGCCGCAGAGAGTCCCGAGCTGTATTTCGAAATCCAAAGCTTGAACGACTACGGCGGCGAGTCACTGCTTGCCCTACAGCAGGCAGTGGAGCGTCTGGTCGCCACGGTCAAGGCGGGAAATTCGGAGGAATTCAGCGCCATCATGAATCGCGGTCGGGCGTACTTGGATGTGCGCGCTGCCGCCCGTGCGGGCTGACCGCGGCGTTGGGAGGTCGGACATGAGTGAGCTGACGGAGGAGAACGAAGAACTCAAAAAGCGCCTCAAGGAATTGACCGCGGAGGCCGCCAACA
This sequence comes from Rhizomicrobium sp., assembly GCA_036502865.1. Lineage (GTDB taxonomy): Bacteria > Pseudomonadota > Alphaproteobacteria > Micropepsales > Micropepsaceae > Rhizomicrobium. Next base: position 2,388 of record DASXXW010000147.1, read on the forward strand.
ACGAGACCATCCTGAAGCGTACCCAGGCCCGCGAATTGACGCTGCTGCGGGCCGACACCTTGGCGCAGCTGCTGCACGCCATGGTCGACGGTTTGCGCGAGTCCTATTCGCTCGACGCCGTCAGCGTCGTGCTGCTCGATCCGCAGCACGAGGTTCGGCATTTGTTGCTCGCCGGCGGCGATCGACCTGAGGAATTCAAGCAGATCTTCTTCGTTGATTCGCTGATCGGCCTCGCGCCGCAATTGGCCGTGCTGAACAAGCCGTGGCTCGGTCCCTATGTGGGAGCCGATCACTATCTCCTGTTCCCCGGCACGTCGAATCTCAAGAGCGCCGCACTGGTACCGCTCCCCCGCAAGGACCTCGCAACCGGCGCATTGTGTTTCGGCAGCCGCGAGCCGACGCGCTTCACGCGCCATCATGGAACGGATTTTCTGGCGCACTTGGGCGCGGTCGCCGCCGTGTGCATCGAGAATGCGGTCAATCGCGCGCGCCTGCTGCGCGCCGGCATCACCGATTTCCTGACGGGTTGGCACAATCGACGCTATTTGCAGCAGCGACTCAAAGAAGAGCTGGCGCGCGCGCAACGGCGCGGCGGCGCCATCGCCTGCCTGATGATCGATATCGACCGGTTCAAGAGCATCAACGACGGTTACGGACATCTGGCGGGGGACAATGCACTCAAAGAGATTGCGCATCGCGTCGAAGCCCAAATTCGCAGCATGGATACGGCCGCGCGATTCGGTGGCGATGAATTGGCGATTCTATTGCCGGAGGCTAGCGCGGCCGAAGCCGCGAAGTTGGCCGAACGCATACGCGAAGTCATCGCGGCCGTGCCCTTTGCTCTTACCGAGCATATCGAACGCAGTTTGACCGTCTCGGTCGGCGTTGCATCCATTGCGCCGGGACGCCATGAAACCGACTTGAAGGCGGTTGCCGACCGATTATTGGCCGACGCTGATGCGGCGCTGTACCGCGCCAAGGCGCTGGGGCGAAACCGGGTGCAAGTGGGGTCAGGTTAAACGCGTCGTAGAACAATAGTTCTGATTTTTCAAATGCTTATGAGAGTCCTCCGACATCAGGCCGCCGGCCGAAAAATCCTCAAAAAAACGTGAAACTGGGTATATATACAGGTACACTACTGTACGGCTTTAGGCTCTCATTGGATTCGAAGCGCGAGGTGTGACCATGACTATGCGGCGAGTGGCGTCTAGAACCCGGCGGGATCGAAACAACAAGGCTCGCTCCGCGAAGCACGTCTATGGCGTCCCTGTTCCCGAGGGTTTGCACGAAGCGATCGAGATTGAGCGCGGCAACCTGTCCAAGGCCGAATCGGTGCTGGGATGTTTGGCGATCTCAATGGAATACGAAACCGATTCCGTCGACGGACCGTACTACCCTGATGTAGCGGAGGTAGCGCGCGAAATGGTCAGGCAGTCGATCAATAGCTTGGATTCCCTCGTGCTGCAGCAACGCCTACTGCGCGACAAAATCAAGGAAAGTGCCGATCTAACGATTTCCGAGGAAGGCTACCCCGTCTCCGATTTCGTCGGTATGCACTGCCACGCCGCCGGCGGCCCACGCCCGTTGACGGTCGAAATGAGGTTGGCCTAGACGAAGCGATTGATTGCCATGCCGACCGTATTCCCGCTCCAGCTGCGCTTCGAGCGCCTGTTCGGCATGAGCGAAGAGTTGCGGCTGAGTCTCGCGATAGTGTTCTGCCTGCTCGATCAAAGTCGATCGACTGCGCCCGAATAGGCGCGCCACTGCTGCCACTGATGCGCCGTTTCGCGTGCATAGCACGGCGGCGATGACTTTGGCCCGGCTCACCGCACGCTTGCGGGAGGCGGAACACATGTCGTCGTATGAGAGGCGGGTGTATTGCGCGGCGAACTGGGCGATTTTTTCGACGCTTGGCCGCTCTGGAGCTTCCCGGCGCCGTGCCGCGCCTCCTCCAGGTACATCGTCCGATACTTGCCGCGGTCGGCGCGCGGTGTGGCCGGTCAAGATTGTCATGACTTCCGGGGCCATGGGTTGCCCCTTCCGGCGAATGTACGCCGATCTGCCTGCGCCCGCCGGACTCAATGCGGCCAGCACGCGGGCGGTCGTAATCCAAGACGATGAGTTGGGAATGAGGTATGCCGAGTCCGCGGTCCAACAGTTATCTGGTCGCGGGCGATGCAGCCAAAGCACCAAGTCGTCCAGGAATAGTTCGGCGTCGATAGGGATGGCGACATAGCGGTTGAAAATCTTGCCGGCCCATCCGCGACGCCGTCGAAGATGGATGGCATAGCTACCGGAGATATGATGAGCCATTGCACCCACCGACGCATGTCCCATCTCTACGGCGAAGCGGAGTTCGTGTGCGTCGCACCGGCACCCGTGAATTGATCCGCCGCACCAAAAGAGCATGCGCTCGGCAATGGCGGAGAGTGCGTGCCAATCCCGCTCATCCTGCACGAGCGCATGCGGCCGCCGTCCGCGCAAGTTCAGGTGAATGATTTCCCGAGGCAAACGGCGCGGTTGAGGCGAAGAGTGCATCACTTGTGGCGCAGCAAGAAAAGACCGTACCGGTAGATGGGTTCAATCCATCGACGCACCATTGAAAAGCCCGCGCGGTCCAATAACGCTCCGAGCTCTTCGGGATCGAACTTCCACATGATCTCCGCATGGATCAATTCGCCCGCGCTGAACGCTATCGTGATACCCAGCACGTCGAGCGCCACGGTCTGATCCACCAGGCTCTCTATGTGGACCTCGTTCTTTCTCATGCGAGAATCATAGTGCGATCGATATCGGAAATTATCCATGACGAAATCTCCGCCGTAACGGCGGTTGAGGTGATCGAGCATATTGAGTGTGGAACGCGCGCCATATCCTGCCGAATCGTTGTATGCCCTATCAATAATGGCCGGATCCTTGTCCAAGTCGGCGCCTAGCAAAAAATAGTCTCCGTTCGTGCCGCTGTCGAACAGTTCCGAGAGCAGGTCGTCGATCTCCTGCCGTTCCATATTTCCGAGAGAACTACCCAAGAACATGAACAATCTTGCTCCAGGGCAGGATGGTAGTGCTTGCAGACCCTCGAGATACGTGGTGCCCAGACAATGAACATAAAGCAACGGGAAGGCCGAAACCAATACCCGCATCGATTCCGACAGGGTCTCCGTATCGACGTCGATGGGAAAGTAGTCGCAGCGCACTCCATGCTTCGCATATTCGGCCAACAAGCTTCGTGTCTTCTCCGCGGTTCCCGCCCCCAACTCGACCATCGGAAGAAACCCGCAGAGTTCGACGATATCGCCCGCGTGCCGGTTCAACAGCTGAGATTCGACGCGCCGCAAGTAGTATTCCGGCGTGCCGCATTGGCGTTCGAAAACTTCCGTGCCTCTCTTGTCGTACACATAGACCGGCGATATTCGTTTCGGCGATCGCGTGAAATTTAAAATAACGTTCGGCGCATCTTGCGCCAACGGGTCCTCCGTCGACCTCACCAGATGACGAATTCGCGTATCCGACCCCGTCTCTGAGAACTGCGGTTGCATCGGTTGCCCTATCCAAAAATCCGCGTGCCTAATTGGTAAAACATCTTTCGATACAGGCCGAGAAACGCCCGCGCCCCTTCACGTAAATGGCCGTGCTCCTCCGGGAGCACATCCAGGTAGCGCGCAATACACCGCTTTGCGCTGTTGATATGATCCGGCTCGTGAATGTAATGCGCCCGCAAATACATAAATTCCGGCGTCTCCCGCGAAAAGCGGTATTGGGGAAACTTTAGAAAGATATCGTGCCAGGGGACGAACTCCTCGACGCTGGTGACCTCAGACGCGGTGTGCACACCGAGAGCAAAAGCAACCGGCCTTTCCCGGTACCAAGCAAACAGGGCATCGCCCAATTCGACGGCCGCGGAGCACCCATTCCCGCGCGCCTCGATTTCCTGCGTCGAGATTCCCAAATATTCTGCAAAATTCCGCGCCAATTCCACGTGAGTAATGGTTTCTCGCAAGCCATATTCATCGATTGCCGCATCCAGTACATGGGCACCAATCTCGTGTCCGACCTTGGGCAGAAGGGGAAGAATCTGATCCGACAGCCTTCCGGCGAGGATCGCGATTCCTCCAATCGTGTGCCGATTGAAAGCCGCCATGCTGGCCAGAAACAGAAGCAGCTCGGATCGCGTCAGAGATCGGGAAGAAAATTGCCGGTTGAACGACCGCAATGCCGCGATCGCGGGATGCGTGGCGCACTGTTCGTAAATTTCATCGGCCTCCGGGAATAATCCTTTGTGAAGAGCGTCTTTTTCTTTTGTCTGAACCCCGTGCATATGGTGTTTCCTCGTGCGTCCGTTGCAGCAACGGCCCGAGAATGCCGAACACACTGCCCCGGCTCAAGCGATCCTTTTGTCGCATTTCACGTAACCTGTCGTCACTCAAGCGGACGAAGGCGCGCGGCCGCATATCAGTTGCCAACACGACGCGCGCGCAGGTTGCCGCGTAGTCGACGGATGCTCTGGAAAAGCCAATTGCGAAAAGTCATGACGGCAGGGTGGTTCGCGGCCCGTTTTGGGACGATGAAATAATAGGCATTTTTCGAATATCGCGCCGAATCAAACGGCTTCACGAGTCGACCTTCCGACAGATGCATTGCGGCGAGGAAGTCATCGCCGATCGCGACGCCTTGTCCGCGGACAGCAGCATCCAGGCAAAGGGCGGTTTCGCTGAAAACGACGCCTAATCGCACGTCGACGCTGCTGTTCCTCGAACAGCTCTGAAGGTATTCCTGCCATTCGACAACCGATCGATCATGCAACAACGTATGGTGTTGAAGATCTTCGGGCGAATGCAGTGGCCGCATTTTCATGAGAGCCGGAGCGCAGACGGGGAATAGGCGAGACCTGAACAAAATCTCGCTGTTTTTGAGCCCCATGCCGGCTTCGGCGTACTGGATGGCGCAATCGATACGCCGCCCGGACAAAGAATTGGTGCCTTTCTCGGCAAAAATCTCCACGAGAGTGTTGGGCACGATTGCGGAAAATTCTGCAAGCCTTGGTACGAGCCAAAGCCCGGCAAAGTCCGGATCGACGGAAATTACCAGCCTGTTTTGCCTCTGGTTTCCGCTCAACTGCCTGACAGCGCGTCGAATATGAGAAAGCCCGGTGGTAACCGCGCCCAACAACACTTCTCCGTCAGCAGTCAAAACGATTCTTCGGTGATGCCGCTCGAACAGGCAGCGCCCTAGTTGCCGCTCCAATGCCTTTACGTACCGGCTTACCGACGCGTGAGTAACGTGCAATTCATTGGATGCCGTTTTGATGCTCTGGTGCCGTGCCGCGGCTTCGAATGCCCTAAGCGCACCGCTCAGCACGGCAGGTTGATCTTTTGACATACACGCCCCAATCCTTAGGGTCGACATGTGGGATTAATAACCGAACAAGTGGTCTCGAATCTGAGGCCTTTGCGCAAAACAACCGAACAACTACGTCGCCGGGTATCGTTACGGAAGAATCTCGCACCCAGCCGGCGCTCCCGTGACCCAATAGATTGCATCGACCGGAATCGATTTGAATTTGCTCTGTCCGGTACGAAGTGCTGCAAATAGGCCGCTTTAAACGCCGTCGCTAAGCGCATCGGTAGTGTACGGAACCGAGCGTCCGAGCGCTCGACACTATATTGTTCGTCGACTGCTCGTGCTTCCGTGGGCGATTGGCGCAATTGTGACGTAAGGGTACGCGCTCCACACCGTTAGGCGTTTCCCTCAAGCGCCTCGTCAGTGGTCGA
>DASXXW010000148.1:0-7162 GCA_036502865.1 Rhizomicrobium sp.
CGATGTATTCGCCATAAGGCGCTTCGAAACTGCGATCGAAGGGTATGGGTATCACGGCGTCAGCCGGGTTCGCCGGCGCGCCTTGCCTGCATGCGCGCTTTCCTGCCAAGTGCGACCGGGCGGGTCACGGCTTCCATGGTCTTCACGCGCTGCGGCGCGCGATGTGTAAGTTTCTCGAACCCGCGTGACAACCAGCCATTGTGATGGCGCACATACTGGACCCAGCGGCGGAAGGGCTTGGAATGGGTCGTCAGGATGGCGCAGCCGACCAAGAACATCATGATGCCGAGCGGAAATGGCAGCGGCAGGGGAATGGGTGTGAGAATCCCGCCCACAATGGTGAGGAACCAGCCTCCCGCTAGGATCAGGAATTTCTTCATCACGCCCCGTAATCTGGTGTTCGCCTTCAATATTGCAAAAACATTTACAAATCGCGGCGGTTCGGATGCCGTTTCTACGGACCCGATAGCATCGATCTAGCCGGTTGGCGCTGGCAAGCCCAGAGGCACGTGATGTTTAGCAAATGGCAACCCGTTGGCTGGTTTGCGCGTTGAAGGCGAGTGCAGTGCCACTCCAGGAGGCGAATCTCATGCCGGGAATATCCAAGATAGTAGCGGGACTAACGCTTGTGCTTGGTCTCATGTTTGCCGTAGCGCCGGTCGAGGCGCAGCCCGCATCGGTGCTCGATAGCGCCACGCGTACGGTGGACGGAATGGTGACGGACCCGATGTTTGGACCGTCGCGGCAGATTTTGCGCGATGCGCGCGCAGTTCTCATCGTGCCGCATCTGATCAAGGGCGGTTTCATCTTCGGCGCGGAAGGCGGTGATGGCGTACTGCTGCAGCGCATGGGACGCAAATGGAGTTCGCCGGCATTCTACACGATCGGTTCGGCGTCTTTCGGATTGCAGATCGGTCTTGAAGAAGCGCATTTCGTGATGTTCATCATGAGCGAGCGTGCGCTCCGCGCTGTCGAGCAAAGCAAATTCACATTCGGTGGCGAAGCGGGCCTGACTGTTATTACACTGGGCGCCAATGCGCAGGGCGCGACCAGTACCAATCTCACCGGTGACATTATCGTGTGGGCGGCTTCGAAAGGCGCGTATGGCGGACTGACCTTGCAGGGTTCCGTGCTTGCGCCGAAGACGGATGCGAACGCGTCCTTCTACGGCCGTCCTGTAACGGTGCAGGGAATCCTGGCGGATCAGGTTTCCAATCCGCAGGCTACGCCTCTCCGCCGGTCGCTTGCGGCGCTGTAATCTTCGAACGCGTCAGATCGTGAGCAAGTCGTGCAGCATCCGGTGCACGACTTGCCGGTCGTGCGAAGAAAGAGCGCCGATCTTCCGTGCTATCAGACGATTATCAAGCGTGAACAGTTTGATGCGAACGATCGAAGCTACGGTGAGCCCGGCCGATTGAGTGTCCGATAATACGATGTCGTGCGGCCAATGACTGCGCGCCGCGGTTGTGATCATCGCCAGGATGGTGTTGCCAGAATCCTCATTGGCTTTTCGCGCCGATAGCACCAGCGCCGGCCTCGGTTTCGCTACGGCCATATCCGTGAATGGAAATGGAACGATCGCAACGTCGCCCGGATCGCACAAGAGCATCAGAGCTTGTCGTATGCCGCGGCGTCTTCGGCGCTTCCCCACTCCGAAAGAGTCGACTCGATCGCTTTGAGATAGGCGCGGTCGAGCGGTTCGGCGCGGGCCAGTGTGACTTTTCCCTTGGCTATACGATAGACGAGCATATCCCCTGGATTCACGCCCAGCGCCTCCCGCACCTCCTTGGGAACGGTGGTTTGCGATTTTGACGTAACCTTGCTGAACAGCACGCTCATGGAATGCCTCCTTACGTCCTTACTGTAAGGAAATATGGGCTTGGACCGCAAGCCGGGCGATGCCTATATTCTCCACATGGCCCATAACAACGGCATGATTCCGCGCGGCGTTTCCGAGGCGCCGGCGCAATTTCAGGGCACCGTGCAGCCCCTGATGACCGGCGCGGAAATGGCCGGATTCGTCCCGCATCGCCCGTCCCGCCCGGAAAAATCCGAAGGCGGCCGCCGTCTCAAGCTTGTCAGCACCTATGAGCCGGCGGGCGACCAGCCGACCGCGATCACCGAACTTGTCGAAGGCCTGGGCCCCGTGCCCAATTCGGGAGAGCGCGATCTTGTGCTGCTCGGCGTCACCGGCTCTGGCAAGACCTTCACCATGGCCAAGGTGATCGAAGCGCTCCAGCGGCCTGCGCTTATCCTTGCGCCCAACAAGACGCTCGCTGCCCAGCTCTTCGCCGAAATGAAAGGCTTCTTTCCCGAAAACGCGGTCGAATATTTCGTTTCCTATTACGATTATTACCAGCCGGAAGCCTATATCCCGCGTACCGATACCTATATCGAGAAAGATTCCTCCATCAATGAGGAGATTGATCGCATGCGCCATTCGGCAACGCGCGCGATCCTCGAACGCGACGATGTCATCATCGTCGCGTCGGTCTCCTGCATCTACGGCATCGGCTCGGTCGAAACCTATTCCGGCATGGCGCTCACGTTGAAGCGCGGCCAGACCATCGACCGCACCGATCTGATGCGGCAACTCTCGCAGCTCCAATACAAGCGCAATGACGATAGTTTCGTGCGCGGCGCCTTTCGCGCGCGGGGTGATACGGTCGATCTGTTCCCGGCTCATTATGAGGATCGTGCCTGGCGTATCGAATTGTTCGGTGACGAAATCGATTCGATCTCGGAATTCGATCCGCTCACCGGACGTTCCGCCGGTTCGCTCGACGTCATCAAGATCTATGCGAACTCGCATTATGTGACTCCGCGCCCGACGCTCGCCCAGGCGATGAAGGGCATCAAACATGAATTGGTCGAGCGGCTGGAATGGCTGCGCGCCAATGGCAAGCTGCTCGAAGCGCAGCGCCTCGAGCAGCGCACCCAATTCGATCTGGAGATGATCGAAGCGACAGGCTCCTGCGCAGGCATCGAGAATTATTCGCGCTGGCTTACAGGCCGCAAGCCCGGCGAGCCGCCGCCGACATTGTTTGAATATCTGCCCGATGAAGCTCTGGTATTCGTGGATGAGAGCCACGTCACCATTCCCCAGATCGGCGGCATGTATCGCGGCGACTATCGCCGCAAGGCGACACTCGCCGAATACGGGTTCCGATTGCCATCCTGCATCGACAACCGCCCGCTCAAATTCGAGGAATGGGACGTGATGCGCGGGCAGACCGTGCATGTCTCTGCTACGCCGGGGCATTGGGAAATGGAGCGCACCGGCGGCATATTCGTCGAGCAGGTCATCCGGCCCACCGGCCTGATCGATCCGCCGGTCGAAATACGTCCGGTCGAACATCAGGTAGACGATCTGATCGCGGAATGCCGCGAGATTGCAAAGCGTGGTTATCGCGCGCTGGTCACCACGCTGACCAAGAAGATGGCGGAAGACCTGACGGAATATATGCACGAGCAGGGCATCCGCGTGCGGTACATGCATTCCGATGTCGAAACGCTGGAGCGCATCGAGATCATTCGCGATCTGCGCCTCGGTGCGTTCGATGTGTTGATCGGCATCAATCTGTTGCGCGAAGGCCTCGATATTCCGGAATGCGCTCTGGTGGCCATTCTCGATGCCGACAAGGAAGGCTTCCTGCGCAGCGAAACCTCACTCATCCAGACGATCGGCCGCGCGGCGCGCAATGTGGATGGCAAGGTCATTCTCTATGCCGATTCCATCACGGGATCGATGGAGCGCGCCATGGCGGAGACGTCGCGCCGGCGCGAAAAGCAGCGTGAGTATAACGAAGCGCATGGCATCACGCCCGCCAGCGTCAGGAAACATATCGCCGACATCATGGGCTCCATGTACGAGCGCGATCATGTCACGGTCGATGCCGGCGTCTCCGAAGAGGGCGCGCCGTTCATCGGTCACAACATCCGCGCCCATATCACTGCGCTCGAAAAGCAGATGCGCGAAGCGGCAGCCGATCTCGAATTCGAGACGGCCGCGCGACTCCGCGACGAGATCAAACGTTTGCAGGCGACGGAACTCGCCATCGCCGACGATCCCTTCGCGCGGCAATCGCAGGTCGAGACGGCGGTCGACGATGCGATGCGGACGATTTCGACGGAAACTTCGCCTTCCGGTGCTCCCGCTACGCGCAGCCGCATGCGCCGTGCCAAACGCCCCAACGTGCCGAAAACCTTCGGCAGCAGGCGGTAGCAGGCACAAATATGTCATTCCCGCGCAAGCGGGAACCCAGATCACCGCTCTTTCCGGATAAATCACACTGCTGGGTCCCCGCGTTCGCAGGGATGACGATGTCACTTGACAGGCAACTAAAAGGTTGCATAATTAGTTCATGAGCATGGATAGGGTGTTCCGGGCGCTGGCGGACAGGAGCCGTCGGCGCCTGCTCGACCGGCTTCATGCCAGGAACGGGCAGGCGCTCGGCGAATTGTGCGAGGGACTGGATATGACGCGGCAGGCGGTGAGCAAACATCTCGCCATTCTCGAAGAGGCCAATCTCGTGGTCTCGCGGAAGGAAGGCCGCGTCCGGCTGCACTTCATCAACCCGGTTCCTATCAACGAAATCGCCGACCGCTGGATCGGCAAATTCGAACGCGGGCGCCTTCGGGCGCTTGCGGATCTGAAACACAGGCTGGAAGAAAAAACAGATGAGTGAATCCAAATTCGTTTATGTGACCTATATCCGCACGTCCGCCGAGAAACTCTGGCATGCGCTGACGGACACCGAGTTCAACAGGAAATACTGGTTCGGCTGCCACCAGGAATCGAAATGGAAACAGGGCGCGGAATGGAAGCTCACGGGTTCGGACGGCCGCCTCTATGACAGCGGCGAAGTGCTGGAGATCGACCCGCCGCGCCGTCTCGTGCTCAAATGGCGCAATGATTGGCTTCCCGAACTGAAAGACGAGGGCTGGTCGCGCTGCGTGTTTGAAATCGAAACCGATGGAGAAATGACAAAACTCTCTGTGACGCACACTACGGAACGTCCGAGCATATTCATTGAGAAGGTTTCGAACGGCTGGCCGAAGATTCTGTCGAGCCTGAAGAGCCTGCTTGAAACCGGCCAGCCTTTGCCACGAACCGATCAGCCCAAGAGCTGATTATCTCGACGGGAGTCAGCGCGTGTCGTCGCGGTCGCGTTCTCCGGCGCGGTCGCGGCGCGCATCGAGTGCCTCGCGGCATTCGGTGTCGAGCTGGGCGCGCTTTCCTTCAAGGCATTCGCGCTGGTCGCGGCGCTGATCGATGTTGGGGCAAAGCTTGGCGACGTCCTCCATGCAGGCGCGACGAAATCCGCGCGGGCGCGTGTTTCTAAGCCCCATTCGCAGGGCGTGGTGCATGAGCGGCGCCGCGAGGCGATGCATCCCAAAGGCACCATGTCCGCCCATGCCGTGATGCTCCCCACCGGACGGTCCGCAGGAGAAAATTGCGAGCAACACGAGCATCGCAGCGGCGCGTGTCAACGGCGATACCAGAACTCTCATATGCCCCATTTTAGACCTGATCGGCGTTGATTGTCATGGCCCTCGCGTTAACAGGTCATCCGTATGACACCTCTCCCGGCGGAAAGCGATCGCAGCTAACTCTGTCCTTTCAGCAGATGTTCTGTGAGCCAAACATAGGCCATCAGCGTGGGAACAATCGTGAGCACCATCCCATAGGCGCGTGCGATCGGATACACCAGATATCCCGCGAGGAATGTGATGCGGCCGGCGAGGAACAGCACGGCCATGACCGGTATGACAAACAGCTTGTCATGCGGCAGTTTGAGCACGAGCCCTGCCCATGCGATGGCGGCAAGTAATAATTGTTCGACGGTGTTTTGATTGTAACGAAGATTTATTTCGAGAGAAGGATTCGCAGGTGTGCGCGTGCCGTCGATGGCATCGCGATAGAATCCGCGACGCGCCGCTCCAACGATACCTATCAAAAGCGCGATACCGGGCAGGAGCAGCCAGGTCAGCGCATAATCCAGCCGGGTCTGCGCATCGTCCGCTATCGGGCCGTAGCCGGAAAAAGCCTGCCGATACTCCCACACCAGCGCCAGCGTGATGAGCGCCGCCATAGCCCCCGCAAATCCGATCAGTTGCTTGCGAAACATATGAATCCTTTCGGCCCGGCGCCGGACGATTCCTTTTTATATCTCGTGATAGCTACCCTTGAGCGAGATCATAGGGCATCTCCCTACAGACGCCCAGCCCGTGCTCCGTCATATTGTGTGGACTGACAAAGAGAAGATGCGGCGGCGTCTTCTCGCGTACCCCCTGATGGAATGCCACATGGGCCCCGTTGCTATGATCATAGCGCGGGGCCTTTCTTGTTCGCGATGTGCCGCGCCCGTCGGCGTGGTTGACCGATCCAGCGATCAACCGGTACCGAGCGCCGAAATGACCATCACAAGAACGGGATCGTGAAGTAATTACCACCATCACTTTACGCTATGGACATATCTTTTCGTCATGGCCGGGCGTTCGTTCCTGGCCATTCAAGAACACGGAATGCGGCTGATAGAACTGTGTTCATGGGTAGCCGGGACAAGCCCGGCTATGACGGTATTTTGTTTGTTCTCGAAAATTTATGGTCACCGCGAGCAAGTACACACCATGATTTTAACGGGCCTCAGCTCTTGCTGCTGACTTCGAATATCGTACCGAGGCCGTTTGTGCCGCCGGAGGTGGTGGTGCCGTAGAGTTCCTTTTTCTTGCCCGCGAAGAGTCCGCCATAGGGTTCGTTGCCGTCGGTGCCGCCGGTGAAGCTGTACAGCACGGTCTCGCTGCCATCCGGGGCCAGGCGGTAAACGACGCCCGCATCCTTGCCGCCGCCCAGCTCCGTCGTGCCGTACAGATTGCCGAGCCTGTCGGCGATCACGCCCGATTGCGGCGCGCCGCCATCGTTCGTACCGAGAAAATTGTACAGGACGGTCTTGGTATTGTCCGGCGCCAACCGGAACACCATGCCGGCATTGGAGCTGCCGCCAAACCGCGTGGTGCCATAGAAATTGCCGGCCTTGTCGGCAAGCAGATCGGTGGCGGGATAGGCGCCGTCGGCTCCGCCCGAGAAGGCGTGAAGCAGCGTTTCATGGCCGGCGGAATCGAGTTTGTAGATCGTGCCGCAATTGCAGGCACCTCCGCC